>CAMCMB010000024.1 GCA_945875845.1 Pirellula staleyi DSM 6068
CGCCCCGACACTTCGACATAAACCAAGGACCACGGGAGCTAGATGCTAATGGCACCGCATCCTCTCGCGATAAGCCGAGTTTCATTAGGTTTCGGGCTCGCGCCCCTGCCTTGCGCCATTGCTTCCAATAACATGCTCGGATGCGATGACGGACCCATTTATCTAGGTTGACGTAAAACGTTTTGATCTCGACCAGCGAAAAGTAGTTGCACCACCCTCGAAGATACCAGCCAAGCGCTTCGTAAACGCTCGATTTGCTGTTCGTCGGTCAAACGCCTTATGTCAAAGATCGCGGCTTGCGTCAAAAATTCGTGCGACATCGATGCCGTCACTGTTGGAACGAAAAAATACTACGTACCGACTTACTGTGAATGACCGACAGTTCGGCACACCAAATCCCTTACGCACTTCGCCGAGTTCTGGATTATCTGCCAGCATTTGGCATGCCTCCTGAATTCGATTAAGCATCTTGATGGCTGCTGCAACGTTTCGTTTTGCTATGTACTCAATTATCCCTGCAATGTCGATCTCAGCTTCAGTGGATAAAACAAACGTTGCCATGGTTACGATCCAAGCCGCTCTCCAAGGCGAGCACGTAGTTTATCGAATGCTAACGGCCCATTAATACTTTCCCCTGCATCAATTTGCTCGAAGCCTTTCTGGATTTCCTCTGCCAACGATTCTCGTGCTTGCAATAGTCGTAAGCTTTCGGCCAAGACTTCGTGCTCAGAAAGAAAACGACGTCTTGCCACCAACGAGGCGACAAAGGATTCAAATTCTTGCGGAATGTCGATTAGCATGATATGTTCCTCATGATTAGCGATTGTAGTCGATCAAGGCGGGCTTGCAAAATGAGTGTCTACAGCGAAAGGCTCGATCGACCGTGTTTGACTTGCGCTGAGTAAACCGCACCACCTCGCTGAATTTTGCCGTTACGCCTTAGAATCGCATACTCCCTGACAAAAGCAGACGATATAAAATCCCTACGCGGAGATGCATGATGATGACTTCTCGCCCATATTTTTTCGTTGCCTTCATTGTCCTCCTGGTTGGATTCGCCACCAATGCTGCCAGCGCGCAGGACAAGAAAGCGCAAGCGACCATCAAACTGCTAATCCCCGAGCTCCCGACCAAGACCTTCTTGAAGGTTGACGGAAAAGATGTCGATGTTGCGGAATCGCAGGATGGTGATCGAATGTTTATCACGCCACAACTGGAACCCGGCACGACGTACAAGTACAAAATCGAGGCAAAGATTGTTCCCAACAATTACACAGAAATCTTTCGTGTTCGAAATGTTGTTGTTAAGGCTGGGGAGGAATTGACGTTGGACCTTGCCAAGAAGGACGGAAAGATCAAGGATGACGTCCGTGTCAGGTGGGTACCGACCCCGAGAGCGTTGTTAGGGATATGTGCGAGTTGGCAAAAATCGGCAAGGAAGACGTAGTCATGGACCCAGGTTGCGGCGACGCGATCATGATCATTACGGCCGTTCGCGATTATAAGGCGATGAAGGGCAAAGGGACTGACATCGACCAAAACAGGGTCAAAGAATCTCAGAAAAGCGTTGAGATGGCAGGCCTAACGTAAAAGCAAAGGGACACTGCACTTTTGTGTGGGGGGCTTTATTTATCGGGCGCTTTCGTTCAACTGGTTTTCTAAATTCATGGAAATCCAGGCCCGAATTTGAGAACCAAGTTCCCAATTAACGAAAAGAGGTCAAAGACAGGCTGAGTCGGCGCAGTACTTAGCGCACTCTTGCTTGAGTACTCAACGTTTCGGTTCGATCTGCCTTGCCAAGAATTACTAAACGCGGCTTACGTAGAATCTGCGTCGCGATTTTAGGCTGCGAGCTTGCTCGATACTCGTTGGCTTTCCTGCCACGTTCTTGAATGTGCGGCCAAAATTCTTAACCATTCTGGACCACACCTGAGCATCGATGCCTAGTCTTTCAAAAACAGGAGGAGCTCCTACAGGGGTTTGACCCCGCTTGCCTGCAACGGTGTCGCGAGCAATCCAATCCAGAATCGTTAGATACTCTGCCTCAGACAACGCGAGAAAACCTTTGTCGCTGCAACGCTTTCCATTGCGACTTGGCTGGGAAGACAATGGGTCGTTCTTTTCGTCGATTGAGATCGGGCTGAGGAAGTCGTCTGCTCGATTTGGGATCGTTGCTGAATTCGAAGCGTTCGAATCCTGGATGGCCACGACGTTTTCCTTGAGAGTCGTGATCCGCCGTTGAACAGACGTATAGTCACTCGCTTCGAGGGTTTCGGCCAATGCGGCTCTTATGGGATTCAAATCCACATAGGCCGCGCAAGCCAGTAGCGACTCTTCGTCAAGAATCCGAACGGCCTTAAACCTACTTTGCCAAAATCGACCAAGCCCCTTGCCTTCTTCACCATTGGCTCGAAGTGCGATGTACTGACAGAGCAGTCGCATCCACCAAGAAATGTCGCTCAAACGGGATCGGACGGCTGCCAGCTTGACCGGATCGTTTCGAATAGAATTCAGGTCCCACTCCGTAGGCTCAACTGGAATCCAATTCTTCATTCCATCGATTTCGCTTTTTTTCTTGCGCTTCGGGCAAAGCGACCACCATCGACGAGCCACCTCGGTGTCATCCCAAGTTTTTACAACGTCTGGTCTTGACCGAAGCACGAGATGAAAGTGGTTTGAGAGACACGAAAAGGCAAGCAAATCAATACCGAAATTGGCGGCAAGATGCTTGAGTTTGTCTTCGATCCATCGTTTTCGGTGGTCGCTAGACAATCTTGCCATGATTCACTCCGTCGATAAGGCCGAAGAAAGGGATAGACACCCGAAAACATGCTGTGTCCCTGCTGTGTGCCTGCGGTCTCGGTGGTGTCCCCAAAGGTCCCAAAGGTCCGTGTCACCCAAAGGTCACCCAAAGGTCAAAAAGGTCGAGAGGAAGCCGTTTCCTGCGATGCGTTTATCTGGTTGAAACCGTGCAAACTGTGAGAACTTCTGTTAGAGTAGGTCTTAAATGTAATTGAGTTAGTACCCTCACATGTTTTTGAATAGGTGTTTTGTTATGGCCAACCCAAATGTGTTAGGACTGATATGTGCCTTGAAGATGAACGGGAAGAGTTCGTTCTGGCTTAAGGCGACTGATGTGGCAGAAGGGGACAAGGTTGTCGTGAAAGCAGGCACCGCCCAATGGCAAGGGACGATTGACTCCGTTTCCGATAACAAGAAAGGAGCCCGTGCGGTGGTCATGATGGACCCAAGCTCAAATCCGACGGACGCATTTTTGCGACGTGACTTAGTGGAGTTGTCGATCACCATTACGAACAGCAGCGGTGGATCCGGGACACTCATCAATGCGACAGGAATTTTCGACGATTTTGACGCCGACACTGAAGTAAAGCTATGCGCATCAGACTTAGCCAACGTAGGATCGACCGGTACCAACAATCCGACAGGAGGAGGCGGCGGAACCCAAGGCGGTCCGGACATTATAGGTTGAGCGGTTGCCGAAAACCAAACTGTCGCGATGCCTCGCATCAAAGGCTGGCTTTAGTCGAATTCAATGCTGCTCTTAGCTCATCTAGATGAGTTTGAAGTTCGACGTTAGAGGGTGACAGTCGACAAGCTTCGGTTTGCATGTTGACTGCTTCCTTCAAATAGTCGCTCGATGCCGATTTGTCTTTTTCATCTCGCTTTAGCATGGATAATTCATGCAACGTTTTTGCCAAGCAATCTCGGTTGTCGCTTCGGTCAACTACTTTTACCAGGGATTCAAGAATGGTTTGGGACTTGGCGATCGCGTTTCCGGCTTCGTCGAACTTCCCTTGCAATCGAAGGATCTTTGCTTGAACCCTTAACGAATCCCCTTGCGCGTACAAGTATCCAGCGTGGAGACGTTTTTTAACAAGATCGTCAGAGATAGCAATGGCCTCAGCGACGCGTGTGGCCGCATCGTCGCTAGGACCTTCGACATTTACGAGTTGCTCGGCTGACCAATACAGGATTCGAGCAATCGGTAGCGCAATGTCGTCATCGCCAGGCCGCTTGCCTTGCCATTCACGTCCCGAAGCAATCGCCTCAATATATGCTGCCTTTGCCTCGTCGAGGCGTCCAAGCTTGAATAGCAACAGCATTTGTCGTGACCTTGCAATCAGAAGCACGATTGCATCCATTGGTATGGACATTTCAGTGTCTATTAGTTTTTGAAAGGTTGCTGCGCTACTGTTAGCTTTTTGCAAGGCAAGATCGAGTTCCAATCGATCACTGTGTAGACCGATCTCTTCGACTTCGATGACAGCAAGTGTGCGCATAAACGCAGGATTTTCAGGCTCTTTCGCTTGGAGTTCTTTAACCAGTTCGGTACCTGCCTTGAGTGCAACCTCCGCATCTTCTAGTCGCCCCTCGAGGCGTCGTAGAGTGGCAATATCGCGATAGGTTTCTGCCAAGTAGTCCTTGCGCTTGAGCGATAGCTGGTCCACAGGTGTTTGTAGTTGAATCCGCAGAGATTTCTCAATTTGCTCGTCGGCGCTTTTTAGGTCGCGAATGAGGCGCTTCAGATTGGCTGAAATCCGGGAGGTCTGAGCAAATTCAAAAGCTAAATCGCTATCGTTTTGGTTCTGGTCGTAGAGCGTTTGAAAGCTCTTGTACGCTTGTTCCGTGAGCATCATTCTCAATGACAAAGCAGTCTGCGACGAAATCGACGAACCGGACAATCGTTCCTCCGCCGTTGTCAGCATGTTGAGAGACGTTGTCCGGGCAACACCGAGATTCTCTTCAGCTCGGAGCTTTTCCTGGATGGCTTCCTGGCGGCTTGCTTCCGCCTTGTCCCTCTCAATTCTAAGGTTACCGTTTTGATTGCGAACGAGCGCATTGATCACCAACAAAGCCAAAAGTGCCGTCAAGAGGACTGCTATCGATGAAATAGCCATCGTGCGATGGCGGCGCATGAATCGTACAGCTCGGTCGGTCCATGGTTCGCGAAATGCGGAAACCGTTTCGTCGCTCAGCCACAGCTCCAGGTCCTGCGCTAAGGAAGCAGCGGTGGGGTAGCGATCGCTTTGATTTTTTGCCAGTGCTTTTAGGCAGATGGCTTGCAAGGCTTCGGGAATCGTCGGATTGATTTCGCGAGGCGGCTTGATTTGTCCGGCGATCACTCGTTCCAACACCGTTTTTCCCGAAACATCGGCGAAGGGAGCTACACCGGTGAGGATGCTGTACATGGTCGCGCCCAGTCCGTATACGTCTGACGTTGGGCCAAGCGCGCTTAGATTACCCTCTGCTTGTTCTGGGCTCATATATGCTGGAGTACCAACGACAGATCCAAACCGAGTCTGAGTTGAACTATCCCCCGATAAAGGTATAAACGTCGCTTCGTTGTCCGACTGATGCGTCTCTGACCTTGGACCGGTTTTAGCAAGCCCCCAGTCGACGACCAACGTTTCACCGTATTTGCCGAGCATGACATTACCGGGTTTCAAGTCTCGATGCAAAACTCCGCGACTGTGTGCGTATTCAATCGCATTGCACACATCGATCAATCGTCGCAGCAATCGCCGAAGTGTCATCTTTTTTTCATCGGTCGAAAGCACGTTGTCTTTGCTATGTAGGTGTTCGATCGCTTCCTTCAGGCTATCGCCTCGAATAAACCGCATCACATAAAATGGATTTCCGTTTGCCGTTTTACCGAGGCTATAGACTGGAACAATGCCAGGATGCTCAAGCCCACCCGTTACTTCGGCTTCGAGCATAAATCGGCCTCGGCTTCCAGGGTCCTCCGCGAACCTAGGTTGAATTTCTTTGAGCGCAACTTCGCGATGGAGTTCGGTATCCTGTGCCACGGATACTTGCCCCAAGCCACCTTTCGCATGCGGTCGCAAAATATGATAGCGATCGGTTGGCGACCTACTCGGCCCTGTTTGAGCGTTCGCCATTCCCAACGAACCGAGGTCTTCCGACAGGTCCCCAACCTTTGGCGATTCAAAGGCTCGAGTTACGGATTGATTGACGTCAATGTCCTGCACTTCCTCCAGCTGTTTCTTGATCTTGGCTAAGGAACTCAATGCGGCCAGGCTCTGTGCTGGGTCATTTGCATGGACCGCAATATGCCGATCTGCCATACCCACCAAGAAATCATGCATGTCCAGTTGAAGTGCTTTTTGCTCCAACAAAAGGTCCTCGATCTTCTCGGATTTACGAAAGATCCAAGCCTGCATCGCGGATATCAGTTGCGGTTCGGTGATGAACCCCATCTGGAGGCCAAGAATGCCTACCAACAAATTGCGATCCGTTTCGAAGCTGCTCATTGCTTACCTGCTCAGGGAATATCAACCGACTCACAAACGACCCAGTTTACATCGCAGATCACGGGACGGGCTGCCATGGACTTCTATTTTTGAATTGATTTACCGAGCGATCGCAGCTTGTTCAATAGACGTACTCGTGTCGTTTTTATCATTTCTAAGGACTTCGTTTTGATTTTCAAATTCAGCAACAAGTGTTGCATGGCAGCGTTCGCTCGACTCCTATCGGCTTTGGAGGCTTTGATGAGGTCTATTGTGCTTTCAATTTCTTGGAAGGTCATTACCGTTTGTTCCGAGATGAACTTATCCATCCTGCGCATATCGCCTCGAGCATTGAAACAGCGTGAGCCATGCCGTTTTGCATCGAAATACAGATAGTGATTTGCGAGCTGTTCGTTCATCATCAGTGATTTGAGGAGGCGATTCGTATGTCGTTCGCAATGCCCACCAAAAGTCATAATCGTTTGAAGGGCAGGGTCGTCAAATATCCGACGAGCAAGCAATTCTTGTTTCCGGTTTTCCGGTTTTTCAACCACAATGTCGACCATGCCAGCAACGACGGTGATTCGACCGTTTGATTTAATGTCGAGCGTGACCGCCAATTCGTATTCGCCCGGTTCTGGAAATAGAGCTTCGAATCGGTTTCGGAGGAGTGTTGCCGCTCCCTCCATGGATTCCGTAGGCTTCAGAACTGTCATTTCGATGGAATCATCGATACATGCCGTATCCACAATTCGAGCTTGTGCCCCTTTCTTGCTGACCGCAATGCGCATATCCCCCGATGAAAAACCAAGGCGAATCGGAACTACCGCGTCGCTTCGACCACGATTCTGAAGTTCAAAGCTTAACCGAATCGGAGCTCCGAACGGAAACGACGGAAATAGTGGTTTGACTTTTAGCACGAGCCGTGATTTTCGTGTACTAGGTTTTACGCTCGCTTCTGCGCTTTTGAGGGCTCGAATGAGTGCGTCTTCGTCAACGGGAAATGGAATTCCACCCGGTCGAACCATAGGATCGGGTTGGTGGCAGATCCACGCTTTCTCTTCATCGGACATCCCTATTGGCATCGAGTCCGGAAAACCCTTTGCATTCACCAAGGCATCTGTTACCGACATGATCTTTTCCACGCTCGAAGACGAAGGGTGCTTCAGGTTCAGCGTATGCCCAATTTCGTGTGCCGCCGTTCTAAAGCTCAAGCCTGCGTATTCGAAAAACCTTTTTCGACCATTCGCAAACCATTTCGGGTCGTTTGGAATCTTCCACCCCGAAGCGATGGCAGCGGCCTGACGAGGCGTTGCGTTCGTGTCGTTGGCGCCATAATCAAACATGACACCTCGCAAGGATACGTTGTGCGCAACAATCTCATCAACACAAAACAGACTTACCAACCAAGCGTTGTCCATCGACTTCGGCAATGAGGGCAACTGAGACATTTTTGCATGGAGTTCCGAAAGTGTCCACGTGGCTCTTCCCTCGTCATGCGATATGGTAACGGGCGGTAACAATCGAACCGAGTAACCGTTTTTCTGAAAGAGACTTTGCCAAGTTACTCCGTTTCCATTATCCAAGGGTACCTGTGTGTTTTCACACTGTACCGGGCAGATGGTAAGGCTCCTAAACTCTGCCGCCAACCATTGTGCAGTGCCTTCACCAAGCAATACATTTCCCTTAAAAAGCGAGATTGGAAATAAGGCATTTGTCGGAGATGAACTAGGTGTCATCCTCAACTTAACGGTTCCCCATCTCTTCCACTCGGACCCCGTGATGCTCCCACAGTGAAAGGAGATTTCCAAGTGAGTACCCGTCAGTTTGACTCCTTCCCCGGATTCATCTTCTCCTGCTTGCAGCGCCAGAAACATACGATGGGCTGCACTTTCAAAGCTGGGAACGATGCCGACTTGGGGTGTTATCGGAGGGGCTGCATACAGGTCAGCGGTGATTCTGCAACGGACACCCTTGTCGTTTTCGCTCACTCGTTCGAATCGAAGAGTGCCAACAAGCTTAGTGTCGATGGAAAAGGACTTATCCGACACGACAAGTTCAAGGTAATAGCAACCGGACTTGAAAGCCTCGAGAACTTTTTGCTTTTTCGTGTCGGATGTCTTACTAATATAATCTTTGAGAATGGACGGTATTGCCATAGAGTCGTGTGCCTACAATATGAACCGGTCGCGAATACTCCATATTGTAGATGGGGGCTCCTCGATGTGAAGCAACTTATTGTGGCGGTGCGAAATTTTGCGGCGATAAAAAGGTTTGATTGAGATCGAGTTGCAACGGCGAATACCCAGAAGGTTGTGGCGAAATGGGTGGAAGTGCGAATCCTCCCTCTACAGCGGCCGGCATGCTAAACACCCGGTCTATGGCCTCAACTTTTTCAGTAGTGGATGCTTCAAGATCCAACGGTAGATTCGTATTATCTCCGGTTAGTCGAACTACTTTGTCAAACGGTACGGTCGCCCTTATTTCCTGAGCGGCGTTTGATCTCTCGGTCGGGAGTCCTTTTGTATCGAAAAACCAAGTAACATCTTTCGTTTGCCTAGCTGCACCGGCTCTCGCGGTCGCTTGAGAAGAAAACGCATAATCCAAGATCGTTAACGTTAGCTTCGTGAGTTCATCCTGCCCACCAGGGAGTACCCAGACATAAGTTCCGCAATAATGCCCCTTCTTCAAACACTTGCAATCCTTAGGTAAGCATCGCTTATCTCCACTTCCGAGCCATTTTACCGGTTGAAAACACGCAGGTGTGGTTCGACCTGACAGTCTGGAAAAGGTCTCAAGTGTGTCGGGCAACTTGTCATTCCCCGAATTGTATCTTCCTGCTGGATCGCCAACATAGAATGTTCGTTGGATGCGATCACAGTCTGGGCAGTTGGTCGCATTACGGCAAACACCCGCTGATTCAATTGCGGCTTGATAGGCGCATCGCATCAACTCGAGTCGCCGAACATCAAAAACTGGAGTCAATGTCCACGCTTCGTTCATTGAGCGACTGCCGCCTAAAGTGAGTCCACCCTGGAGGAAACCAAGTTTGTTCCAGGTCGTTGAGTTTCCAACGTTTCCTGCATCCGTCACGCCAGAAGCACCCTGGTTCGGATACGCAAACGATGGCATCGAGTTTGCGTCAACGACGAACTTGGCAAGATTATCCAGGACCTGCTGCTCATGGATTTCCGAAAGCGTTCTCACTTGATGCGTGGTATTCCATCGCAGTTGCGTGTGGGCACAACCAACGAATGAAACTAAAAGCAGAAGGTTAAGGTACACACAGTTTCTTATAGCTTGCATTGCGCGCATCCATTCGCACATGATTGGCCATTCACGCGAGCGTATACGAAGATATTCATGCGGTGAATGGAGTATTTCTTTTCAATACCCAAATCCTTCGGTTCCAAGACAATAGTGAGTTGAACAACTCCATCGTCCATCCTTCAACCCGCACTTCCAGACCGTGTTACCTATTTCGCCTATTCAGATTTCTCGAAGAGACAAAGGGACAACCGCTAAACGAACCCCGGTACCACAGCGCCCCAGCAAACTACCTCGTAGGGCAAGGGATCAGCGAGGGTTCCGAAGGCGTTTATGTCGCCATGCAGGAGAACGGAAATCGGACCAAGAAACCCTGCGATTCATTTCAATCGCTTGTGGCGGTTGCTACAATGCGCATCCAAAAGCGATTTGCCGCTCTTGCGGTTTACGCGATCCCGGCTGCAGTTTAGGCAGCATTTCCGTTCCGACATTGTGAGAGAACCCAGTGAACCCACCGATTGTTAACGCGGTCAACGTAAGCCGCTTTTTTAAACGAGGTTCGGAGCGTGTCGATGTTCTTGAAAATCTCAGCTTGCAAGTTCCGGAAGGTCAATTTTTGGCCTTGATGGGCCCAAGCGGTTCCGGCAAAACAACCTTATTGAACTTGATCGCCGGTCTGGATACACCCAGCTCAGGTGAGATCTGGGTTGGTGAAAGCCTTGTGTCGAAAATGTCCGAGTCGCAATTGGCCCGCTGGCGAACGGAAAATGTCGGCTTCGTGTTTCAGTTCTACCATTTGTTGCCCGTTTTATCCGCCTACGAAAACGTGGAGTTGCCGCTGCTGCTAATGCCTCTGTCGTCCAAGAAGAGACGCGAGCAAGTCATGACCGCGTTAGACTTAGTCGGTCTTCACGATCGGAGTAAACACATCCCAAGTCAATTGTCTGGTGGTCAACAGCAACGCGTCGGTATAGCACGCGCCATTGTTACCGATCCAACTCTGATCGTGGCCGACGAACCAACTGGCGACTTGGACGCAAAATCGGCTCATGAGATTTTGGATTTGATGTGCACACTCCAGCGTTCGCTCAACAAAACAATCCTTATGGTGACACACGATCCGCGGGCAGCTAAACGAGCCGATCGAATCCAATACCTGGACAAAGGTCAATTGGTGGATAAGCCCGACGAGGAACTGTACGAAGCAGGCTAAACTCATTTCGGAAGCTGCTGCGATGCGGGGATTCTCAAGTGGCATGGGCGTCTCGCCCATGTATTCACGAGCGAGGTATTCACGAGCGAGCGCGGTCGTGCCACGCGAGAGGCCGACTGCTAGTTCTTAAACAAAGACAGGATTTCGATCGCTTTGTTCAAGCCACCGGCTGCTTCGACAAAACTTTTCATGGAAGCATACAAATCAGTGGTAGTGGAAGGAATTGTCGCCGCAGTCTTGACTTTTCTCGCCCCCGGTTTAGGGCCGCGTTTCTTGCCTGTTCCCTTGCGGCTATTTCGAAAGATTTGGTAAACGAGTGGCGCAGAAACAGAAATCCCATTCTTCTCCAGTTGAGCCACGATTTCGGGTGCACTTAGCTCTGGATTTTTCGTGAGAAGTTCACGGATAGCTGCTGATTTGTTCGTGCCTTTTTTCATTTTCTGCCTGTGGTATTTGTGTAACTCTTGTTGACAATATTATAGTAACTCGAAATTTCAGAAGATGCACGCAAATTTTTTTGTTACTTATTATTTGGCTTTGCAATCTGTCGGAATGTTAGGTTGATTCGTTCACCTACATTCCGTTTGGTCTTGGGGACTTCATGTTGCCAAAACTGCTGCATGGTTCCAGCCATAATAATAAGCGTTCCATTGCCCGCGAGGAATGTCTGCGTTTCTCTTGTGACGTTGTGCCGGATGCGAAATTTTCTAGTTGCTCCCAAGGACAGGGAGCCGATCACGCCTCCCATTTCCGGTTCGTCGTCTGCATGCCAGCCCATGCTATCCGATCCTGACCGATAGCGGTTTAGTAGGCAGTAATTGGTTTCAACCTGAATGGCCTCCATCTTTTCCTTGATCTCAAGCAACGTGGCGGTCCAAGGGATCGCTACATTATCGACACCTGAGTAACGGTACGTGACGCCAGAATCCCCGTAGGACGCAATCAAGCGGGGTTGCATATGACCAAAAATGCCGGGCTTCTGCTCCCAAGCACACTGGTCACGCAATTCGACGAAATAGCGATCCGCAAGAATGGTAGGCAGGAATGCGTCGTCGTAGAAAAGAACACCGCCATCCTTTAATTTGATTTTTTTCATGGGTAGTGAGCAACGAAGGAGTTGCATCCTGGCAGTGGTTCGCTCGATTTTGACCGGGTAATATCGGCACGCCCACGATCTTTCTCCGACTTAGTGGGATAGGAGTAAGTATACGTAACCAACGAGACAAACAGGGCTCATGAGTCAGGATTGCCGAAGTAGAACAAAGAAACCTTCCAGTCTATGTCATTGCCGGAATCACCCCACAACTTGTCGCTACCCAACATCCCGTGTAGCGGGTGGCTGAATGTGCTGCTACCATAGCTTCGACGACCGATACGACGTTTCCAAGCTGCTGCATAATACACGAGAAAACATGTGGCTGCCGATTTCGGTTTTTTCTGTTCATCTTGCAACTCATTCGAACGAAACTTATGCCCGACCCAATAGTCGATTTTGAAGATCCGGTCGCGATAGAAAAGCTCTGGCGAGAATTCTATCCACGCTTGAAAGCGATGATCTCGAGCAGGGTTCGTTCCATCAAGAGTCCAGTGGCAGATGAAAGCGAAATCGCCTTAAGCGCCATAAATAGTTTTGTTAACCTAGGCAAGAGCGGTCAATTTGAAGATTTGTCCCAACAAGATGGAATGTGGCGTCTGTTAAAGACAATTGCCATTCGAAAGGTCCAAGATTCCCGCAGACGACTCTGGGCATTGAAACGCGGTGGTGCCGACGTGACGATTGGGCAATCGGAACTTGCGGATGGTTTCAATGAGATACAGGGAGTCGAATCCAAATCCGACTTCCGAAATGGACCAACCTTCGATGTCGAAGTTGCGGACCTGTTCAGCGCATTGTTTCTGCGTTTGCCGGATGATCGTCATCGCGACGTCGTACTACTGAAACTACAAGGAGCTTCCGTCGCTATCATTGCGGAATGCCTTAATACCACAACGCGTACGGTTCAAAGGTTGTTGAAGAAAATTGAATCGGATTGGCAAGTAGCATTGCTAGACGCAGATTCTTGAAAAAAGTTTTGAAATCCATGGCCTCTCTCGATGAATTGTTGATTCGTTTGGATTCCCAATGGATGTTGTGCAAAGTTCCGACGTTGGCGGATTTTTTGTCCGAGTTGCCAGAGACGGAACACGACGCAAAGACGGAGCTTTGTGCCGCCGATCTTGAATGGCGGTGGCGAATGTCCAAACATCACCAACTGCAACGAAGCCGTGTTACCGCCAGCGATATTACGCTTCGCCCTTCAGCCAGCGAGTACTCACAATTGCTCGGGGAGAGTTGGGATCGAGAAGTATGTCGACAGCAAATGACCGAGTCGGAATGGATCGCTCGCAGTACATGGGGAGACGAGCCACATGTGGGCGAGTTCGTTGGACAGGATCCGTTTCGACTGTCACTGACGGAATCGTTGGTTGAGCAATTGGAATTGGTTGCACCCATGAGATTAAGAGTCGAACGTGAAAATGAGATTGTTTTCGAGATCGGAAATCTAAACACGCTGACGATCGGACGACAGAGACGATCGGAACCTGCCGCTCCCGCTTGGGTTCCTGAATCGCGCAGGCTCGTGATTGCGGACCTCGCGGAAAACACTTTCTCTCGAGATCAATGTCGCCTGAAACGAGTTCGAGCGCGTGAAATTGAAATGACAAACCTCTCGACAAAAAATGTGTTGACCATTTCTTTCTGCGTCTTGGGCCCCGGGGAGTCGTATCATTTCTCAGTTCCCTTTGAATTCTCCATCAACAGCTTTAACTTGCGGGCCTTCGTAGTCGAAGGTTTCAAGTCCCACCCCTGATGGTTTTTATTCGTCAGGGACGAGCGGCACCACCGCTCCCTGCGTCGGTGGGCCGCTTGCGATCGGAGTTTCTTTTCGTTCGTTTGCAAACGGCGTAAAAACGGAATCTTCGTAGATCGTCTTCTACATCATCTCGATATGCAACTTCATGGTGCGTCTGTCGCTCGGCAGGAGCCTCGCCCCACCTCTCTAAACATGTTTTCCTCGACTTTGCCCAATCCATTCCTCGCTTGGGAGGGTGAGGCTCCTGCCGAACCATTGCGTCGTAAGCTCGGCAGGAGCCTCGCCCTCCCATTGGTTTCCAATGCATTCGCCATTTCAAAGATGTTGGCAGGTTGAGCCTCTCCCTCGCCGGAAGAAACAATCGTACGGCTTGATGAATCGATCGACTTCAAAAGCTAGCGGACTGAAAGCATTTTTGGCATTTTCCGAACTTTCGCTCAAGATTGGGCTGGAGACGATTTCGTTCCGTCTCCTAGACTCCGGTTGCGATGACTGGATGAACCCTTCTGCAGGATGCAGTTGGATTATCAGGAAAACACGTCGCCTCGACGTAGGTTGGGGCTTCTAAACTGGAGTGAAATACGCATGGATGCAAGAAGCTTTTTGTTGGCTTTTTTGGGAATGGTTACACTCTCTGCGACCGCACATTCGCAATTGTTTGTAGGGCCGCGGGCGATCGTTCAGTCAGCCAATTTTCTTGTTTATGCAAGGTCCGACTCCTTAGCGAACGAGGTTGCACGCGTAGCCGAGGCAAACCGAAAACAACTTGCAATCCACTGGCTCGGTCGAGAGCTTCCGAATTGGCCAGAACCCTGTCCGCTAATCGTTAACGATGGCGCGAGGACTCCTGCCAGTGGAGAAACCCGGTATATTTTGATTCCAGGTGGAGGAGTCGCAGACTTCAATATGTCGGTTTCAGGCACGAAAGAACGTATTCTTGACAGCGTTTTGCCGCATGAAATAACCCACACCATCATGGCCAGCCACTTTGCCGCTCTCGGCAAACCCATACCACGTTGGGCCGACGAAGGCACATGCACCACGGTCGAACATCTCAGCGAACGCAGCAAGCATGATCATATGCTGGTTCAGTTTCTCAGCCAAGGAAAGGGCATCCCCTTTGCAACGCTCTTCACACTCAAAGATTATCCGCCTGAGATGTTGCCACTCTACGCTCAGGGCTACAGTTTGACTTGCTTTTTGATTGCTCAAGGTGGACCAAGACGCTTTGTCCAATTCCTTGAGCGTGGAATGCAAAACGATGATTGGGTTGCGGCAACCGACGAATACTATCAGTATCCTCGACTGGGCAAGCTGCAAACCGCATGGAACGATTGGGTTAGCAACGGCGGCGGGGTTATCGACAAGTACACAGCAGACGCAAGAGGAGTATCGACGCGAGCCATCGCTTCCAACGTCAGCACGAGCGGCGTGACCATTAACAATGGAATCAGCAATGGTCCAAGCGAGGTCCAAACAGCGTCGGCTATCGCAATCGAAAACAAAGTGTTGCACCCGAGTACGGGTAGCTATTATCTTGACCAACTCAGACTCAATCAACGCAACGCTTCCGCCGCAAACGCAATTCCATCAACCGGTTCCTTTGTTCCAGCACCTCGTGTCGATTTCGGTAGAGATCCGAACGGGACAACGTACAGTGCGAGTCAACCTCCGCCCTTCGAAGCGATGGGTGGCGGAACGATTCGACGTTAATTCGCGTTGACTGGGAAGCCTGCAGAACGCGAGAAGAGTTGCCTAAATTACTATTTCAAAAAATTCTTTCTCAAATGCAGAACTGGGCTTGACTGGTATTCTGGCAACGGCCTATTCCCATACCTGTCAATAGAAAATTCGCGGTCTTAAAAACAGTTTCAAGAAGATGCAGGAATGCTTCTTCGAGCAACGGTTTTGGGGTCTGCAACGGATAGACGACTATTGTATTTTTGGATCTGAGCGATAAACGATAAAGGAGTGTCGCGTTGAAACACATCAACCCCCTTCGGTCTTTACGGCTATTGGTCGCCGTGTCGGCGATATCACCGTACGTTTCAATGCCACTTGGCTTGATCGTGCCGGCTGGTATCGTGGCATCGATCTCTTGCGATGCATCCTATGCAATCGCTCAAAGCCCCACCTTGCCAACGTTGCCACCGGCGCAACCGAACCCAACGGATGTTGGAACGGCGGCATTGCCTGCAGATGCAAACGCAAGTTCGAAATCCCTTTTGATCAAAGCCCGAGCCGCTTTTAGCGAAGGGAAACAGGATGCAGCTGCCCTGGCGTTCGCGCAAGCAACGGTGGCGGCACAACAATCTCCGGACATGGCTGCAGAGCTTAAGCAGACGCGTCAACAATTCATCGACCGCGGAATGGGTCAGCAAGTTCTTGATCGTGCCATCCTTTCAGCACAGTCAAGTTCAAGCCTGAACAGTCGAGCAGCCAATGCATTGCGAAGCAAGACGACTAGCCTACCCACGGATAACGGTGCGGCCAGTAGCGGAATGCTTCCGCCTGGTTTGCTTACTTCAGATTCCAATAATGCAAATGGGAATCAAGGTTATCCGTCGACGCAATCGGCGATGCTACCACCCACGCTGTCCCAGCAATCCAACCCACAAGCCGCCGGACCAGCCAATCCTCTGCGTGACCAAGCTATTGGGTTGACGGTGGAAGCCAAGATGGCATTGGATCGCGGTGACGTGACCGGTGCGAAGAAACTAATCGATCGCGCCAATTCATTACGCGTTCCTGATAGCGAGTTCGCTCCTGGTCAGTTGCGTCCTTGGAACGTAGCGCTGGATATCGATCGAGCAGAGCGTTTGCGAGGCAATGCCGACGTCAGGACTGCATCTGCAGTCATGCCGAACGGCGGTGTGCAGAACGCTGCGGCCCAATCGGCTCCTTCGGCTCCGGACCAAAATTCCGTTCAGTCTGGGATTTATCAGCCAAGAACCGATCTCTCGAAGGTTGCGCCCGCAAGTGGTGTTTTGTCTTCGTACGATCAAGAGGAATCCGGTCAAGAACTGTATAAGCGCGGGTTAGCTGCGTTGTCTGCCGGAAACAAAGACACGGCCTTGGTCCTCTTCAAATCGGCTTGGCAAAAGAAGGCTGACTTGGATCCAGGGACGTTTGCCCAACTCAAGGACAAGCTAACGTTATTGCAGTCGGGCAATCGCGCCAGCAGCGAACCTGAGAGCATCGATGCTACCAGTCCCGAGGGCCGCGAAAGCCAGATGAAACGCCAGAAGTGGTTTGCCGAAGTGTCAGGCGAGATTGCCGATGCGGAAAAAATGATGACGGCGAACAAACCCATGGAAGCGCTCGATCGCCTGCGAGCCTTGCGTCAACGGGTCTCTCAATCGGACCTTGATGGCACGCAGCGCAAGAACTTGCTAGCGATGGTCGATCGAGTCAGCAACCATATGCAGACCTGGGTCGACGACAACAAGTCAACTATTGATCTCGACCAACGCAACAGGCAAATCGAAGATTCCATTGCGTTGGATGCATCCAATCGGGCTAAGACCGATCTGCAGGTTCAAACACTCGTTGATCAGTATAACGTATTGATCGATTCCGCTCGCTACTCCGAGGCGGAGGCTGTTGCCAAGAAGGTTTCTGAAATCGCGCCGAACAGCGAAATCGCATCTGTGCTTTACAACAAAGCCAAAATCCAACGGCGTGTCGAGGAACACCTGGACATTCGAAGCCAGAAGGAAGAAGGTTTCATTGACAACATGAATAGCGTGGATCTCGCTGCCGTTCCGTACAATGATATCAATCCGATGACGATGCCTTCGCTGAGATCTTGGACGGAGATATCCAAACGGCGTGCAACGACTACCGATTTGAAGATGTCGCCTCGCGAAAGGAAGATCCGAGAGGCACTTGCAGAGCAGTTTTCGGCAACCTTTGACCGACGACCGTTGTCCGATGCGATGAACACCATCGCCGAAATGACGGGAATTCCGATTGTCATCGACGACAGCTCGATCGGCGAGGAAGGGATTACGGTCGATCAACCCATCACTTTGGACCTCAAGGGGAACTCCATTTCGCTCAAGAGTGCTCTCAATGTGATGCTGGAAAGACTGAATCTTACCTATTCGATTAAGAACGACGTTCTGAATATCGAAAGCGCTCGCTTCAACAAGAAAGCGACCAGAGTTGAAATCTACAATGTCAAGGACCTGGTGATACCAATCCCGAACTTTGTGTCGGATTACAACACGGGTATGGCGGGAGCATTGCAGTCTGCGTATCAAGCTCAAACACACATGGCTTCCGCTACGATCAAGGAAGATAATGTGGCGAGCGTTGCCAGCCGCATCGCGAACGTCGACCCGAACTCGGCTATTCTTGCTCAGATGAACTCGATGGGTGGTTCACCTGGTGGGATGTATCCTGGGTCGATGGCAGGACCTTCTCCTGGGATGTTCCCAAGCTCGACAGTCGGTTTGGGGGGTGGCGCACAGCCTAACTACTTCGAGCTTATCAACTTGATTCAAAACACGGTGAACCCAGATCAATGGCAAGCGGTTGGTGGCGGCAGCTCGACCATGCAACCGTTCCAACAGAATTTGAGTTTGGTCGTTACAGCTCCGCAGGAAACGCACGAGGCTATTGCTGACTTGCTCAAGTCCTTGAGATCACTTCAGAACATTCAAGTCACGATCGAAGTACGCTTCATTCAATTGGAAGATACGTTCTACGAGCGAATTGGCGTCGACTTTGACCTCAACATCAATGATAACGTCAATCGTCTCCGTCCAGAAAGTGGTGGACCCAGCGTTGCATTCGGCCTCTCGGGTCCAACTGGACCACTCGGTCCTGTGTATACCAACGATTTGGATTTTCAGATTAGGAATACGTTCAACGTGCTACCGCCGGCTGGACGACCAGATGCAGGGGCAGGAACTACGGTCGGTCTCGCGATCTTGAGCGATCTAGAACTGTACTTCTTCTTGGAAGCAGCTCAGGGAAATAGCCGCTCGAATGTGCTGCAAGCTCCTAAGGTGACGATGTTCGATGGTCAGACTGCTTCCATCAACGACTTCGCTCAACGACCGTTTGTTATCTCGTATGACCCGGTGGTGGGTGACTTCGCCGTCGCTCAACGACCCGTCATTGTGGTGTTGAACGAAGGAACACAGATGAACGTGCAGTCGGTTGTCTCCAATGACAAGCGTTTCGTTCGATTGACTCTCGTGCCTCAGTTCACTCGACTTGAAGCCGCCGATCGTCAGTTCACATTCCAAGGCAAACGAACTTCGACTACCGGTTCAAGCATCTTGAACAATGGCGTTGCGACCGCGCTACAGAGAAATGAGGACTCGCTCGTCGAAGGCACCACGGTCCAACAGCCAACGGTTGGTACGACCAGTGTGACTACGACCGTTAGCGTACCAGACGGTGGCACCATTCTCCTGGGTGGTATCAAACGATTGCGTGAAGCTCGAACAGAACGGGGTACACCAATCCTCAGCAAGATCCCGTACCTCAACCGTTTGTTCAAAAACAGTGCGATCGGACGAGAAACCAATACTCTGATGATGACCGTCACACCGCGAATCATCATTCCGGAAGAAGAAGAAGAATTGCTCGGCGTGTCGACCAACAGTCGACCTTAGTGCAAAGCAAAAATCCGAATGTAGAAAAAACCCACGGTAACCACCGTGGGTTTTTCGTTGGAATACCCGCATGGCGACCAGAGCACAAGGGAATTACACTAGAGGAATACGGAGCGCAGTTTGGTAACCCGACGCGTGACGGCTTGTTGCTTTAGTGAAGTCGTTATTGGTTAAGGGAGGTATGACGGACTTCCAAGTCCGTCAATGGGGAATTCGACGGACTAGGAAGTCCGTCGTACCATTAAATCAACAAGCCGGTAAGCGTCGGGTTACCATAGCCTATCCGACGGAGAACGCATCTTTCGCGGCGCGAAAGGCGACTACCGTTTACTCCACCATCCCTACCGTTTACCCCACCATCCCTACCGTTTACCCCAACCTCCCTACCGTTTCCTCAAATCTCGCCATGACTGGATCCATAATGAGAAAAGTGTTTTGCGTTTTCCTTCTTTCGATGTTGTCCCCTGTTGCACTCTTGGCTCAGGACAAGCCGGACCCTTGGATTCAAAAAAAGCTGCAACAGTTCAAACCGCTGACAGAGGAACAGAAGGCTGCCATCGAACAAGCCGTTCCAAGCCAATCGACTGCGAAACCGAAGAAGACTAGGAAAGTGTTGGTATTTTATCGATGTGAAGGATTCGTTCACAATTCCATTCCTTACGGCAATTTGGCAGTCGAGGCAATGGGTCGCAAGACGGGCGCTTTCAGTGTTGATCTTGCCGACACCTATGACGTCTTTACGACGAAAAACTTAGAACAATACGATTGCATCCTGCTCAACAGCACGACCGGTATGCAATTCCAAACTGTGGATCAGCAAAACGCCTTTCTCGATTTCATCGCAAACGGCAAGGGCTTGGCCGGATTGCACGCTGCGAGCGATAATTTCGGACGCCACCCCGCGTGTCGAGCGATCGTGGGTGGGGAATTCGGGGGACACCCTTGGAACGCCGGCGGAAATTGGGCATTCAAGTTGGATGACCCAGAACATGTCCTCAACGTCGCGTTCGGCGGTAAAGGATTCTGGCA
The DNA here is from genome assembly GCA_945875845.1 of Pirellula staleyi DSM 6068. Lineage (GTDB taxonomy): Bacteria > Planctomycetota > Planctomycetia > Pirellulales > Pirellulaceae > JBKCUI01. The sequence continues at coordinate 20,267 of CAMCMB010000024.1, forward strand.
CAGCGACGAAATTTATCAATACAATCCTCAAACGTACGAGGGACCGCAAGTTTTGCGAGTTCTGCTAAGTTTGGATATGGCACAATCCGAAGTGTCCAAGCAGATCAAGGATGGGCCGCGAGAAGTCCCCGTCTCGTGGCTTCGTAAAGCCGGCGAAGGACGGGTTTTTTACACCAATTTTGGCCACCGAGAAGACACCTTTCGCAAGCCCATGATCCTGCAACACATGCTCGATGGGATTCAATATGCCATCGGTGACTTGGAGGCTGACGCAACTCCCACCGCCAAAGCGGGTGCAAAATCGCCTGCCCTCGCACCCGCCAAGCCGTAAGACCTGCCCCAACGACCTTGTGTCGTTGGACAGCCAGTTTGGTCTGCTAAACGGTGTAACGATCCGCGAGCAAAGTGGGGTCAGGGTGGCGCGTCCAGAGCCTTAGCGATGGGCGTGGGAAGCTTGGCAAATGAAACGATCGACTCACACGCCCTACGTGCCTCAGGGCGTGCTACCCGTATCAATATTCTTTGAATGGAATGGTCTGGGCTCCTGCCGAGCTATTTACGCACCACGCTCGGCAGGAGCCTCGCCCTCCCGATGAAATCGCAAGCAATTCTAAAAGGAAAGCGAGACGGCCTCAGAGGAGTCGAATAGAATAAACGCATGACATCCTATAATGACAGCCGCAAGTTCAAGTCGTTTCTTCCAGCACTGGCTGCTGCCTTGACTTGGTTTTCGGCAAGCATGCAGGCAAGCGAACCCATTCTTGACTTCAACCGTGATATCCGACCGATATTGGCGGAAAACTGCTTCTATTGCCACGGCCAGGACGCCAACAAACGCCAAGCAGACCTCCGACTCGACGACAGGGAAATCGCGATTCAGACGGGAGCCGTTGTGCCGGGCAAACCCGCCGAAAGCGGACTGGTCGCCAGAATTCATTCCACCGACGCGGACGAGCAAATGCCGCCGCCTGCCTCCAACCGAAAACTCAGCCTTGATCAAAAGAAGATCCTAGAGCGATGGGTTAACGAGGGGGCGAACTACTCAAAACACTGGTCCTTTGTGGCACCTTTACGCCCAGCCCAACCCGCAGTCCTCAAGAACGATTGGGTTCGAAATGCGATCGATCGATTCGTTCTTTCACGGCTCGAATTGGAAGGCTTGTCTCCTTCACCGGAAGCGGACAAGGTCACTCTCATCAAGCGACTCTATTCCGACCTCATCGGTTTGCCACCAACACCAAGCGAAGTGGATGCATTCATTGCTGACACGGACGCCATGGCGTATGAACACTTGGTGAATAGACTTCTCGATAACGAGCACTATGGCGAACGCATGGCTCTGGCTTGGCTGGATGCCGCTCGCTATGCGGACAGCAACGGATTTCAGCAGGACGGAGATACGTGGCAATGGATGTGGCGTGATTGGGTGGTTCGCGCCTACAACGAGAATTTACCATTCGATCAGTTCACGATTTGGCAGCTCGCGGGTGATTTGCTTCCGAACGCAACGACGGATCAAAAAATCGCAAGCGGTTTCAATCGCAACCACTTACTCAATGGGGAGGGTGGAGCGATCGCCGAGGAGCAAAGATTTGTCGTTTTATTTGATCGGATCGACACCACGGCCACGACTTGGTTAGGGCTCACCATGGCTTGCGCTCAATGCCACGATCACAAATATGACCCGATCACGCAGAAAGATTACTACCGTTTCCTCGATGCCTTCAATCGTGTTCCTGAAAGCGGTGTTCCGCAGTTTTTTTCCTCGCGCATCCGTGTCGCGGCCCCCTTTCTCGAACTGTTGACCGAAGAAAACAAAGTCAAAATCGCGGAATTCGAAGCGCAAATCGCTCTGCTTGATAAGGAAAAGTCACCTCTCGCCGACGCAGCCTTTCATGGTTGGCGGTCGGGGATTCTTGCACAAGCGAATCCAGCGGAGCTGAAAGGATTGGCGGAAGCAATTGCAGCCATTTTGAAGAAACCCGTTGGCGATCGTTCCGAAGATGAAAAAAAGACATTGGAAACCGGCTTGCGAAAACACTTTGACGACAAAGTTCTTGTAACGCTCAACGACAGGATTCCGGTGCTCGCCAAGCTATCCGAACAGCGCAATCAATTATCGTCCTACAAAGCCGACCGCGTGCCGCGCGTGATGGTGATGAGCGACGACAAGCCACGCGAGTCGCACGTGCTTTCGCGAGGGGAATATCTTAAACCCGAGGAAAAAGTCACCTTCGAAACGCCTGAGTTTTTACCCCCCATGCCCGCCGATGCGCCTCGCAATCGTCTTGGGTTTGCACAATGGTTAGTGTCGAATGAGCATCCGCTCACGGCCCGCGTCCAAGTCAATCGCATGTGGCAGCAGTTTTTTGGTATTGGAATTGTCAAGACTGCCGAAGATTTCGGAGTGCAAAGCGAATACCCGATCCATTTGCCGTTGCTCGATTGGCTGGCCGTTGAGTTTCGAGAAAGCGGCTGGAATATGAAAGCCCTGCAGCGACTCATCCTCAACAGCGCCACCTATAGGCAATCCAGCCGCGTAACACCCTCGCTTCGGGCTCGCGATTTGGAAAATCGTCTCTATGCTAGAGCAAGTCGATTTCGGATGCCGTCCTTAATCCTACGCGATTGGTCGCTGTCGGCAGCGGGTCTTTTAGACAGTCGTGTGGCGGGGCCGCCCGTCTATCCCTATCAACCCGATGGGATTTGGGAATCGCTCGCCATTACTAAAGAGCGCGACTTTAGTTACCCGGTTTCAAGTGGTAGCGATCTTTACCGACGAAGCCTATATACTTTCTGGCGACGCACCGTCGGACCTGCGAATATGTTCGACTCGTCCAATCGCCAAACATGCCGTGTGCGAGCCGGCTCAACGAGTACTCCGCTCCATGCGTTGACCACACTCAACGACCCGACATGGGTCGAAGCGGCAAGGGTGCTAGCAGAACATAGCCTTAAGCATTCGGCGTCGCTCGACGAACAGATTACTTACGCATTTCGAAACATACTAAGCCGACCTCCGCGCGATCGGGACTTGGACATCCTTCGCAAAGCAATGAGCAAACAGATGGGCATTTACTCGGCAGATGTTGCGTCTGCCAAGTCCTTGCTCGATATTGGATTTGCAGTCCGCGACAAATCCCTCAATGAGGCGACGCATGCCTCATTGACCGCCGTTTGCTTGGCAATCATGAACTTAGATGAGTCGCTCACACGCGAATAACTCCAGCAATTGGATAGCACCTATGACCAACGAATTTCAAGAAAACCACGCTCGGGTTAACCGTCGGCAGCTATTCGGCTCGGCTGCCAGCGGAGTGGGCGTGGCTGCACTTGCATCTCTATTGGGTAGCGGACAGTCACAGGCGGACGATGCCTCCACTCCGCGATTGGGAAACGGGCTTCCAGGTCTGCCTCACCATATGGCGAAAGCAAAACGAGTGGTGGTGCTATGGCAAGGAGGCGGCCCCTCCCACATCGATCTTTTCGATGACAAGCCGGTGATGCGAGAGATGTCCGGTAAAGACATTCCTGAGTCAATTCGAGGCTCAACACGCTTATCGACAATGTCCAGTGGATATGGCAAATGGCCTTGCGTCCCTGCCATCAAGCCATTTCAAGCGTATGGGAATTCTGGGATTCCATTGAGCACGATGCTTCCCAAACTCGGTGGCATTGCGGATGAGCTGACGGTGGTGCGTTCAATGCATACCGAAGCGGTCAACCATGCACCTGGTGTCACGTTGTTTATGACAGGCTCCCAAGTACCGGGGCGCCCGAGTATGGGGTCTTGGCTATCCTATGGATTAGGGAGCGAAACCGAGGAACTGCCTACGTTTGTCGTCATGACCTCCAGCGACAAAACCAAGACGTGCGGGCAGCTTTTCTTTGACTATTACTGGGGAAGTGGTTTCTTGCCGAGTCGCTTTCAAGGTGTCCGATTCCGGAACACGGGCGACCTCGTCCCGTATCTAGCCAATCCAGCAGGCGTTAGCACAACCGCTAGGCGGGCACTGCTGGACGACATCGCAAGCATGAATGCAGAACATCTAGCAGACTATGGCGATCCGGAAATCGACACGCGAATCGCGCAATACGAAATGGCCTTTCGGATGCAAACCAGCGTCCCAGATCTCATCGATTTCTCCAACGAATCGTCATCGACCCTAGAACGCTATGGTCCCGACGCGCTGTCCAAAGGAACCTTTGCCAATAATTGTCTTGTGGCTCGTCGGTTGCTCGAGCGTGGAGTGCGTTTCGTACAACTCATGCACGCAGGCTGGGATCAGCATGGCAATTTATTCACGCAACTGGAACAGCAGTGCAAAGACACAGATGCTCCGTCGGCAGCATTGGTCCAAGATCTCAAGGAACGCGGGTTGCTTGACGATACGTTGGTCGTGTGGGGAGGGGAGTTTGGCAGAACTCCCTTCGGGCAAGGTGACCCGGCAAAGCCGACGGGACGCGATCATTTTGGCAAGGCATACAGTTGGTGGCTAGCTGGCGGTGGAGTCAAAAAAGGAACCATCTATGGTGCCACGGACGACTATGGTTGGAACATCACCGAGAACCCAGTCCACGTGCACGACATGCAAGCGACGATCATGCACTTGTGCGGCATCGACCACACGCGTTTGACTCATCGCTTTCAAGGCCGCCAGTTTCGATTGACCGACGTCCATGGGGAAGTAGTCCAAGGCATTATCGCTTGATCGGATCGTCGTGGGATAGGCTTCTAGCCTGTCATTGTCGTGGGATAGGCTTCCAGCCTGTCGTTGTATTTTTAGACCAACACCATCGAGGGATAACAGTCCCAAACAGGCATATTAATAAGACGACCCGGGGCAGCCCTGGGCTAGGTTATGCGAGCCCGTTGGGCTATCCAAGCCAGGGGAAGAGTTGTGTCTCCACGTAGGCAGGCTGACCTCATCGTGTGCGGACCAAAGAGAACGCATTCCGTGCCTTCGTACGGATCCCCAATCGCTTCCATCCGCACCTGGGAAACGGTAGTTGGCAGAAAAATCGAGGATGCGATCCGCGTTAATCTCAAACAGTTTCTTGCTTTGCGATGAGTCAGAAAACACTTCGATCTTCTCCTTGAATCGAAACATCTTTTGCTTAACAAATAGAATCGAATTTCCTGAGGCATCACGTACCGTGATTTGTTGGGCTGGCGAGAAGATGGTGAATCGGAGATCGAGCGGATATTGCATTAGAGCACCCCCTTGGAACTTGGCACGCCGGATTGCCGCGGATCGATCTCACATGCTATCCGAATTGCGCGGGCTGTTGCTTTGAAGATTGCTTCGGCGATGTGATGTGTGTTGCGACCATGGATCAACAGGATGTGAAGATTGCACATGGCATTCGATGCAAATCCTTGCCAGAAATCCTCGACCAATTCGCTATCGAAATCACCGATCTTGGGAGATGGCATCTCCGCTTGGAAGACCAGGAATGGACGCCCACTGAAGTCGACTGCCGATGTGACCAACGTCTCTTCCATCGGCAAAACCATGTGGCCATAACGGCGAATTCCATGCTTGTTTCCCAAGCAATGATGGACCGCTTGGCCCAGGCAGATTCCGACATCTTCCGTCGTGTGGTGGGAGTCCACTTGCAAGTCGCCCACCGCGTGAATGTCGAGATCGATCAACGCATGTCTAGCCAACAAGACGAGCATGTGATCCAAGAAACCAACGCCCGTGTGGATATTGTTGAGTCCGGTTCCGTCCAAATTTAACTTGAGCTCGATTTTCGTTTCCGCTGTCTGGCGGGAAATACAGCTTGAGCGATCTGATGTCATTGTCAATCGTTTCCGTAACGAGATGCGTTCGCATTCGGGTAAGTTCGCAGGGACGGTTTAGGTTCAATCGTGCTAAACGTCTAAATTTCTGACATCGAGCGCATGTTTTTCGATGAATGCGCGTCGAGGTTCGACTTTGTCTCCCATGAGTACTCGGAACATTTCGTCTGCTGCGGCAGCATCTGTCAGTTGTACTTGTAGCATGGTTCGATTGGATGGATCCAATGTGGTTTCACGAAGTTCCTCTGCGTTCATTTCACCCAACCCTTTAAAGCGAGTGACCGAAAGACCACGTCGGCCCGATTCACGAATCGCAGGAAGCAAGCCACGCAAATCGTCCAGACCGATCGCATTTTCTTCGCGATAGAGATAGAAACGCGAATCGGTTGCACCCGTTCGATCTTTGGGAATGAGCTGTTCAATGGAAAACCCAAACTCGGCTAGGTCCTTGAGTCCCGAGTTAATCGTTCGCACTTCGTACAACTCGGAAACGTGAGCGCTGGGAGTTTGGTTACTGTTCGCAGGTTGGACAGTCGGCGCCAGAGGATCCGTGGATGGGACCGTCGCTTCTGGAGTCGTTTCCTCGAGCAGGACCTTTCTTGAGGCCATAAATTGGTCAAGCTTGTCTCGCGTGACGAACCAATGGTCTTCGGTCCCCAAGTCCAAATGGAACACGGGTAATCGACCGGTTTCTGGGTCCATTCGTTCGGTATGGACTCGCAGCGAAATGCCGCGACGTTCCAATGTCAACATGGCGTCTTCCATGGCCGCGAGAGTCGCGCATAGCTTGCGCATTTCTTGCCCTTCGAATTTGCGACTGTTTTCATCCACAAAATGGCTGTCGTTGAGGCCGCGTTCGAGCAACTGGTGCTTCATTTCCTCTTCTGTTTGAACGTAGTAACGCTCTTTTTTGCCACGCACTACGCGAAATAGCGGCGGTTGTGCCAAGTAGACGTGTCCGCCGGCAACCAACTGATACATTTGCCTGTAAAAAAAGCACAGTAGCAGCGTGCGAATGTGCGAGCCATCGATGTCCGCATCCGTCATGATGATGATCCGATTGTAGCGACGCTTCGCGATATCTTGATCGATCCCGATGCCGCTTCCGATCGCTTGGATCATGCTCATTACTTCTTCATTCGCGAGAACTTTGTCTTCTCGACTCTTGTAGGCGTTAATAATCTTGCCCCGGAGAGGCAAGATCGCTTGCGTATCTCGGAACCGACCACCTTCCGCGCTTCCACCTGCGGAATCGCCTTCGACGAGATAGAGCTCGCACTCTTCCATTTTATTGCTGATGCAGTCTCGCAGCTTGCCGGGCAATCCGCCCCCGCCTAGGACATTCTTTCTATTTCGAAGAATATCCTTGGCCTTCTTGGCCGCTTCCCGAGCCTCTGCCGCGAGCAATCCTTTCTTAACCAACAGTCTTGCGTTCTTGGGATTTTCCTCCAAGTACTTTGCGAGACTGTCGCCCACGACGGAGTTGACGATCCCTTCCACTTCGCTGTTACCCAACTTGGTCTTCGTTTGCCCTTCGAATTGCGGATGGCCCACGCGAACCGAGATAACGCAGGTAAGTCCTTCACGGAAATCGTCCCCTGTCGGCGTTAAATCCTTGAATAAATTTTCTTTCTTTCCGTAGGCGTTGAGCGTTCGTGTCAATGCAGAGCGAAATCCGGAGACGTGCGTTCCGCCTTGAAGAGTATGAATATTATTGACGTACGAGTGAAGGTTTTCCGTGTATTCCTCGGAGTACTGCAGAGCAATTGCATAACCAAAGTCATCTTTTTTACCTTCGATTAAGATGACATCTTTGTGGACAACCTCACTTGCGCGGTTCAAGTGCTCGACAAATTCGACGATTCCCCGTTCGTAATAGAAATCATCGCTCTGGTTTGTGCGATCGTCTCGGGTTTTGATCCGAACGCCGCTATTGAGGAATGCGAGTTCTTGGAGACGTTTGGTGAGCGTATCGTAAGAAAATTTTGTGTTTGGAAAAATCTGACCATCTGGCTTGAAGGTGGTTTTGGTTCCGCGTTTGGTAGTCATTCCTGCCTCGCGGACGGGGCCTGTGGCGACGCCGCGCTCATAGGACTGGGTCCAAACCTTTCCTTCTCGATAGACCTCCACCTCGCACCATTGAGAGAGGAAATTGACGACCGTCACGCCGACGCCGTGAAGACCGCCTGACGTTTGATATGCTTTTTTCTCAAATTTTCCACCGAATTTGAGAACGGTCATCACGCCTTCCAGCGTACTCATTTCCTTTTGCATGAGCTCTGAGAGCTGTGCATGTCGGTCAACCGGGATGCCACGACCGTCGTCTTCCACTGTGACTGAACCGTCAGCATTGATGGAAACGTTAACGGATTTAGCGTAAGCGGCCATCGCTTCGTCGATCGAGTTGTCAACAACTTCATAGGCAAGGTGGTGCAGCCCCGCTAGGGTTGTGTCTCCGATATACATCCCTGGACGTTCGCGGACATGCTCAAGATCGTTCAGATGCTTTAAATCTTCACCATCGTAGCCATCAACTCCTGCACTCGATGGACCAATTATTAGTTCGGATTGTGGATCGATAGGTAGCTCGCTGGCAGCGTTCATCAAAGGTCCGGTCGGTGAGAATTCCATTCAAATCAAAACTGCGAAAACCCCAGTGATTTTCGACGTCCAAACAACAGCCACAAGTATACCGAATTTTGCCATTTTGTGACGGGGGGAGTCGATATCTCCAGTGCTTTCGCGAGAGTTTTCGCGAGCGTCTTGGGCCAGCTTGGGGGTGGGTGGCAAACCGCTTGACGCTTGCTGGTTGATAGTCTTATGTTAAATCGGCAGCAGAGGATTCCTTTTGACAAATAAGCTGCAAATCAAGTCGCTGAGGGAGTATTTTTACGATTGACCAATTTCTGAATGTATCTAAAATCGATATGGATGTGCGATTGCATGTGAAGAACCGTTAGTGTTTTCGCGGTTCAATGTTTCAAGTCCAAAATCTTTGTGCGGATGTGTTGATTTTCGTCAAACCATATCGACACCGTGATGGCTTGAATTTCAAATCCTTTAAACCGTTACGGAAATGAGTCCATGGTTGATATAGAGCGCGTCGTAACGTTAGATGAATTGATGGACAGAGTTCCAGAACAACTTGTTCGGGATGCTGAAAGTCGTAAGGCAGAACCAGAAACTAGCAATGAATTAGGTGATGACAATATGTCGAAAGAACCAAGCAAAGCAAGACGAATCCGCGACTACGTGGATAGTCATCCGGAGTCCCGAAACAAGGATGTCGTGGAAGCATTGGAAAGCTACGGAGTTACAGCGGCAGACGTAGCCAATGTCAAGAGTCAGCAAAAGCGCAAAGAGAGTAAGGTCAAGAAGACGACAACCACGAAGGCCAAGGCCACTGCGACCTCTTCTGGCGATTCGAGCGGCACTACCGCTATGACCAGTAGCGGTCCAACCATCAATTGGCGAGAGCTCGACGCAGGTGTTGCATTCGTCAAGGCAGCTGGGTCTATACAACGAGCCCAGCATCTGCTTATTATTATCGAGCAAATCAAAGCCTGCTAGAAACCCTTAACATGGATGGTGCGACGATGAAAACCGCTAGGATGATGGCTGGTATCCCAGCGTTAAATGCTGGGCTCTATAGGCTCATTCGATTCCTCGTGGGTGACCCCGTCGCTTGGATCGAAATTCTCTCGGAGTCCAAGGAGAGCAGCTCCACGCTCATTCTGAGGGATATCGAAATGCAACGTGCCAAGGAGTCGGCTAACGCGGACCAAATCGCGTGTCCTGCGGACTTCACTCCCGAGGGAGGGCTTTCCGGCGATCGAGAAACTGCTACCGCTCAAAGCGCAGCAGAGTTCATACGGCGAGCTGGCTGTCAAGAAGTCGTCGTTGATCGGTCACTCCCAATGATCTATGCAGAGATGCTCAAGCGAGCTGGGTTGTCCGTTCGATGCGATACGGAATGGGGCTTGATAGAACGCCGACAGAAGGACCCGAAGGAAATTGAAGCGATCCGGTTTGCCCAGCAACAAACCGAAGCGGTTATGAAACGAGCCTGTCAGACGATCGCACACGCCGAAGTAAGTCAGGGTGGTGCTCTGATTGTTGACGGCCTACCCTTGACCAGCGAACGAATGCAATCTCTGATCGATATCTGGTTGTTGGAACTCGGTTTTTCTAACCCAGGTTCCATCGTCGCTGGCGGACCCGTTGGCGCCGATTGTCATGAACACGGATATGGACCCTTGCGCACGCAAGAACCTATCATCGTGGACATCTTCCCGAGAGACAAGAAATCGCTCTACAACGGTGATTGCACGCGAACCGTAGTGCACGGAAAAATCTCAAGCGAACTTGCAAGAATGCATGCTGCCGTAGCGAGCGCCAAAGCCAAAGCCACCGCTGCCGTTCGAGCTGGCGTTACCGGCCAGTCTGTGCACGAAGCAACGTCGCGATCGATCGAAGCATCCGGGTACCACATGGGATTTCCGCCCAAGGGATCGTCCGATTCCTTTGCGTCGATGCCGCATGGGACTGGACATGGCTTGGGTCTCGAAGTGCACGAGCCTCCGCTGCTGGCCGCCGGTGGTCCAGAATTGTTGGTCGGCGATGTCGTTACCATTGAACCAGGTCTCTACTGCAAAGCACTGGGGGGCATCCGAATCGAAGACATGGTGGTTGTCACCCAAGACGGATGCGTTAACCTCAATTCGCTCCAAGAAGGTCTCGACTGGTCGTAGTATCTGGAATGACTCATGTTTGAGTGGCTCTTTGGACGGCGAAAACGGTTGCTAGGACAAGAGGTTTCCCGCGACGAACTTCAACTGCTGGATCGCGCTTTGTGGCAAGCGCCGCATCTAACCAAAGAGCAACGCACGCAACTTGTCCGTTGGTCGAGAGTGTTCATTGCCGAAAAGATATGGGAAGGTTGTGACGGTCTTGTCATTACCGACGCCATGAAAACAAGCATTGCGGCTGCGGCAGGATTGATGGTGTTAGCGTATCCCGATTGGTATTTCGACAAGACAGCCACGATTTTGATTCACCCGAGTTCCTACAAAGTTCGCGTGGACCCGAAAATTTTTTCGTCGACGTTCAACGTTGAGCTCGGCGGCGAGTTTCATCGCGCTGGCGAGACGATCTATCGGGGCCCCATAGTGCTCAACTGGCACGATATCGAGTTTGCGAAAAAGGATTCGAATGAGGGCCATCACCTCGTGATCCATGAGTTCGCCCACCAGCTGGATATGATCAATGGCCCCAACGCCGATGGTCTGCCGCCACTCCCTGGCAACATCGATGAGGATGGCTGGCGAATCGCTATGCGAGCTGAATACACGATGGCTCGCGAAATGGTATCGCAAGGCTCTCGCGTTCGCATTGACGATTATGGCCTGACGCAGGAAAGCGAGTTCTTTGCGGTTGCGAGCGAACTTTATTTTCAAGTGCCGCACGAGCTGGCGGAGTTCCATCCGAATGTCTACAAGCTTCTCCAACAATTCTACGTCACCGACATGCGTGTCGATTGACAAACCATGTTTTCGTAGCGGCGCGGCGCGAGCCGTCCGGTGAATTCCAAGGTAATTTGCCAATCCTCACCGGACAGCTCGCGCAGTTCCGCTGCAAAGTTTGGCAAATGCGTTGAAAAAATGTACCAACGGACATCCTTGTCCGTTCAAGACTCGACGGACTTCGAAGTCCGTCGTACGGTACTTCCATTTCGAGCGGTTGCCTAAGTGCCAGCGCGAACAAACCTTACGCCATGCGAGCCATCAGCAGTTCGCGTTGACACAACAACTCCTTGGGCATGGAATGATACAATCGCAAGAAGAAGTCATTCTGATTGGTAATTTCGGCTAGCCAATCTTCTTGGCGAAACAGCATGACTGCGTCAAACTGCTCTTTGCTGAATCCCTCCAAGCCTTCGGTCGAAAAACTCTTCCAGTCCGGTGTCCAGCCTATCGGTGTCTCGTGTCCTGCGATCTTTCCTTGGCAACGCTTGACGATCCATTCGAGTACCCTCAAATTTTCGCGAAATCCGGGCCAAAGAAATTTGCCGTTCGCATCTTTTCGAAACCAGTTAACGTGGAATATTCGAGGCAGTCTTTGAATGCTCTTACGCATTTCTAGCCAGTGCCCCAAGTAGTCACCCATGTCATAGCCACAGAATGGCAACATAGCCATTGGATCGCGGCGAACGGTACCTACATTGCCGGTCGCGGCAGCCGTCGTCTCAGAGCCTTGTGTTGCACCTAAGAAGACGCCGTGCGTCCAATCAAACGCTTGAAAGACCAGTGGCATTGTCGTTGGTCGTCGACCGCCAAACACAATCGCATCAATGGGTACACCTTCGGGGTCTTGCCATTTCGGATCAATGTTCGGACATTGACCAGCGGGAGCCGTGAATCGCGAATTTGGATGAGCGGCCAATCGTCCGCAGCCGGGTGTCCAGTCCATTCCTGTCCAGTCGACCAAATGAGCAGGCGCCTCGGAATGGCCTTCCCACCAGACTCCCCCTTCATCCGTCAACGCAACGTTGGTAAAGATGGTATTGCGAGACATTGCGTGCATGGCGGCTGCGTTGGACTGCCAAGAAGTTCCGGGTGCGACGCCAAAGAAACCTGTCTCGGGATTAATTGCATGAAGCTTGCCCGTCTTTCCCGGCCACAACCAGGCGATATCATCGCCAACGAGAGTGGTCTTCCAACCAAGCTGACGGTAACTTTCCGGGGGAACAATCATGGCCAAGTTGGTTTTGCCGCATGCGCTCGGAAACGCAGCTGTCAAATAGGTCTTAGCACCATCGGGTGACTCAAGTCCCATGATGAGCATGTGCTCAGCCATCCAACCCGCGTCGCGAGCGATTGCACTTGCGATCCTCAGCGCTACGCATTTTTTGCCCAAAAGCGCATTTCCTCCGTAGCCACTCCCATACGACCACACCTCTCGCGATTCCGGGAAATGCACGATGTACTTTTCGTCGTTGCACGGCCATGGCACGTCCTGTGCGCCCTCCGAAAGTGGAGCACCGACGCTATGCAAACAGGGAATGAAGCTGCCCTCCGTACCGAGCTTTTCGAGTACGTCATTGCCCATATGGCACATGATGCGCATATTTACGACCACGTAGGCAGAGTCCGTCAGTTGCACACCGATCAACGCCAATGGGCTATCGAGCGGTCCCATGCAAAAAGGGACAACATACATGGTCCTACCCATCATGCTTCCTTGGAACTTTTCAGTCAACTTGCGTCGCATCTCTTCAGGGCTCTGCCAGTTATTCGTTCGACCAGCGTCTGCTTCCCTGAGCGAACAAATGAACGTTCGGTCCTCCACGCGGGCCGTATCCAAGGGGTTGCTTCGAGCCAAGAAAGAATTGGGGTGGGATTGTGCGTTTAGCCGGATAAATGTCCCCGCTTCGACGAGCTTATCTGTTAATCGATCCCATTCATCTTGCGATCCATCGCACCATTCAACAGATTCCGCATTGCATAGTGCTGCTGTCTCTGCAACCCAAGTAGCCAAAGCTGGGTGCTTTGCCTGAATCATGATGGGGGAAAATCGTGCATGACTGGTGGATTCGCTATTCATCTATCTTGTCCCTCGTCTTCAATACAATCGGTTTGCAGGACAAAAGGATAACACAAGGCAAAAAATCTGCGATCCTATAACGCAAAAGACAAGTGACAAGAAAAACAGGACTCAGGGCGCCGATCCGCGACTAAGCCGTGAATTTATCATTGTCGCCTTTCGTCCCGCGACCAGGGCCAGGGGAGCAAGATCAAAAGATGTGGGTAAACATGAGGGGGTAACCCCAAGGGCATTCGAGCCATGCCATCTGGCTTTATGCCAGTGGTGGTTTGGCCTTCACGCTAGGTCCCGACCGACATTGATCTTGGAACACGAATCACGATGGGCCAGAACGGAAAGACTACCAGGCCTTACTTTCGCTTACCCCCATTCCATATCTCTATTAGGTCGTCGGAAAACTGCTTGCGGATGTTGTTTTCGGTCAAAATCGCTTCGGTTTCGGAAGCCATTTCCTTGCGGTTGAATACGAGCTTCTCCGAACCAAGATCGGCGAATTCAATTTCCAAATAGTCGTCTTGGCAGTCCCGAATGAACTCGACGAGATGGTTCAAGCTTCGAATCTTGACTTGATTGATCGATTTGACAGTGCAATAAACGGGCGGGCGATATCCTTTTGTACTTCGATGCGAAAAAAGTGCAGCCGGAATAAAGACGAGCTCTTGCATAGTCTCACTCGCTGGAGTGCTCGCGTTGGAGAGCAAAGGACTGTTGCGAGCACCGAGTTGCACGGCCCATTCACTGGATGCCAGAAAGGAATAAGCTACCTCAAGCGTGGCCGCCTCGAATGTAATCGGCCCAAAAATAAAATAGCGAGGGTACTTGCCTCGTATGCTCGGAAGCACCGAAGGGATCTCCTTGGGGGCACGACATTGGAGTTCGATCTCTCGACCTTCTCGCCAAATCGTCAAGGGAACCATTCCATCTTTCTCGACCACAGGACAATAGAACAAGAAGCTAAGGGTTAGTTCGCCGACCCTCACGTTGCCTTGTGAATCGATAGCATGAGGTCCGATCTTGGTAATAACATCATCGACTTTGAGAGAATTACCCATTGGATCTCGAATCCCACTCACCATGAATCCGCCGCTCCCTTTGGGTAGCCGTAACCGAGCTCTCAGCGCGAGGTTTTCGGTGGGTTGAAAATACTCCCAAACATAGGAATTCCCATCACACCTGCCGTCTTGGATGTCTCTCAAGAATCCAATCAGTTCAATCGAGTGAATGAGATAGCCAATACTATTTGCATTTGCGAGACCACTAAATGCAACCCCAACCACTTTGCCGTTTGAGATCGCTGGGCCTCCACTACTGCCCGGATTGATGGCGGCATCGATTTGAGCTCGCAGACCAAACTGATTGACGCCGATTGCAGTATACTCAATCCGCGAAACGACCCCTTTTGTAATCGCAATTTGACTTCCACCAACCGGATAGCCGTACACGTTGACTTCGGAACGCAGCGGTGTAATCTCGCTATCGACCATCAGCGGCTCGATGTTGTTCAACGCGTCCGGATCGGTCACTCGCAAGACGGCGAGGTCGAGACCGTGAGAAATCGACTCTACGATCGCCTCCATTTTTTCATCGGACTGATCAGGCTGAACATAAACTTGAGATGCATGCTGAACGACGTGCGCATTGGTCACAATACGTTTGCCTGAAATGACGAAGCCTGTTCCGCCACTTTGGGTTGGGGTCGCTTTGTTCCAAGGGGCAAAATAATCAGGACTGCGTATCGTCACACTGATTTTAACAATCGATGCATTGACCTTATCGTACGCTTCGACACGAATCGAAAATAGCACCGCGTACGCGACGAGGGATGCGAGAAAAATCGTACGAATCATTCGTAAACATGCCCTTGTGGTTGTTAGTGAACTTTGGCGGAGATGTGCAAATCAAGCAACGCTGCTCATTGTAGCGAGGTGGTTCATCGCCTGTGTACCCGGAATGCGTTAGGTAGTCCCTATTCGGTTTGGGAATACCTTAGTGAAAGTCGTCAAGACTTTCGGATCTGTGGGCAGCCGAAAACCTCATCTTTCCCCACATTTCAGGCGACGAAAAGTTGGCTGATACGCAAGCCGCTAGCGGGAGAATAGACTCAGGGGGTGGGTTGCGAGGCCTTGATGACAAGAACCACGAACCACGAACCACGAACCACTTCACTCGAAACGCAGCAACGCGTACTTCTTTTTGCCAAGCCGCAACACGATGACGGTTTCGCTTGCTAAATCCTCAGTCGTTAGCAAGCGACCAATCCCTTCGGCTTTGCGATTGTTGATGTAAACCGAGCCACCTTCGATGGCTCTTCGCGCTTCTCCCTTGCTCGCTGCAAGTGATACAGCGATCAAAGCGTCAATAAGTGTGATGCCTTCGTTCAGGCGTGCGAAAGGCAAAGTACTGCTCGGGACATCTTCGAAAATTTCCTTCAAGTCTTTGTCGCTTAGAGTGTCGATCTCAGCACCAAAGAGCGTCTTCGACGCCTTCATCGAGGTTTGCAACCCTGGTTCTCCATGCACCAAACGCGTCAGCGATTCGGCGAGTCGTCGCTGTGCTGCACCGGGCGATTGAGCCATCGCCCCTTGGATCACTTGGTACTCTTCATGCCCGACATCCGAAAGGAAACGAAGCGTCATCAAAACATCCGCGTCGTCGACATTGATGAAATACTGATAGAACGCGTAAGGGCTTGTTTTTTCTGCGGAAAGGAAAACAGCCCCTTTCTCAGTCTTGCCCATCTTGCGACCGTCGGATGTGGTTAGCAGTGGGCAGGTGATTCCATACAATTGCCGGCTCAGCATACGTCGCCCAAGGTCGATACCCGCAGTGATATTGCCCCATTGATCGCTCCCTCCAATTTGGATTTTGCAATCGCGATGCTGGGCCAAATAGACAAAGTCGTAGGCTTGCAAAAGCATGTAACTGAATTCTGTGAAGCTCAGACCACAATCCTGTCGTTCGAGTCGGCTTTTGACGGAATCCTTACCCAACATCACATTGACGGGGAAATTTTTGCCGATGTCGCGAAGGAAGTCGAGGAACGAAAACGATTGCATCCAATCGAAGTTGTTGACAAGGATCGCTGCATTGGGGCCATCGAAATCGAGAAACCTTCGCATCTGTTGCTCGATGCCTGCGACATTATGCTGCAAGGTGTCTCTCGAAAGCAGCACGCGTTCGTCGCTCTTGCCGCTCGGGTCTCCTACCATCCCAGTAGCTCCACCGACCAAAGCGATTGGCCGATGCCCTGCTTGTTGAAATCGCCTCAGCATCATTAGAGGCAATAAGGAACCGACGTGGAGAGAATCCGAGGTCGGGTCGAAACCCGCATAGACGACGGTTGAGGATGCAAGCTCCTTCTTGACCGTTTCCATGTCAGTGCATTGGTGGACCAAGCCACGCCACTGAAGTTCATCAATGATGTATTCTGGGTTACTCATCGTACCGACGATCCTCGAACAGGGGCGATCCTTGCATACGGGCGTTCCTTGCTTAGAAAAACGGGTTATCTCTTGATCGTTGAGGCGTTTTGAGGAACGCTTCTGCCATTCTCAAGTCCTCTTTCGTGGTGATTTTAATATTGGATTCCGGGCCTTCCACGCAAGTGACAGGCGTGCCGCTCAGTTCGACGATTTGCGAGTCGTCGGTCGGATTTCCTTGTATTTTTGCATAGGCATTTTTGAGGATACTCGCCTTGAAAATTTGCGGAGTTTGAGCTTGCCAGAGCCCTTCACGTGCGACCGTTTCCAGGATTTGGTCCGAGCTTGAACAACGTTTGACGGTCGACCTAATCGGTGATGCTAGTATCGCGGCGCCCGTTCGAATGGCAACGGCGATCACGGCATCGAGCGATTGCTTTGTCAAGCATGGGCGAGCCGCGTCGTGCACACCAATCCATTGAATTTCCGGTCGCACTTTTTCGAGTGCGTTTCGGATGGAATGAAATCTCTCGGCACCACCGAAGACAACTTCCACGCATAGCATGGACAAGTTGCCAGCGAACTTTTCTTGAACGAGATCCTTGTCTTCGGGGGCGATCGCCATAATGATCTGGCCGATGCGAGGATGCTCCGAAAAGAGCTGAGCGCTATGTTGCCAAACGGGTTTGCCGGATGCCAGTGTGAAAACTTTTTTGGAATAGGGGTCCTTGAACCGCGAACTCTTGCCTGCGGCGGCCAAAATGATTGCGATGTCTTTCATGAGAATTCTTGGGATTGCTTGAGGGCAAGTGCTGCTTCGTCGTGATCGTAGGTATCGGAAATGATTTTGCCGTCACTCAAGACGATATTGCGTCGAGCGTTTTTGGCAATCGCGGAATCGTGTGTCACTAAGATGACAGTTAGGTTGCGTTGCTCATTCAATTTTCGAAAGAGCTCAATCACTTCGCGGCTCGTCCTCGAGTCCAGGTTCCCAGTCGGTTCGTCCCCCATCAAAATAGAGGGATCCGTCGATAGTGCCCTGGCGATTGCAACGCGTTGTTGCTGGCCTCCAGAAAGTTGACCTGGGTGATGGTGAATTCGATCGGACAGGCCCACGAGTGCCAACATCTCTTTCGCCCGGTCGCGTCGGAATTTTGCCGATACGGCTGGGCCATACAAAATGGGCAGTTCGACATTTTCTAAGGCAGAGGTTCTAGCCAATAGATTGAAATTTTGAAAAACGAATCCGATTTGGGCATTCCGAATACGTGCTCGTTGTTCTCGTGTCATCGAAACAACTTCCTGTCCGTCGAGCAAGTAGCTTCCACCCGTAGGACGATCCAGGCAACCCAAGGTGTTCATGAGGGTCGATTTGCCAGAACCGCTTGGGCCAATCAGAGCGGCATACTCTCCTCGGTTCATCGTTAGGCTGATTCCATCGAGAGCCCGCACCTCAACTTCATCTATTTTGTAGATCTTGGAAACGTCCGTGATTTGAATGAGAGGCTGAGTTGAATTGGACATTCGGTTTTGGGCTAAATTGCCTCTGGGCCTCGTTCGCCGGTGCGAATACGAATGCAATCGTCCATGGGCAAGACGAAGATCTTTCCGTCCCCGATCTGTCCTTTTTCGCCTGTTTTTGCACCTTTGAGAATGGCGTTGATGGTCGGCTCGACGAATTCATCGTTGACTGCGATTTGAAGTTGGACTTTTCGGAGCAAATTGACCGAAACGTCGTGACCGCGAAAAGCTGTCTTTTGGCCCTTTTGCCTACCAAATCCAAGACAATCCAAAACGGTCAAGCGAAAAACCTCCACTTCGGTGAGGGCTTCTTTTACCTCCTCCAATTTGCTTGGTTGCACGATGGCAATAATCAACTTCACTATCTTTCCTGACGTTTCTAGGCGATTTCTAGGCGATTTCTCGCCGCTGAACTAAGACGCGGGCTTCATTGCGAACGCCTGTGCCGATGACTTGCGTGAGCGATTGTCATCTCAAAACGCGGTGTATTCAAGGCTGCATGTCGGGGCAACGTTAGAATTTGGCAGATATGCCTGCCGTCCAACCGTAAAATAATTGATCGTCGCGGGTCCGAAGGGCAAACGAATCCGTGGACATGACGTTTCCAGGCCGCTGATCGGCGGAAGTAGCCAGTCGCGTGAAATACCAGCCTTCGTAACCGGCGTAGAGAACGGAATTCTCCGTGATTCGATAATTTAGAAATCCGCATGGCTGCGCCATCCAGGTCACGCGCAAATCGGTATCGCTTTTTTCTGCCAACATTGCCGAGTTGTTGAGAACTTCAAAGGATCCGCTTGCGAAATCGACAAAAGCGCCAAGGCTCATCGAGGCCCCAATGCTAAATCGCTGACTCAATGGACGTGAAAGACTCAAGCCAACTTGCCCACCCGCCAGAACGTTGTGGGTCGACAATCGAAAGTCCCCTGTCGAAGTACCTTTCGTAGACCCTAGATGGTAGCGTTCACTGTGATCCAAAATTCGAAGTCCAGCTAGGTAACTCGACATTCCATCACTGCTTGTACGACGGTTCACTTCGTAGGAGGCCAATTGAATCCTGTGTGATTGACGATGCTCATCGGCGGCATTGAGGGCACTCGAATGGCTGGCTTGCGCATTGCCAAAGTCCAAATTTGAGTCGACAGGGCCAGGTATCGACATGTCTCTGCCCCAATGGAATGGACCGGTAAACACGAACTCTACTTGCTCCGAAACTCCGAGAAGTCGAGCGACGGAATACCGACCGGCAGTCTCTGCATCCATCCGCCCAAAATCGCCACCTTGGGACACGTCTCCCCCGGAATCATTGCTTCTTCTAAGATGCATTACTTCGTACCCAACCAACAGGTTTGGCCGGTTGGGATCTATTCCCAACCCGTTCTTGAGCTTCCAAGGTGCACGAGGTGTAGGTGCGGAACGGACTGCACCCGTCGCCATCGAGCCCGCGTGTGGGATACGGGTCGTTATCTCGGGCGAATAGATTGGCCTCGGATCGTCGATCGCCTGTGGCATGGAGGCATTTGCAATTCCACTACCGACAATTTGGCTAGACTCTTGAACGGGACCTTGATACTCGGCCGTGGCGGGATACTCGGCCGTGGCGGTGGCTCGAGTAATGGGGCTATTGGCCGAAGCATCATCGGCAGCAGGTGCTAGCTGGCTATCTGCCTGCGTTGCTAAGACGGGTGCGGCGAACGGGCCGATCGGAAACGGATGATTTGTCGTACGATTCGTCAAGTTTTCAGAAGCCACGCTTCGCAAGAATTCGCTGGATGCAACGGCGCCCGAAGGCACCGGGTCGGACGATTGAGCATGCAATTCATTCTTTGACGCGAATGTCGCTACCAAAAGCGCACTCAGAGCCACTGCAATCACCCTTTTCCATCGCATTGCAATGAAAAGTCGGCTCATTACTAGGACTCCGGTGCAATGGGTAGCTAATTATCGCGTTACAGTGACATTGTCTTTGACAGGTACAAGACAAACTTTTCGAACGATCTCCAAAATCCGTATCGCGGAATCTTCGCTATCGGTCGTACCACGTACTTCAATCGTTCCATCTGCATTGGTGAATACGTCGACCTTCGCATTTGGGAAGGCTTGTGCGACCGCAAGTTTCACATCGGGTACATCGGTAGGTTTCGAGTTGGATTTCTGCCAAGGCTGCGAAACATTGACACGAACAAATATCGGCGTTTCCTTGGCTTCACTCGTCCAGATCTGGACAAGCGTGGTTCCAGATTGATTTCCGACGAGTGAAATCGTCTTCGTGTCGTACAGAACGCGACAGACATCCTCGTTTTCGATGGTGATAGCTTTGATGCCGCCTGGAATATCCACAGCCTTGGCCGTCCTGCTTTCCAGTTCGATGATGGCAGATGGTGTGCCATTTGCCCAACGTGCATCCAATTTCAACGGGGGCGTTGCACCACCAATTTGCTTGACTTCCGAAGTGCTTGCGTTCAATTGGGAAAGCGATGGCGGAGCAAGTGAGACAAAGCCGTCCGGCCTGTCATTCGCATTCGATCGAGAATCCTCTATTGATTTACCGGGCAGTTGTGACGCGAGCTGTGTTTTGGCGACTACCGCAGTAGGAGGTGACGTTGTGGAGACTTCGTCCATATCGTGCACCGGCTGCGGTAGATCGATTTCCGTTGATTGCGCTAGCGATACCGTATGCGTGATTTTTGTCGATTTCGGTTTAATCTGCTCAGGCAATCTGTTTTTAGCAACGGTCGCTCCCGCAGATGCGATCGAAAGATTCGTGGGGACTTCGGATTTAGCGTAATCATCAAACGAAACGCGGATCGGCTCTTTACTGGCAACCATCGCGATTTCAGATGCTGCGAAGTTCAAATGTGTATTATTCGACTCCTGGACTACCGGTTTGACGCTTTGTAAGTGTTGAACCACTTGGACGCCCGCCGAACCCGAACTCGATTGAGTTTTGTCACCGGAGAGCTTGACCAAGACTCTGCCATTGGTGTTCTGGTTCAACAAGTCGGCCATCGATGGAGGTGGGGGTAGCTCTGCGCGTACCGCAGGGCTGATGGGAGTCAACTTCGTTTCTGCGGTTGGAGTCATCGCAGGCGGAAACAAAGCATTTGGCGCGGAGCTCGGCGTAGGTAACACGGAGCTCGGCGTGGGCAACACGGAGCTCGGCGTGGGTAACACGGAGCTCGGCGTGGGCAACACGGAGCTCGGCGTGGGCAACACGGAGCTCGGCGTAGGTAACACGGAGCTTGGCTCAGATCCATTTGGGTTGATCAGACGGATTCCAACAGAACGAACGGCCGGTACTTTTTTCAAACTGGCTACCGTTTTTGTAACCGAAATAGGGTCGTCGGCAAACAACGACATTGCACCATAGCCACCGCATGCGAATGCACAAATCGCCAATGCTAGCGCTCGCTGTTTCGTCCGTTTTTGAATGGTCCTAATTTGATTCGACCGCATTTTGCTGGCTCCGCAACTCAATTGAAATGTGTATCGAAATGACTTCGCCATTCCCGAAAACGTTCCTCGCTGAGTCTATCGGCAAATCCTCTTTGACGAATTGAGCGAATCTGACGGTTGTAGCAATTCTGGCGAAAGAGAGAGCGGGCAATAAGCTGGGTAAACGGCCTTGATTCACCCTTCGTTTTTTGTGTAGACAAATCAAAATGGCGGACATCCTTCTTACCAATTCGTTTCCAACCCAGCCGATTGAGCGGCAAATCCCGAAGCGGGGGGCGGATTGGTGTAACCACCGATTCTCGTTACATAAATCCGACGGGCCGATTGATGCTTGGGTCGTCTACGAGGATCTCGTTGCGATGGAATCGAATAGATGCCATCGCAACGATACACTCCTCATTACAGCCGAGCCACCCAGCATTCGCACGTATCGCAATCGATACACGAGCCAGTTTGGATGCGTTCGAACCAGCCACAATTCCATTCTGCACCCAAGGGCAATCAAGGCTCATGAAGCTCAACCTTGGCACTACGGCATGTATCCCTGTAAAGCCCATGCACAGGTTCTCGACTATGATTCGTTGGCCCAAATCCGTCCACCTGTCAAATCGAAGCTACTGAGTGTTATTGCGAGCAACAAAGTTACGACGGAAGATCATCGGCAGCGTTTGCAATTTGTAGAGCACCTGCGAGCCGCGTTTGGAGATCAAGTCGACGTGTTTGGCCGCGGGGTTCGCGACGTACCGGACAAAGCGGACGCAATTTGGGACTATCGATATCATGTGGTGCTTGAAAATGACCACTCCCCTCATTACATGTCCGAAAAACTCCCAGATGGATTCCTCGGTTGGAGTTTCCCATTTTACTCTGGTGGCGAATACGCAGACCGGGTCTTTCCGAAAGGAAGTTTTGCTAGGGTCGATATCTATGATCCCGCGAAGTCAATTGATATCATTCGAAAGCATCTTTCTGCAAATGATTTTCAGTCAAAACTGCCGCTCATTGAGCAATCTCGCTTGATGGTCCTGGACGAACTCAACCTCTTCGCCGTGCTTTGCAAACACTTCGATGCAAACAAACCATCGAACCGCACAGCGAAGCTTCTAACGCTATATCCAAAGAGACAATCGATTCGATTGACATTCGAGCGATTGATGCGAACGCTCTCCCCAGAGCTTGCAGGCTGTTGATTGAATGGTACGACGGACTTCCAAGTCCGTCGATTTCCCCATTGACGGACTTGGAAGTCCGTCATACCGCACTTCACCAATAACGACTTCATTAAATCAACAAGCCCCTTGTCTCGATCGAAGCCGGACGTTGTACCCATGGAATGGCTTTGCTGGTCTCGACGCTTCTCTCGAGAGTCCGTATTCTAATCCCTTTGTTGAAAAAAATCCAAGTTTGAGCTTACTGCGAGGAAATCGGGTGACTACGCCGCTGATCTCTGTGCTGATGCCGGTCTACAATTGCTCCCCCTATTTGGCGAAGGCAATTGGTAGTATTCTTGAACAGACGCATACCGACTTTGAGCTGATTTGTATCAACGATGGCAGCACGGATGATTCGGGGGCCATTTTGGATTGGTTCGCTCGCTACGATCATCGCTTGCTCGTTGTTCATCAGCGCAATCAAGGAATAGTGGCAGCATTGAGCCGCTCTCTAGAAGTATCCCGAGCGCCGTTGCTAGCCAGGATGGATGGCGATGACATCGCATTCCCCGAGCGATTCGAATGGCAGTTAGAAGCGATGAGCAAGGATCCAACGATCGTAGCGATCGGTACAGGAGCTCTCGAAATCGATACGGATGACGCTCCTCTTCGACTAACGCAGATGACGGCAGACCACCACGAACTCGTTGCTAGATTACTGAAACGCGAATCGGCATTCTTTCATCCGAGCGTCATGATGCGAGGCAAGATCGTCCGATCGATTGGAGGCTATCGCAGCAAGTACGAATGGATTGAAGATCATGATTTGTGGCTACGGCTTTCTCAACATGGCGAGCTATCCAATATTCAAAAGACTGGGATGTGCTATCGACAACATAGCAAAAGTGTCTGTTGGTCCCATCAAGAGGCCCAGCGGAGTCGAATGAATGCACTTTTACGGGAGGCTTATCTCGAACGTGATTTGGAATTTCCTGAGCATCTTGCCGTGAACCCCTTGGATCGACGCTCTCCAGCGGGACACGGCAAATGGGCACGCGTCGCGATTCGTGGAGGCTACATCAAAAGCGCATGGAAGCATGCGATACGAATGACATCCGAATCGACTCGTTCCAGCTACCGTTACCGAATGTGGTGTGAATTGGCATTGCGATCCATTGTGTCATTGCCGATGTCGTGCTTGCACTCTAACACACCATCGGTCCCCGCTTTGAGAACGCAATGGTCGGAACTTTTGGCCGCTGACGGGTTTCGCTAATCGATTGGGCTGTATTTAAAATAGCAATGGAAATTTCAACTTGGTAATGCATCTCAGATCATTCTTTACGCCGGGAATTTGGTTGGTAGTGTTGGCGTCGATCTTGTGGAGCACAAGTGGGTTTTTTACACAAACATCCCTGCTTAATGTTTGGCCAGCAGAAGCTCGCGGTTCCACCCTCGCTTTTTGGAGAGCATGTTTTGCACTCGTTCTATTGCTGCCAATGGTGCGCAAGCCAAGCTGGAATTGGGCCATGGTTCCAATGACCGTTTGTTTTGCACTCATGAATTGGACGTTTCTCTCCGCCTTGGTCGTCAGTTCGCCTGCCAACGCGATTTGGTTTCAGAATCTCTCACCGGGCTGGGTCATGCTCGGAGCGGTTATGATTTTTCGAGAGAGGACAACCGAGCGAGATTGGGTCATGTTATCGATGTGCATTGCTGGTGTGGTATTCATCTTGGTGATGGAGTCGTTATATGGCTTTCGATCAGCAGAGTATCGTTGGTGGGGTAGTCTTTTAGCAATTGCATCGGGGGTGTGTTATGCGGGTGTTGTGCTGAGCATACGTTTCCTTCGAGGCCACGAATCCGCTTGGTTGATAGCTCTCAATCATATGGTGACTGCATTCGCCATGCTCCCTCTCGTTTGGATGAGCGGTGTCTCCATGCCGTCGGGGTGGATGTGGTTATTGTTGATGGGGATCGGGATGTTTCAAATGGGCTTGCCGTATTTGCTTTTTGCGAATGGATTGAAGACAACGCCAAGTCATTTGGCCGCTTTGATAACCCTGCTGGAGCCGGTGCTATTGCCAGTCTGGGTGCATTTGACTCGCATGAATGACCCGAATTACCAACCGCCTCAATGGTGGACCTGGGTCGGCGCCGGCTGCATTTTGTTGGGACTGTCGATTCGCTATGCCTTGCCAGCCCTGTCCTCTACCAAAGTGAGCGAGGCATAAGATGCGAGTCATGCATGTGATCACCAGAATGATTGTGGGGGGAGCACAAGAGAACACACTCTTCAATTGCATGGATTTGATTCGAGATTTTGGGGACGAGGTGAAGCTGATCACGGGGCCAACCGAGGGGGCAGAGGGAAAGTTGCTTGCGCATTCCTCGACCGATGGTCTCAAGATTGAAGTGCAGCCTTCGTTGATTCGATCGATACATCCCATTCATGATACGCGGGCATTGGTCGCGCTTAAAGCCTCGATCCTCGCTTGGAAACCGGATGTCGTTCACACGCACAGCGCCAAAGCGGGTTTGTTGGGACGTTATGCAGCCTGGAAATGTCGCGTGCCATGCGTGATTCATTCCGTTCATGGGGCCCCCTTTCATCCCTTTCAAAATCGGCTAAGCAGACGGTTCTTCGTTGCATGTGAGCGATGGGCTGCAAAGCGGTGTCATCATATGATTAGCGTTGCAAACGCGATGACGGAATTAATGGTTGCGGCAAAGGTGGCGGAGCGAAGCAAATTCACGACCATCTATAGCGGTATGGACGTTGAGCCCTTCCTGAACAGCGCCAATCATCGCGAGGCGGTTCGCAAGCGACTCGGCTTTCAAGAAACGGATGTGGTCTTTGGAAAGATCGCACGGCTATATCATCTCAAGGGCCATACTTATGTGATTCAGGCCGCCAAGCAAGTATGCAACCAAAATCCCCACATCAAGTTCCTGTTTGTTGGGGACGGAATCCTGCGAGAACAATTCGAATTGGAGATTTTGCGAAGCGGATTGAGCGATCGATTCGTATTCACCGGTTTGGTGCCACCGGATCAAGTGCCCGACTATATCGGGGCGATGGATGTCTTGGTTCACGCATCGCTGCGCGAAGGCTTAGCGAGGGCGTTACCGCAAGCACTGATTGCCAGCAAGCCAGCTGTCAGTTTCGATATCGACGGCGCAAAAGAAGTGGTTCTGGACGGCGAAACGGGATTTTTGCTGCCTCCAAAGCAAATTTTAGACTTATCCCAAGCGATCGACCAACTGGCGAGAAATGAAGGGCTTCGCAAGAAAATGGGACAACGCGGGAGGGCCCTGTTTACGGACCAATTTCGACATGAAACGATGACTCGCAAGATTCGCGAACTCTACGTGTCCCTATGGAATCCATGAGTTTACAAACTGCCGCTCGCACCGGTCGCCAAGAACACGACACGAGAGTAAGATAAAGGTTGGTTGTGTGTTAAACCAATGTGCTAACTAGGAATCTTCGTTTAGGAGCAAGACTAAATGGGCCTGCAAACCAATTTGTGGTGGACAATCGTAACCGGAATAGTTTTACTTGGTATGGCTATCAATGCACCGTACGGGAGCGCTCAGCCCCCCGATCAAGCGAGTATTGGTTCCAAACCAGCAACCTTAGGAGGGAAAAAAGTGGAAACGGAAAAAGCAGTTTTGGCAGGTGGATGCTTCTGGGGGATGGAAGATCTCTTTCGTAAGCAACCAGGCATTGTATCAACGCGGGTTGGATACTCAGGGGGTGACGTGAAGAATGCCACCTATCGCAATCATGGTACGCACGCGGAAGCCATCGAAGTGGTCTTCGACACGAGTAAGACCGACTACCGGAAAGTGCTTGAGTTCTTCTTTCAAATCCATGATCCAACCACCAAGAATCGTCAAGGCAACGACCGTGGAACGGGGTACCGTTCCGGCATCTATTTCGCAAACGACGAACAGAAACGAATTGCACTGGACACGATTGAGGACGTTAATGCATCGGGTTTGTGGCCTGGAAAAGTTGTGACGGAAGTCAAACCGGTAGGTGACTTCTGGGAAGCCGAACCGGAACATCAAGACTATCTGGTCCGGAATCCAGGTGGATACACCTGCCACTTCCCTCGCAAAGACTGGGTATTACCTAAGCGAGCCACTGCCAGTAAATAACCCGCCCAGCAACTCGAATCCCGTCCCCCTATCGAAACCTTGGATGCAGGACGCGACAGAATCGTAAGCGACCTGTCTTAAAGCTTTTGGTAAGCATCTTCGGCCACTTCCCATGCTTGAATCTACCATCGCAACCCGAGGCGGCTCAAGTAAAAAACCGATTGGGATGCGTCTTATGGTCCGGTGGCCCCGAATCATTGCCCAGAAGTGTGAGGCTCTTGCCGAACCATTGCGTAAATAGCTCGGCAGGAGCCTCGCTCTCCCACTGATTGCGTAAATAGCTCGGCAGGAGCCTCGCTCTCCCATTGATTTCCATTGCAATCGACATTCCCCGATGAATTGCCAGATTGCCGGTTCTAGGTAAATCGAGGTATCGCAATTCGATTGAGGGCGAAACCTGTTGGCGAATTGTGATTTTGGGCGATTTCCGTCGGTGTTCCAACTCCGAGGATTTTTCCTCCCGCTTTGCCACCTCCCGGCCCCATGTCGATGATCCAGTCGCAACATCGCACCAAATCCATGTGGTGCTCAACCACAATCACCGTGTTCCCCTTGTCGACCAAACTCTGCAATACAGCGATCAAGCGAACCACATCGTCGCTGTGCAAGCCTGTCGTGGGTTCATCGAGTAAATAAAGTGTCTTGCCTGTCCCAGGCTTGGACAGTTCGCTTGCAAGCTTGATGCGCTGCGCTTCCCCGCCACTGAGTGTCGTTGAGGGTTGCCCGAGAGCAATGTAGCCCAACCCAACCTGAACCAAACATTGGAGCGGCACAACTATCTTGGGGAACGCCTCGAAGAACTCAGCAGACTCTGCGATGCTCATGTTCAAACAGTCGGCGATGGATTTCCCCTTGAATTGAACCGCCAGAGTCGCTCGATTGAATCGGCGTCCACGGCATTGGGGGCAGGGGACATAGACATCGGCCAAGAAACTCATCTCTAGCTTTTGCCGTCCTTGTCCACCGCAAGATTCACAGCGTCCTGCGCCCGAATTGAAACTAAAGCGACTCACATTGAAGCCGCGTTGCTTGGCATCCCGTGTTTTGGCATAAACCTTTCGAATTTCGTCCCAAAAATCGCAAAAGGTGGCAGGCGTACTGCGTGGCGATCGCCCGATAGGAGACTGATCGATTTCGATTAACTTGTCGACTCCCTCCAAACCCGAAATACTCTTAATATGTTTTGGGGGGGCAACTCCTTTGATCGCGTTTTTTAATACGACGGACAAGGAATCATGGATCAGTGTACTCTTTCCGCTTCCGCTGACACCCGTGACACCAATGAATCTCCCGAGCGGGAATTCAACTTGAACATTCTGCAAATTGTGTTTCGTGACTCCCGAAAGTTTTAACGTGGGATGCCCCGCTTCCACCGCTCGACACCGACTCGTGGGCATCCACTTGCTTCTGTGCAAATACTGGGCAGTCAACGACGCAAGATTGAACTGGAAGGATTCGGGCGTCCCTACCGCGACGACTTCGCCACCTGCATTTCCAGCTCCCGGCCCGATATCGACCAACAAGTCCGCAGCCATCATGATCTCTTCATCATGTTCAACGACAACAACTGTATTGCCTCGTTTTTGTAACGAACGAATGGATTCGAGGAGACGCTCGGTGTCGCTGGGGTGTAAGCCCACCGAGGGCTCATCCAAGACATAGCAAACGCCGATGAGCCCCGTGCCGATGCTGGTTGCCAACCGTACTCTCTGCAACTCGCCTCCACTGAGTGTATTCGCAGGGCGATTCAGGGTCAGGTAATTCAACCCAACCTCCTCCAAGAAATGCAATCGCGTTGAGATCTCTTGCAAAATGGGATTGCCTATCTTGAATTGACGCTCATTGAGTTGCAAGCCGGCGAACCAATGTCTTGCACCTTCGAGCGGCATCGCCGTTATGTCTGCAATCGAAAGTCCGCTAAGCCGGATGGCTAACGACTCTTTTCGCAGTCGCTGGCCGTTGCAAGCGATACAAATCGCATCGGGATCGTCGCGAACATAGCCAAAACCCTGGCACTTTGGGCATGCGCCATATTGGCTATTGAAGCTAAAGGTACGAGGCTCGATCTCAAGTAAACTGATTCCACATGCGACACAGGCGTATCGCGTCGAATAAAGCTGATCGACCGAAGCGGTCTTCTCTGGCAAAACCGCTGAAGTTTCTACCAGTCCATTGCTTAGACGCAACGCAACGGAAACCGCTTGTTCGATCCGCTCGCGGCTGTCATCGCGAACCATAATCCGGTCGACGACCGCAGAAATAGAATGCTCTTTTCGAACTGCCAATGTTGGAATGGATTCAATCTCGTAAAGCTCTCCGTCGACACGCACGCGAAGCAAGCCTGCTTTCGAAATACGATCGAAGACGTCCGCATGCGAGCCCAGTCTGCCGATGACCATGGGAGCGAACAACGTCAACTTCGTCCCCTGCGGCAGCTCGCAAACGGATTCAATAATCTGCGAGGGAGCTTGGCGATCGATCGGTTGACCGCATTCATGACAGGCGGGTGTCGCTATCCGAGCCATCAGCAATCGCAAATAGTCGTAGACTTCCGTGACGGTGCCGACGGTGCTGCGCGGGCTCAATGCTCCTTGCTGTTGATCGATGCACAGAGCCGGTTGCAGGCCGCGGATCGAGTCGACATCCGGACGCTCGATCTGATCCAAGAATTGTCTCGCGTAGCTAGACAAGCTCTCCATGTATTGCCGCTGACCCTCTGCAAACAAGGTGTCGAAGGCGAGCGAGCTTTTGCCGCTACCGCTGACACCCGTGATGACGGTCAATTTGCCCCGTGGGATATCGAGGTCTATATTCTTGAGATTGTGCGTTCTGGCCCCACGGATTTCGATATTGCGAGTTGCCGTAAGAATTGGCTGAACCAGCCCGACGCTCACTTTGGACGACGCTCGTTTGGCCATTATCGATTGAGACCAGCTTCGTAAAGCATGTAAAGCTTCGGCTCAAACAACGAATTGACGGGCGAAGGAATTCGTTCGGTGTCGCTCGAAAACACTCGCAAGGACTGCAGCAATTCATCGGACAAGTAGCGACGGGAAACATTCGCGAGCTTGAGATGGCTTGGCTCCATGGCACTTGCTCGCTTGACCGCCAAGTGAAAACCCCATTCGCCGAAGGAATTGAGATGTGTTTGATAGGACGCCACACGGAATTCGGACGCTTCCATGGTTTCGGCAACACACCAAAACGCTTCGCGCGTGATGAATGGAGAACCGCTCTGGGTGACAAATGCTCCATCGTCCGCAAGTACTCTATGCATTAAACCATAGAATTCTTTGCAGTAAAGTTTGTTGAGCACTTCGTTGTGCGGGTCTGGCAAATCGGCAATGATGCAATCGTACCAATCCCCGCTTGGACTGAGTCTGCCATAGGCTTCTCGAACATAATTGAATGCATCTTCATGAATCAAATGAACGCGAGGATCCGCGAGACTTTCTCCATTGAGTTGACGTAGTGGATTTGCTCTCGCGCTCAACGCAGTCATGCTTGGGTCGATGTCGACTAGATCAATGGACTCCACCGATTCGAACTTCAAGACCTCGCGAATCGCCAGCCCATCTCCCCCTCCCAGAACGAGGACCCTTCGAGGTTGTTTTCCAATACTCATGACAGGATGAACGAGCGACTCGTGGTAGCGATACTCATCAGAACCTGCAAATTGGAGGTGCCCGTCGAGGTAGAGTCGCACTTCGCCATTGCGAGGATGGCTCGTCAAAACGATACGCTGATAGGGAGTTTGTTCCGAATAGATAATCTCGTTCGCAAACAATTGCCCTTCGGCAAAAGTCGTTATCCAAGAGGACGCGAGCAAGCCGGAGAAAAGGAGCGCAATCACCAAAATCGCATATTTCAAAAACCGACGAATCGTGGGGTGTGTTTTGCCTAGCATCGCTATTGCGATGATGGCGACGGAGATGTTGAGGAGTCCGATCGCAAAGGACGAGCGAAACAATCCGAGGCTAGGCAAAAGCAAAAGAGGGAACGCAACCGATCCGATCAAGGCGCCGATGTAGTCCAAGCTAAGCACATGCGCTAAGGATTCCGAAAAACTGTTCGATCGCGAGAGAATGCGCGTTAGCAATGGGATCTCAAGTCCAACCAGCGTTCCAATCGCCAAGATGAGGCTATACATGACGGGCTTGTACAAAGCATAGTACGGAAAGACGAGAAACAACAAAGCTGCGGATACGCCACCGACTATGGCGACTGCAATTTCGATTTGGATGAACCGCTCTACAAGATGCTCGTGGATGAATTTCGTAAGATAGGAACCGATTCCCATCGCGAACATAAATAGTCCGATGGTGATCGAAAACTGCGCGATGCTATTTCCAAGAAGATAGCTTGAGACAGCAGCAATGATCAATTCATACGCGATACCACAGAGCGCCACAATCAAAACGGATAGAAGCAACCATCCGGTTTGAAAGGGCGTTAGCGTTTGAGTTGTCGATTGGGAATCCGTCGACGGGAATTGGGGCGCGGCCAATGCGTCGCTACTTGCCAAAGCTGAAACTCTTGGAACCCGTACGGACACGTGCCGATGAACTGGAGGCGCCGGATGTTCTCGAACTGCGGACAGAGCTTACGGCGGACTTATGATAGTTGGCTGGACTCATAGTCGTATTTTTGAAGGTCGGCTTTGCGGACGCGTTCCCGCCAGAATAATGACGTCCCTGGCGTCCCATCATGGACCCCAACATATAGCCCATCATCATGCTGCCCGGGCTAAAGCCATAACCATGCGGACGATGATATCCGTGATTGTCCGAGGCTACGAGTCGATTGTTTTCCGGATCGATTGTTACCGTAAACTCTTTCGGCTCTCCCAACTCTTGAATCATGTTTTGATTCGAATCTTTGAAACCAATGATCTCGCCCCCTGGAGACATACTGACCCCGATGGGTGAGTTCATAGCTTTCAGCTCATTTAGTTTTGCAGCGTACTTTTTTAGGAACTCGGACTCCTTGACGGGATCTTGTTTTTCTGGCTCAATTTCCTGAATCTCACTGGTACTCGTTATCTCTGCGGTGGCATCGGTTGGGGATGCCGCAGCGACTTCAGTCGCTGTATTTACCGCTCCCTCTAAAGATGCTGCACCCTCGGTATTGGGCTTGGCACCTTCATCCAAAACGGCGACAAGTGCATCTACGACCTTGTTTAAATCGACGACATCCTCGTTTTGCATACCGCAACCAAGGGTGCAAGCCAAAACCATGCCCAGGGTGGCTAATGTTGCAAACGGAACTTTCATGGGATCAACTCCGACTGAAGAGGCGGTTTAATTGCGTTCGGAACGTTTGGCAAAATGCTTAAGTTGTGAAAATCGCATGACAACTTCAGCAGCCTGTCGTACGCGTTGACAGGCTACATTAATAATAGCGGACGAACGCAAGTTGTGCAAAACGGAACCAACGAACACTGGAATTTCTGCCCGAATGGTAGAATCCACGTCAAAAAAACTACCGGATTCGAATTGGCGACAGTTGGTATTCGCCTTTAGAACAAGTCAACCAGAGAAACGACAATTGGGATGCCTGGAAGCCCTCGATCGATACGTGGCGGCGTCACTGCTTTGAAAAAATGGATCGACCCATTCGTTTTCATCCTTCTCGTCATGGTCGTGTTGGCAACGCTTCTGCCGTGCAGTGGCCGTTCAGCAGAGTTCTTCAAAACCGCTGCCAATTTTGCGATCGTATTATTATTCTTCTTGCATGGAGCCAAACTCTCACGAGAAGCAATTTTGGGGGGGATGTTGAATTGGCGGCTTCATCTGGCGACCCTAACGGTCACCTTTGCTTTGTTTCCATTGCTGGGTCTCGTTTTGATAAGGCTCCCGGCGCTTGACCCTGCGTTAACGGCCGGAGTACTGTACCTGACGTTGTTGCCGTCGACGGTGCAGTCCTCGATCGCCTTCACATCGATCGCCAAAGGGAATGTTTCAGCCGCCGTTTGTGCAGCAAGCTTGTCGAATATCTTGGGGATGTTTATCACACCCATGCTCGTTGCCCTATTGATGCAAGTGAGTGGCACGCAATCTCAAGTATCGATGGAAGCCGTAAGGAGGATTGCCGGGCAACTTCTCCTGCCGTTTGTGGTCGGGCATCTTGCAAGACCTTGGATTGGTGCTTGGGTTGTCCGGCATAAAGTATTGGTTGGCTGGGTGGATCGCAGTTCGATTCTCCTAGTCGTATACACTGCGTTTAGCCATGCAGTCATCGACGGTCTCTGGACCAAATGCTCGGTGATGAGTTTGCTTGGGCAATTCGTCCTCTGCAGCGGTCTACTGGCGTTCGTACTTGCAACCTGTTGGTGGATAGGGGGTAGACTCGGGCTTTCCCGAGAGGATTCGATCGTGCTTTTGTTTTGCGGATCGAAAAAGAGTTTGGCGTCAGGCGTTCCGATGGCCGGCGTTCTGTTTGCCCCTGCAGAGGTTGGGCTGATCATTCTCCCGACGATGATCTTCCATCAAATTCAATTGATCGTATGCGCTGTCATTGCAAGACGAATGGGCGAACCGCAAACGAAAAAGAGCCCGCTTTCACCACCCTAACTAGGGAGGCAAAAGCGGGCCCTTTCAACCGTGAAAGTTGGGCCTAACCTTGTGCGAATAGGTCTGTCGGTTTTCGTCCGAGGATACTCGGTCTTTCGACGCCACTAAGATCACGGTACCTCCTTGTTAAGGGAGTGCCGGTGCCAAACATGCTTGTTAAGCACCGCAAACTTCGGTTCCACCGAAGCATCAAACCATCTGTTGGTTCAATACCCAACTACAAAAGCAACTGTCGTGCCGAGGCGAAAGAATTTTTCGTTTTAGGGGAGATGTCTAACAATTTCATATCTTTTCATTGTGATCGTGAGTGCGAGACGCCGATTGAACCTTTGCGTTTGTAAATTTTTCAAAATGCAAGCAAACGATTTTACAAACGTCGGTAATTTTTCTCACAGCAGGAGGGAGCCCATAGGGGTAATAACTTTGATAGCCCAACGGACCAGCATTCGTTAGCCCTTCGGACCAGCGTTCGTAGCGCAAGGGACCAGCGTTCGTAGCGCAAGGGAACAGCGTTCGTTAGCCCGCAGGGCTAATGGCTTTGATAGCCCAACGGGCTTACACAACCTAGCCCAGGGCAGAGCGCAGCGCCGCCCTGGGTTAACCACCCACCACGACGCGAATTGCCCTGAAGGGGCTAAACGGACCATTCCATCCATTGCAACCCATTTTGTTTGGCCCCTTCAGGGCAACGGTTGCCGGGTTTTGCGATACCCAGGGCGGCGCTTCGCGACGTTCCGTCGCTGCGCTCTGCCCTGGGCTAAGCTGTTGCTGCCCCATTCGGGGCGAACTGCAAAAGCCAAACCGAATTTATCTACGAGCCCGTAGGACCAGCGTTCGTAGCGCAAGGGACCAGCGTTCGTAGCGCAAGGGACCAGCGTTCGTTAGCCCGCAGGGCTAATGGCTTTGATAGCCCAACGGGCTTACACAACCTAGCCCAGGGCAGAGCGCAGCGCCGCCCTGGGTTAACCACCCACCACGACGCGAATTGCCCTGAAGGGGCCAAACGGACCTGTCACTCCCAAACGTACCGTTCATCAAATTCGATTTCGTGAAGTCGAAATAACTCTCGTAGCTCATCTTGAAAGGATACCTTTCGATGATGCTCCTCTTGATTTTGAATGTACTTTCGGACGACTGCGACCTTGGACTGACTAACGGAGAATCCTCCATAACCTCCTTGCCAATAGAAATTGCTGTTATGGGTTCCGTCCGGTGTCTTCATCCATTTCGAACTACCCTTCTTAAGCTCTTCAACGATGGACTTCAACGCATGATTCTTTGAGAGCAAAAATAAAATGTGAACATGATCTTCCACACCATTGATTTCAATGACGGGGCATTCGAAGCTTTTAAGTATGCCGGATTGATACGAAAATAGGCTTGGCCGACACTCAAGGGGCAGCCATGCCATTCGATTCTTTGTGCTAAATACGAGATGGAGATAGTTCTTCACGAGCGATTGAGACATGGGTGCTCCTAAGCGAAAGAGGGCATGGACGATCAACGTTGGTATGATCGTACCAAGAGCGATTCTCGAATTGGTTTCAACACGCGATTAACGCAACCCAGTACCCACAGTTTTGCCCCTTCAGGGCGGAGGCGCGTTGGTGGACATTTAACCCAGGGCGGCGCTGCGCTCTGCCCTGGGCTAAGCTGTTGCTGCCCCATTCGGGGCGAAATGCAAAAGCCAAACCGAATTTATCTTCGAGCCCGCAGGACAAGCGTTCGTTAGCCCATCGGACAAGCGTTC
Organism: Pirellula staleyi DSM 6068; assembly: GCA_945875845.1. Taxonomy (GTDB): domain Bacteria; phylum Planctomycetota; class Planctomycetia; order Pirellulales; family Pirellulaceae; genus JBKCUI01. Next base: position 55,708 of record CAMCMB010000024.1, read on the forward strand.
GTTAGCCCGCAGGACAATCGTTCGTAGCGCAAGGGACCAGCGTTCGTTAGCCCGCAGGGCTAATGGCTTTGATAGCCCAACGGGCTTACACAACCTAGCCCAGGGCAGAGCGAAGCGCCGCCCTGGGTTAACCACCCACCTCGATGCAAATTGCCCTGAAGGGGCCAAACGGACCAACAACACAAGGAGGCCGTGTCGCTTTCCCTTGGAATTGCTTGCATTTCACCAGCGAGGGTGAGGCTCCTGCCGAACCGTTGCATCGTGAGCTCAGCAGGAGCCTCGCTCTCCCGTTTATTCCCAATGATTTGTTGTGGCAACGTCCTGCTCTTGCACGAAACCTTGAGAACGCATCGAGTACGAGCACGAGCACGAACCATTCGGCCCAAGGTTCGCAACATGCTTAGCATGCTAAGGTGTGCATCCGATCAGCAGGCAAGCTCGGCTCTCATTGGCAAGCCCACATCAATCGTCGTTGATCATGAATCCTATCATTGCAGATTAAAACATTCTTTCGAATGGAACGCTTGCACCACTTGACAAACAACTGCCAACACACATAGGTTGATAATCTGTTCGAAATGGAAGGACTGAATGTGAGCGCATGCAGGTTTTGGATGACATCAGGAAACGCGCTTAGTTGAACCAGAGTTCAACAGTCTTTTCAGCTTCGAGCTTGCCAAAGAATTGGCAAGCGCGGAGCACGTGGTTTTATCGATTTCGGAAAGCCAATTTCAAGGAGTGGATCAATGATTGATTCTGGATTTCAAGATGTTTTGGGTCAAGCCAAAAAGATGTTGAACGATAGCCCTTTCCAAGCTTTGCATGGGCTCCGCGTGGAGCAGTCTGGCGATCATGTCATGCTGAGGGGGAACGTCGAAAGTTTTTTTTTGAAGCAGCTCGCACAAGAAACCGTTCGAACGGCGACGCGAGGAATTGAGATGATTAATGAAGTACTGGTCAGTCCAATGAGAACCTCGTAATTTGTGACCGATTCGTTCCTACGGGCGTCGAATCAGATGCTGAAACAGCGTAGGCCAATCGTTTGACGCGTCGGATGGCGTGTAGGATTTTTCAACGCATTCAAAATGTGTCGAGTCCCACTCTTCAAGCCACGCATCCCCTTCGATATCCGCCAAGACTTGCGTGAGATAGAGATGTGTAATTCTCGGTAAGACCAATCGATAGATCTCTGCACCACCTACCACGAATGCTCTCAATCCTTTTGGTACGAGCTTTATTGCATCGTCGACGGAGTGCACAATCCGCACGTCTGCAATTTGCAAATCGTGTTGTCGGGACACAACAATCGTGTGGCGTCCAGGAAGTGGTTTTCCGATCGACTCAAACGTTTTCCTCCCCATGATGAGTGCGTGGCCAAGCGTGAGACGCTTGAACCGCTGCAAATCGCTTCGAAGTCGCCAGGGCAAGGTGTTGTTTCGTCCGATGGTCCGATTTTTCGCTACTGCGATTACCGCACTTAATTCGATGTCAGTCATAGTCACAAACTATACGATTGGGTTTTCGTTTTGCCAACGGGGACGGCTCCCAACACCTTTGATTATTGGTTACACTATGACCGGCGAGGGCTTTCGCGTTTGGCCCCAGGAGTCTTTTATCACATTCCCAGGAGGTGGAGTCGATGTTGAATCGTTATCGTCGATGTGTTGTTCGTTTTCTTGCTGTCTCAGGTTTCTCCGTCGCATTCTCAGGGTTGGTTTGGTCGCAAACAACAGCGACACCGGCTAGCCAGACGCGGGCCCCGGCTGCAAATCCGGCATCCGCAGCTCCACAAAACATAGCAACAGCAACTCAAAACCCTTTGGAGCATGCCGCTCTAACCCATTTGATCGAATCCATAGAGCCGTACTACAAAAAAAAGGAGCTCAAAGGAACTGCTGTCCTCTCAGGTTCAACAACAATGATGGCAATGGGTAAATCGTGGTCAGATCGATTTCGCAATTTCCACCCGGATGTCGTTTTCACTCGGGGGGCAGATGGGACGGATGCAGGCATCAAGTCGCTTTCCGAGGATGCAACAGTCATCGCAGGATCAAGCCGCCCATTGACGGACGCAGACATCGCAATGCTCAAAAAGGGGAAATGCAAGGACCCGCTTTCCGTCATCGTGGCCCTCGATCCGCTCGCGCTCTACGTTCACAAGGACAATCCGATTCGCGGAATCACGCCCGAGCAACTGGAGTCGGTGTTTCGTGCAGCGGGGGGGCAAGGAAAACATGCGGCAACTTGGGGTGATGTGGGTGTAACCGGCGAGTTCGCGTCGAAACCGATTCGTATTCACGCTAGAAGCGAAATCAGTGGAACCACAGTCTTTATCAAACAACTCATTCTTGGCAACACTCCGATGGCCAAGGTGGCACAAACCCACAAGTCCAATGAAGAAGTATGCACCGCCATTGGAGCTGATATTGCTGGAGTGGGTATCTGTGGTTTCGGTGAAGCGACGGATCAAGTTCGATCCGTCTCCTTAACCCTCAATGGTGTTCAGGTGCCGGCTACCGAGCAGAGCTTTCTCGCGGGACAGTACCCTTTCGTACGTCCATTGGTCCTGGTCGTAGACAAGGCTCAAATGGCCACCGACGGTGGTTTACGAGAAAACGTTCTTCGCTATATCTTGAGCCGAGACGGACAACTTGAAGCCGTTCGAGCAGGATTCTTTCCTATCGACCCAGCCTTTATTCGACAGCAACTGGACCAGATAAGTGGTCCACAGATGCGTTGAAAAACCCTTAAAGCCAACCTTAACATTCAACAAATAAAACCATCATGAAGCATTCCATACTCATACTGATCGTACTCGCAACGTGCCTGAATAGCACCCCATGTTTCGCGCAAACACCCTGGCTCAACACAGCCCCTGGCGCCTTGCCGAAAATGAACTTCGGAGCACCGACTGGGTATCCCACCACAACCGGGCTCCCATCCACAACAAACTACAACCCTGGAGCGGGTTTTCCTAGTACCTCTGGGGCTCCAGGCAGCACTGGCTTTCCCTCCAACGTCGGCTCTCCTGTGAATACAGGATTTGGACCATCGCCGGTCGCCAATCGCAAAGATTGGAAGCTCGGTGTCTACGTCCAAAATACCGATGTGGGAGCCGTTGTCACGCAGGTCGCTCCAGGCAGTGCAGGTCAACAATCCGGTATCGAACCCCAGGATATCATCATCGCAGTGGGCGGAAATCGAATCGGAAACTTCGACAATCGCATCGTAGAACTCGCGGATGAAATCCGTCAAAATACAGACCCTACAGGGAGAGCTACGCTCCTGATTCTCGCTTCTCGTCAACGGGTCCTGAAATCGCTGCCAGTCGTGATGAGTTCCTCGTCGAGTACCTTGACCGGTTCGGTCACGACCCGAGATCGAGCCCAACTGCCGTATGGTGCGATGCTGACCGTTCAGCTTCAAAATGTCTCAAAGCCTTATTATGAAATCGCGGGTGGCAAGTCGGTGACACGCGCCGACGGGCTCGCTCCTTTTAGCTTCGAGCTTAATCTTGATCCTCGTTACCTATCCCAACAGGACCAATATCAAGTTTCCGCTTCCATTTTTTCCGGCAACCAAGAGTTGTATCGATTGCCACAACCGATCGCATTCAACCTCAGTAGCCTTGGGCAAGCGATCAATATCACCCTCGAACGTTCCAGTGGTCTGCCACCACTCGGCACCACGAATCCTGGCAACACCATTGCAGGTTCTAGTGGAAACACAATCAACGCAGGCTACCCTGGCACAATTGACAGCAACGCCATGACACAATTGTTCTTGCAACTGCTCGGTAGAGCACCAAGCACGCGTGAAGTGTTAGCTTGGCAAGCGTATCTGCAACAAGGAAACTCGATCGACGACCTCAAGATCAAATTGCTCTCAAGTTCCCAGTTTCGAGAACGGTTTGCGAACGATTCTGCCTATGTTCAACAACTCGTTACCAGCGTAATGAACAGAACGCCCAATCAGCAAGAGTTGGCTTTTTGGATGGGCCGACTTCAGTCAACAGGTTCTCCCGAAACAGTCATCGGTGAAATGTTGTTGAAGAGCAGATAACGCACAGGACGCAAAAGCCTTACCGTCGCTAGAACACGTGCGGATTGGGTAATCGGTACCAACTGGGAAGCTATTTTCAATTGCGTTGACTTCTCGGTTAATGGTTTGGACGAATGGGTTCGATAACTTACGTATCATAAGCCTAGGTCAATGCAACACGAGAACCGTGGTGCGATGAAGTAGGCACCCACCTTAACTTTATTCTCCAAACTTGTTGTTTGGCTCGCCGATGGCCACGGATGGCTGACACAGCCACGGCGCTGTGTCAGTTTCTTTTGCCGACGCGACCGACCGACGATTTATCTGAGGTTTCTTGCGATGCGAATCCCATCAATCCGTTCTGTTCTTCGCACTGCTATCGCGGTGGGAGTTATTTCCTCTTATCAAAGTTCAGCTCCGGCTTCCTGCTGGAGCGAACTTTTCCGCCTCAATACAGGCGTCTGTTTCATACATGATCTGCAGGGGGACGGCTATGCTGACTCATCCCGATCGAAAAAAGACGATGGATTGATCGCCGCAGCCATCGAGGCCGTCGTTAATGCCGATCAAGCATGCAAAGGTTTTGAAGGCGGTTCGTCGGAATCCAACGCAGTCAACTCCTCAGAGTCTGCAGTCGATACAGTCGATACTTCAAGAAACGATTGGGATGACTGTATTGCAGCAGCAAAGCAATTTGAAATGCGTTCCAATTTTGACGCAGCTTGGGCTCAAATTGAAGCCCAGGCATCTGACCTGATAAATCAACGCGACCGCTTATTTTCTGCGTACGAGCAAGCAGGAACGGCAATCACATCGTTGACAAAAAACGGCACGATCCAAGTGGTTGAATTGATTCGAATGAACGAGTCTCTACCCGTTACTGATATCACAACCGATCCGATTGCCGAGTCCCTTACGGATTCCAGTGTTTCGATCGAATCCGACTGGAACTGCAACGACAGGAAATGCAACGACAGGTACGTCGCACAGGACGTCAAACAAGACGTTGCACAGGACGTTGCACAGGACGTTGCACAGGACGTTGTGCAGGACGTTGCACAAGACGTTGTGCAAGACATTACACAAGACGTTGTGCAAGACGTTACACAAGACGTTGCACCAGACGTTACACCAGACGTTACACCAGACGTTGCACCAGACGTTGCACCAGACGTTGCACCAGACATTGCACCAGACGTTGCACCAGACGTTGTGCCAGACGTTGTGCCAGACGTTGCACCAGACGTTGCACAAGACTTTGCACAAGACTTTGCACAAGACGTTGTGCAAGACGTTACACAAGACGTTACACCAGACGTTGCACCAGACGTTGCACCAGACGTTGCACCAGACGTTGTGCAAGACGTTACACCAGACGTTGCACCAGACGTTGCACCAGACGTTGTGCAAGACGTTACACCAGACGTTACACAAGACGTTGTGCAGGACGTTGCACAAGACGTTGCACAAGACGTTACACAAGACGTTGTGCAGGACGTTGTGCAAGACGTTGCACAGGACGTTGCACAAGACGTTGCACAAGACTCTTCAGAAGATTTAATGGTGTCGGGGTTATTCCCTGTCCGAGGCCACGCAAACATATTTGTGTTTCATTATGATTGCTCCGAGCCAGTCCTTGATGCTGTGCAATTTGGTGTAGACCCGCTTTGCCCTGGGACACTCCCAAGCAAGAACGCGTGCCATTGGGCAGATTTGTTTGAGAAGCCAAGGGTTTGTTGCCCCCTGGAAGCTGAGAAGTACGACGAACCGGTGGCTGATTCCAATGTCAGTGATATCCCTGTTACGGCGGATCCGATTCGCCCACCCGCGTTGTCATCGGATGTTGAGCCAATCGATCAACCCTCCGATATTCTATCTTACGATTTCGCTACGAACGAGATCGACAACGCGTCGAACGCAGAGGCAACGAGCCTTGCTAGTGATTTCGTGTCCGAGATTGAACCTTTTGCATCAAAGGACTTTCTAGTTAAGCGACATGAAACAACCTGTGGCACATTCCTATTGCCGCACTCATGCCCACAGCAGGATTCGGTCGACGACGCGTTGCAAATCGAGACGGAAGTCGAAGGGGTTGAGATGGCCGGACGTGACAGCAGTCAAAGATAGTCCGGAATGGACAACGCTGTGAAGGATCTGGTACCCATATCGACGATCAGCCGCAGCTCGCTAGCGACTTGTTGATTTAGTGAAATCGTTATTGGTTAAGGGCGGTATGACGGACTGCCAAGTCCGTCGATGGAGAATTCGACGGACTAGGAAGTCCGTCGATGGAGAATTCGACGGACTAGGAAGTCCGTCGTACCATTAAATCAACAGCCCGCAAGCGACTTGTTGTTTTAGTGAAGTCGTTATTGGTTAAGGGCGGTATGACGGACTTCCAAGTCCATCAAAGGGGGAATTCGACGGACTTGGAAGTCCGTCGAACTATAGGATCGACGACCCGCAAGTGCCATGCGGTTGATAACAGTAGCGAAGACTGGACTTGAACCAGCGACCCACGGCTTATGAAGCCGTTGCTCTAACCAACTGAGCTACTTCGCCAAAACTTATGCGATTCATGGTGCTGTTTGCGAGCACCCTGGTTTTCTCGAAAATATCAGGTGCCTAGGTTCTTGGCAAGCCTTGTCGTCATTCGGCCCCCCAAAAAGGGACCTCCCAAGCAACTTTCTTCGTTGTGCGACGCTCCGCGTCGCAGGAATGACGGCAGAGCGTCGTGCAAGTCGGTTCACCATTCAAGCCATTCATCGTCGCACAAAATCTTGCATGGATGCGTTGCGTGCGCCCAAAGAGTTCGTTTGCCGAGTTCCGGACATTGTTTCCATCAAATGCTTTTGATCCAAGTAGTTCATGACGGCCACTCGGACGTCCACTGGCAGCGGAGCGAGCTTCACCAAATTGTAGGAGACGCCTTGCTGATAAACTAGCGACTCCAACCATTGCTTGGGAATGGACGGTTCATACATGTCCAGCTTGGCCCCGAGTTTATGGATGGGTGTAGGGAAATTGCGATGTTCGATCGATTTCGCAAAAGTCTTCGCAAACTGCTTCAAACTCTCTTGCTGCTTCACATAATTCGTGGCAACTCGCGCGGCATGCTCGTCGTACTCTTGATACACGGCGACCACAAATTGTTGTGTTGAGAGAACTCGCGGACGTTTTGCTCCCTCGTGCTCGAACCCCGCTGCTTCGATTGTAATGTCGAGCAAATCTGCCCGCCAAGACGCAGGGACTTCGAATACAACTCGGAATGGTCTTGCACCTTCCAATGTGCTTTGAGAGGACTGACGCACTTTGAAATAGACGCCTCTTCGTCGTTCCAAAGTCCCAGAGGCATTCACCATTTCGAGGGCTGGCTTCTTTGCGTAATGAACAGTCTCATTGTTGTTGTCATGATAATAAGCGTAACCTTGTGCGGAGCCAACTCCTGGATATCCACCCACGCCGCGTATGGCGGCTTCGCGAACTCGATCTTGATTCATATTGACCTGGAGCGTTCCAAAGACATCCGATTGCATCTCGGTTCGCGGCGAAAAATCGGCAACTTGAACATCCTCATGCCGACTTACGATGCGCACCGTGTACTCGGTGATAACCGCGGCAGCTCCTGGGGTGAACAGCGCAGAGACATCCAACTGCACGTCGACCATACGCGAGCCCGGCAATTGGTTCATTAAGCCAATCGTGTTGGTCTCGCGAGCAGGCGCCAACGGATTGACATCGAACGCAACTTGCCCCAATCCAATTGAGCTAGCCAACGTTGCAATCACCAACAAGAAAATGTTCAATCGCACCAAAGAAATTAAAGTTTGCATTTTGTGGACTCCTTGTCACGTATTCGATTTCAAGCTTCCGGGAACCTCAGCTTGCAATGAATACCCCCCTTTGTTTTGGATCTACGTTTCCGTCACGATCCTTGCACTGATGCAGTTGTTGAGAATGCTCCTAAGAGCAACCGCCGTTCCATCCTGGAAAGAAGCATCCAAAAAGCCTTAAATAGATAATGCGGGGTTATGTATCTTTCCTAACCCGCAAGATCCGGCCCTGTTTGATTCCAATGCGTTGTAATACTAACAATGCCTAAGTGTCAGGCAAGCAAGATCCGCGTGTGATCTTGATCTGCGAAAAGCTCGTGACGGTAAGCCCGGTAAACTTCGCAGATAGGGGAACATTGTTTGGCCGAATACTCGCTACCACTTGGAATCCTGCTTGCTGTGCAGCCACAAGTTCCTCGTAGATATCTGACACAAAAACAATCTCCTTGGGCGCAAATTGAGAATCGGTGGCAATCTTGGTGTAACTTGCCGACTCTCTTTTTCCGCCGATGGTCGTGTCGTAATGAGAGCTAAAAAAGGAGGACAAATCTCCCATCGCGGTATGCTTAAAAAACATCGTTTGGGCAAGGATACTTCCGGATGAGTAAATGCGGATATCGAGGCCAGCGTCCCTCCATTCCTGAAGCGCAGGAAGGACATCATTAAATAATTCCGCTTGAATCGTGCCTGTTTCAAAGCCCGATTGCCAAATCATTCCTTGCAATTGTTTCAGCCCGGTGGATTTGCTGTCTTTCGCCATGAGTTCATCAAGATGTTCGGCGAGTCGATCCATTCCGGTTGCCGAGTTCGTTTGCCAGCTTGAACCGAGCCAAGTGTCGGTGTCGCTGATACTTGCATCGGCAGCCACCGTTCGAATCGCATCTTGAACGCGAGCCGAACTCCAGTTGTCTCGCAAGAACGGGCGCATCTCGCTTTTGGCAAACGGAAACAGCACATCGTAAACAAATCGGACATCCGAAACGGTCCCTTCGATATCCAAAAGGACGCACTTTGCTTGAAGTTCAGCGTTGGCCATATAAAATCCCCAACTACGACCGTACCATCGGTTCAATTCCACTCTTGGGCGGCAATTCCATTGGGCCAAAGCACATTGGGCTATATTCGCTGTGCACGCTTTCCTCGACATAATGAGGCGTCCATCCCGCGACATCTTCAAAAAAGCGAATGCAGCGAATGTGGCGATCGTCGCAGAGATTGAACCAATGCTTCATGCCGCAAGGCACGTTGATCATGTCGCCGCTTTCGACGGTGACGCCAAATACCGGTCCGTTGTCGGGATGAATGTGAAAGATCCCTTTCCCGGAAACCGTAAAACGCACTTCGTCCTCATGATGGACATGCTCCCTGTTAAATTTTTGGAGCATCGCATCCAAATTGGGAGTGTCTGCGTGAACGTTGATCACGTCCGCCGTAACATAGCCTCCCATTTTCTTGACTTGATCGATTTCACTCGCGTATTCGTCGAGAATTTCTTGGTCTGTCGGCGAATTTTTGAGACGGCCGGCCACCTGCCATTGTTCAAACCAAATTCCGAAAGGTTTAAGAAAATCCCGCATTTCATTGGGATCGCCGATGGTTCTTTGTTGCGAAGGGATGAAAATACTTGCCATGAAAAACACCTTTGGAACGAATGGTTTTGAAGCCAATTCTGACGATGGAGGACGAAAGAGGCTGTAAAATGATATCGAGGTCGAACGCCCGACGCTAGCAGCCTCGGACCATTGGCCAAAGAAGGAGCGTAGTTTACACTATTGAATTGAATTGAAATGGTTTGAAACCTGCGTCCTGATTTTCAAGCGAGCGTTGATTTTCAACGTCTTCCCACCTCTAAACCCCGGAGTAAACCAAATGGCTTTTACCTTGCCACCACTTCCCTACGCATTCAACGCTATGGAGCCACACATTGATGCAATGACCATGGAAATCCACCATGGCAAACATCATCAGGCCTACATCACGAACTTAAATAAGGCGATTGAGGGGACTCCGCTTGAGTCCAAAACCATTGAAGAAATCGTCAAGGACCTGAGCGCCGTTCCAGAGGACAAAAGAACCGCGGTTCGCAACAACGGTGGCGGGCATATCAACCATTCCTTTTTCTGGCAAGTTATCGGTTGGAACGCGGGTGGCAAGCCAAGCGGAGGATTGCTCGCAGATATCTTTACGTCCTTCGGCGACTGGGACACATTCAAGGAAAAATTTGCCGCCGCTGGCACAACGCGATTCGGCAGTGGATGGGCATGGCTTGTGTTTAACAACGGAAAACTGGAGATTGGTTCGACGGCCAATCAAGACACTCCGCTGATGGGCAAGGCGATAGCTGGCATCGAAGGAATCCCACTTCTCGCTCTCGACGTTTGGGAACACGCTTATTATTTGAAGTACCAAAACCGCCGTCCCGATTACATTGCGGCTTTTTGGAACGTTGTCAATTGGAACGAAGTTACCAAGCGGTATGAAGCTGCCAAGAAAGTTTAGGTTAGCTCGGAACCTGTAATTTTAATTGGTAACCCGACGAGTAAGCGAGGCGCCGGCTGCAACTCCACGCTTACCGGCTTGCTGCTTTGATGGTACGACTTTGATGGTACGACGGACTTCCAAGTCCGTCGAATTCTCCATTGACGGACTTGGAAGTCCGTCGTACTGCCCTTACCCAATAACGACTTCACTAAAGCAACAAGCCGCAACGCGTCGGTTTCCGAACTGCCGCAAAAAAGTGGGCCATCTAAAAAATCACAGCCTCTCCGCGTGACGTGTTTGTCAGAAATGATCTCCCACAATGGAAATGGATCCCAACGAAATCGCCCCGTGGTATTCGAGCGGTCTCTCGTTTGAATGCACGCAGTGCGGCAACTGTTGCAGCGGACCTGGAGCAGGTTACGTTTGGGTCAACGAACAAGAGGTTCTATCCCTCGCCAAGACGATGGGAATGTCCGATCGATTAGACGAATTCGAGCGCAAGTTCACGCGGCGTGTTGGGGCCCGTGTCAGTCTCGTCGAGTACTCGGATGGCGACTGCATCTTTCTCGATCCGAAATCGAGAACTTGTTCGGTCTATGAATCTCGACCCGTCCAATGCCGAACTTGGCCGTTTTGGAAGAGCACAGTAAACACGCCAAAGGACTGGGCCAAGGCAGGCAAGGGTTGCCCAGGTTGCAATCAAGGCAAACTGTACTCGCTCGAAGAGATCCAAGTTGCGTTGAATAGGGACGAGTGACGCGACCTCACTTCTCACTTTCAAATCCCGTCGTCCTAGTCCAGCGTCTAAGCACGGTTGCGCCCATCAGGTTAACGAGAGCGAAAAGCAAAATCCCCAAAGCCGTACATGCCATCAAAGCAGCCATCAATTCAGCGGTCTTGAGCTGAGCTTGTCGAGCCGTCATGATCGTCCCCAGCCCATCGTATTCCCCGCTATTTCCCACGAAAAATTCCGCGACAATTGCCCCAATCACGGACAACCCAGAACTGATTCGCAAACCGAGAATGAGTTGCGAAACCGCCGCCGGGATGCGCAGTTTGGTCAACATCTGCCAACGTGTGGCCGACTGCATGCGAAAGAGATCTCGCAAGTTTTCGTTCACAGACAGTAAGCCACTCGTTACGTTGGAGATAACGGGAAAGATGCTAATAATAACCGCGACCAAAACAATCGTTCGAAAGTTGTAACCAGACCAAATGATGAGCAGTGGAGCAATTGCCACGATAGGGACCGTTTGCAAAAAGATCACGTAGGGATAAAGCGCAATCCGCATTGTAGCCGACTGGCTAAAAAGCACTGCGATCAAGCTTCCAAACACGGCACTGCATAACAATCCGGCCGACGCGGCTTGCAAAGTAACCCAACTTGCTCGCAACAGAATCCAACGTTCCACCCAGAGAGCGTTTATCACTGAGAGTGGACTTGGTAAAATGATTTTTGGTATGTCGAACCATTGAACGACCAAGTGCCAAACAAGTCCGAAGACCAGAAATAGCCCCACGGGAGCAGTATACGTGCCGCATTGCCGAATCCAGGATTTCATGAATGACACCTCGAGAGCGATTCTGAAACCACACCGTAATACGCGGCGAACTCACTGGAACTGCGGATCTTGGATTCCCGAGGAAAGGGTAGGGGCACTTTCAAACATTCTGCAATTCGCCCATGGCTCATGACGGCAATCTCATCGCTTAAGTAGATCGCTTCGGCAATGTTGTGAGTCACAAAGAGCATAGTGCATTTTTGTTCGGTCGAGATCGCAAGCAACAAATCATTTAACTTCGATCGCAGCATATCATCGAGAGCAGCGAAAGGCTCGTCCAACAAAAGAATCTTTGGGGTTGTTGACATGGCCCTTGCGATCGAAGCTCGCATCTTCATCCCGCCGGAAAGCTGTGATGGCAGCTTGTGCCAATCCGAAGACTTGAACCCCACGACTTGCAGTAAATGTTCGATGAGTTCACGCTTCTCATTGAGCTTGCTCAAACCTCGGATTTCGAGTGGAAGCATGACGTTGTGCCAAACCGTTCGCCAAGGCAGCAACGCAGGTTCCTGGAAAACAAACGAGATCTCATCGCGAGTCGCGTTTGGCATTGTCTTGGAGATGAGTTGCCCGCGGATTTCCGTCCGACCGGAGTCAGCGTCGATCAAGCCCGCGATGACCCGTAGCAGCGTGCTCTTGCCACAACCGCTTGGCCCCAAAAGGGAAACGATCTGCCCGGACATAACTCGCAACGACAGGTCGTTCAATACACGTTGCGAAATGCCACGCGTTTGAAAATCCAAAACAACATTGGAACAGGAAATAAACGCCGCGGGCGACTGGGTAGCCGAATCGTTTTCGGTCGAGAGCAAGCTCCCCATCAGTGCGAATTCCCCGTGTCGGAGTCCTTCGCCTTGGGAAAGTGCTCCCTAATCAGAGCGTCAATTTTGGCCGCTAAGATGAAGTCGTTTTCGCTGAGACCTCCGATTGCATGAGTCGTAAGGGCAATCACCAAATTGCGGTACCCCGTCAAATGAAAATCGGGATGGTGGGCTTCCTCCTCGGCCAAGTCGCCTATCTTGGTCAAACACAGGACCGCTTGCACGAAGTTCTTCAAGATCAAGCTTCGCGAGATCACCTTGCCATCCGAACTAAGTTTCCAATTCGACAGAATTTGCAATTGCCCATTGGAATGTTCAAGCGAACACGGATCCACTCCTCCCTCGCAAGCAGAGCATTTTCGGGAAACAAGTTGATCTGCAGGTAAAATTTGCATAGAGGTTTTGCTCCATCTTGGGCGGTTCGTGAGGTCTGAAAAGTATACTTAGTAAAGTCAGGATAAGTCCCGGTTCGTGGTCGACAGTTTAACGAATTGCTCAACTTACCCAACGAATATTTCGCTATCGCTGACGATTAGGACAACTTAACTTGATTGTTTTGCGAATTCCAAATCGAATAGAACGGTATCGCATTTGCCTTTGCGGGGCCTTGCTTGGGTATTTTCTAGGCGTGTCAACTTCGAACGTCGCCAACGCGATCGATTGGGCCAAACGGGACAAAGAGTTTACGGAACGAATCCTCCCGACTGTGAAGACGCTGGCCCGTTGCGTCGTATTTTCTTTGAGTTCTACTGTGGATGAAATGCCTTCATTTGGAATTGATTTACTAGGCTTTGAATCAGGCCAGCCAAGGCGGCTGAAAGCCCCTTCAAACTGGCCATTAAGCGCATTGAACTTGATGCTCGAAGGATGTTCCAGCCAGCGACCTTAAGTAGTAGCGATTGGAACACAGAGGCTTTTCCTCGCACTCGAAGCCGCCCAAGTCCTGTAACCCGTTTCAACAAGCTGTTGGTTGATTCGATTCCGCTACGCTGACGGTACTTCACTTTGAAGTCATCGGTCTCTTGCTCTTTGCGTCGCTGGCTCATTCGGAGCGGTTTTGCGTGGAGCGTTACAATCATCCAACCACACGCGTAACGCACTGGACATTTGGATCGCAACGCACAGTTCTCGCAAGTCTCCGGAAAGTGGAGTATCTCCATCTTCCCAATGCAATGGTGGTAGTGCGACCGATGAGGCGTTAGACCCGCCGGGCAGGAAGTGATGAACGGATGAATATGCTTCTTGCCATAGCCGTCGGTTACTTCTCGTTCTTCGAACGGAAAGTCTGTCTCGATGAAAACTTCGCCTGAAGCCTTTTGTTCAGAGCACATCCCAGGAACTGGGGCAGCAAGCTCACCACCAAACATCTTGCATCGACAGAAATTGTCATCGCTCCCGTACGCGGTATCCGCGACCATTTCCTTCGGTAGTAGATCGTTTTGATGAAGGTCGTTGAGCACCTTCTTCATGGCTTCCGAGTCACTTTGATGCGCTTGCTCGGGGATTGCCGAGACGATCAATTGAGTCTCGTTATCTGGACTGTAAGTTTCCGAAACGCGTAAAAGAGCGATTGCACCGTTGCCACAAGCACTGACAAGGTGAAGAATCAGGCTTCGCGTCTTGCGAAGCATCGAATTGAAGATCAGGATTAATGGTGGACAAGCGGGACGCTATCCCGTAAGTCAAGTCTCTCTGCGAAGGTAGTTACTTCCCAGCGAGGCGATTTTCTAAAACTGACGCCGCCTCATCCACTCTAGTCACAACCAGCCAATCTTGCGATCAACCAATTGCTACCACACCAGCTAATCTTGGTAAACTGGCTGGTTCTACGTTGCGATTCACACTCGCGCGTCGCATTTTGTAATACGATAATAGGCCGCGAGGAAAGCAACAACCAAGTGTGAATCGATCCTGCGACTTACAAAACCATTCGAGCTGATGGACGGATATGGACTTTTCCTTTGACGACGCGATGAGAGTTGCAATTCAGGCTGCGGAGGCGGCTGGACACATTCTTTGCAACATGCTTGAAACAGCCCATGCCCGAGAGAAGGCACCCAAGGATTTAGTAACGGATGCAGACCTTGCTGCCCAGAATGCAATCCAAGGTCTGATCCAAAAGGCCTTTCCAACGCATCGCTTTCTAGGAGAGGAAACTGCAGTCGAACTTAGCGAAAAGGATTTATTGCTTACCGATGAGTGGCGTTGGGTGGTTGATCCATTAGACGGGACGGTCAACTATGTTCATCAGATGCCGAACTTCGCGGTTTCGATTGCACTGATGCGAGGAGATGACACAATTCTCGGAGTGGTCTTTGATCCGATGGCATGTGAGATGTATGCTGCGATCCAAGGACGGGGCGCGACCGTCAACGGTAGGCCGATGCATGTCAGTTCGTGCATGCGCCTCGACCAGGCATTGGTGGCGGCCAGCTTTCCACCGCAGGTGCAGCGAGATTGGGTAGAAGTCGATCAGTTTATCGAGGTACTGGTTCGCAGTCAGAGCGTTCGCCGCCTCGGTTCCGCAGCGTTGAATCTATGTTACGTCGGTCGCGGGCGGCTTGACGCCTATTGGGCGAACCATCTAAAGCCTTGGGACATCGCTGCTGGTGGACTCATTGCGGTGGAGTCGGGTGCGGAGATTTGCAAACAAAATGGACAAGCCTTTAATCCGTGGCTGGGAGAATTGCTCGCCTGCTCGTCGGCGTCGCTCCGAAACGAGATTCAAGAATGCTTTCGCGACGTAGAAAAGAGAAGGGGCGGAGTCCCGTGAAGCACACCATCGGCAAACCGCTCGAAATCCGCCCGCTCACCACTCACGGCGCAATCACCTTTTCGTCCGGCAACAGTTTCTCCAGTGCCTTTGCGAGCAACAGCCCACGGGCTTCGATCGTGATCACTTTCCCTTCTTTGTCGAGCAAAAAAGACGTAGGGATTGCACTGACGCCGAACGTCTCCATGACTTTCGAAACGCCGTTCTTCCTGGAGTCCCAAAGGTTGATCCAAGGCGTTTCCAGCTTTTTGAGAAACAACTGCGCAGAATCTTTTTTCTCATCGAGTCCGATGCCAACGATTTCAAAACCTCGCTCTTTGTACTTGGTGTATACCGAAAGCATATACGGATGTTCTTGCTCGCAAGCTTTGGTTGTGGACGACCAGAAATAGATCAAAACGTATTTGCCGCGCAATGACTCAATGTTGAAGTCTTCCCCTGACATCGTTAGAGCTGCGAGCCGGAATGGGTTGCCAGGCAGATCCAGGCGTCGAGAGTTCGCTTCAAGCAATCCAATGACATCCACCAAACTCTCGTCCTTTTTGGCTCGGAATACATCGGCGAACGTCTTGTAAGCTTCTTTGGCTAAGCTGTAATCGGACAATTGTTCTAAATTTTGACCTGCCAATACAGCCATTTGAATGTCCGCAAACTCGATCTTGGAACGCGTTTTGAGATAGTCTCGAAATCGTTCAAACGTCTTTCGCTGAGCGTCTGGTCCTTCATTTCCCAGCATCAAGACGGAGGCACTTATGAATTCGGCTTCCGCCCGCCGAAATTCGGGCGATTTGCGATCCTTTATGGTTTCAACCAACTTTTTCGCGGTCGCTCTCAAGGCCTTTTGCATCTCCACATATTGTTCCGAGGTAATCGGTTGGCGTTTCTTGGTCAGATCCAAGAACTCTACAAGCAGGGACACGTCGTCGGTATCCGGCACCACCAGAGTTTGCCACTGGCCATTGGACTGTACCGGCGGTGTTTTCTGCTCCTGAGCGAGGGCGCTGCCGGGACATCCAAGCGGGGCAGTCAGCAAAACGAGGACAGTCAATGGAAACTTGGCAAGTCGTCGGATATATCCAGGCATAAGACATTCGCATTCGGGGGCAGAAGACAGGACGACCTCAATTTAGAGGAGGTGCTTACCGATGGCAACGCCCCACCCAAACCTTGGCGGCCATCTGCACCCCAGTAAACGTGTTTTCATCGGCTAAGCACAACCCATGCATTACCCGGGAGGGAGGGGCTCCTGCCGAACCATGCGACTTAAGCTCGGCGCAGGAGCGTCGTTCTCCCAAGATTTACTCTCCATTCGACGTTGCGAGAGAGTTCAAAACGCGTTTTTTAACGATTAGGGCGCTTCCGGGTTCGTTCGCAGTGTCTCAGCAGGAAAATTCGCCCCGAAATTCTCCTAGTTCCCCGTGCAAAGATATCGTTGATGAGGTAGACTCATAATAAGCTATGCCGATGTTCTGCAGGACAGCGACAAATCGTGTGACAACGAAACTTGCCTCACTCAACCCAAGATTGGATATCGGGCGTGATCAATCTAAGTTGAGTGGGGTTTTTTTATTCTGCCAACCTGCTAATCCTGGCAACCTGCTAATTGTGCCGGTCTGCGGTTGATTTCATTGAATCCAACTTCGGTTCCGGCTAGGACTCATCGATCACTCATCACCCTTTGTCCCTTTGATCAGGGCATCGGAAGCGGCCTACTTTAAAGCTACGTTTCGCGAGATGTTTGGTGACTCGGCCGCTGGTGCGGGCTCGCCAAAGTCGAAAGGACGACGGCTTCAATTGTGCCCGCATAAGATGGATAACCTCGCCCGGAGATATTCCGAACTGTTGCTCAATGGCATCGAACGTTGTGCGATCCTCCCATGCCATTTGAATGACGCGGTCGATTTGTTCCGGCTTGAGATCTTCGAATTTCATGGCGATGGTTTTGGATGGAGTGATTCTGAGCTAGGCAGTGGATCGCGTTTGAGAATTCCTTGCCAACCAATTGTAGCCAATCATTGCGCAGGGAATCAGTAGTAGGGTAAGGGAGACGAGTAGGAGAACGCCCCCGACAATGTCTATATCGGATCGCGAACGGCCACCAAGGGTTTGCCAAATCGCATATCCCAAAAAGAAAACATGCGAAGCCGCCACTTGCAGAACAATGACTCCCGCGTGCGATACTCGCAACCATTGAAGAAGTGCCGCGACCATCGGTAGAGTTTGGATGGCGTGCAGTGCTGCACCATGCGGAAACTTCAAAACTCCGGCACGGCCCCAAATTTCGGGAGATCGCCCTCTTTCAAGATTCACTTCGCCAAGAACAGTCGTCATGAAACCAAGCCCACACGAGATCAGCAACAGCCCAAGCCCAGCGCGGATTGCGATCGAACGTGCCCGCGGCATCCGGACCAGCCGAAAGGAACGCGAGCACAGCCAAGCCACGCCTAATGTGACTAAGAATATTAGCACCATCATTGTGATTTCGATATAGAAGTCGAACGTCGTAGATCGATTGAAGTGAGACGGAACGCCTCGCCAATATTGGAGTGTGATGAGTCCAACTTCAGCGAACAGGCTACCTGCCATCAGTCGAGCAAAGAGTCGATCATAGCGATAGGGCCTACATTGTTTCACTCCCCAGGCGATCGACCAAATTGTGAGGCCACCAGATACCCCGAACAAACCTGGTTTGCGTGGCGACAAGGGACCGGACCATTCGGCGTTGGTAAACCACATCCAAAGAAGATGAAACAATCCGCTCGCGACGAGCAGCGATCCTGCGAGAACCACAGGCTCCAAAACGGAAAAGGCTTTGTGCCGCATTGCCACTAAACTCCGTGTAGTCGATTCAAGAAATCGTTTGCAATTCGTTGATGCTCAGAAAGCTTGCTTCCCATCTTGTCGAGTTGGCTAACCATGACACTCATTCGCGGATTCGCCTTAAAGAAATTTCTATGTTTCTCGATAAAACGCCAATAAAGTGCATCCCAAATCGGACACCACGGCCCCTTCTCGAAGTTGCTCATTTTCAAGATATAACTCGAGCCACTGATGTAAGGCTTGGTTGTCATCAGGCCACCGTCTGCATACTGACTCATTCCATATACGTTGGGAACCATGACCCAATCGTAGGCGTCGATGAATAACTCCATGAACCAACGATAGACTTCGTCCGGATCAATCTCGCATAGTACGAAGAAATTCCCTAGGATCATCAGCCTTTCGATATGATGGCAATACGCATGCTTGAAGACACGGTTGATGACCCGATCGACGGGAACGATTCCCGTTGTTCCTGTGTACAAGGCGGCCGGCATGGGCTTGTCAAAGTTCCAGTAGTTGCGGGTTCGTTGCGATCTGCCGACATGAAGATAAATCATTCTTACAAACTCGCGCCAACCGATGACTTGTCGAACGAAGCCTTCGACAGAATTGAGCGGGTAAGTATCGACGAAAGCGAGAGCTCCATCGACGACTTGCGCTGGCGTTAGGAGCCCGATATTCAACATCGGCGTCAAAACACTGTGGAAGAGGAAAGTTTGCTCGCGATCGATCGCATCCTCATAGTCTCCAAACGACGCGAAACGAGTCTCAAGGAAATGTCCAAGCCAGGACTCGGCATCGACGTGTGAAATAGGGTATTCGAAATCGTCTGCGTCTCCTAGGGCATTCGGAAACGCTTGTCGAACGTATTTTTTCGCTTCGTCGATTGCTGAATGCTTAACAGGCTTCCAGGGTTCTGGAATCTCGATACCTTTGGGCAGCTTTTTTCGATTCTCGGTATCAAACGTCCATTTTCCACCGCGCGGCTTCTTTCCTTCCATCAAATAGCCAAGCCGTGTTCGCTGCTGTCGATAAAAATCGGTGAAGAAAAACTTTTCACGTTCACCTAACCAGTCCTTTTGAACTTCCTCTGAAGTCAAAAAGGCAGGATCTGCGACCCAGTTCAGCCGGATTCCACGTTCGTCGCAGCCATGCTGAACACGACTTTTCAGCCACGAGTCGTTGGGTTCGATCGCTCTTACTGCATGAGCACCCTCGGTGCAAAGGATGTCCGCAATTTGGAGACTGTTCGTCAGTTCCCGAGCATCAACGTAGCGGACGGATTTACCCTGTCGGACAAGGTCACTCGCAAAATTCTTCATCGATGCACGATGCAAGATCAACTTTTTGCTGTGAAACGTATATTGCGAAAAGAAGAGCGGGTCTTCTACCAACCAGACGACGTCCGCAGACCGCAGGGTAGTGTGATCACGATAAAGCTGATGGGGAAATAGAAGTAAAACGGAAAGGCTCATGCGTTCATCGGCGTTTCAAGGTTAGCGACATCGCAGCCGAAAAGGGCGAAAGCCAAACAGGAACAAAAAGAAATACAACGTTGAAAAACGCCGATTCGTTATCTTTACTGTTCACTTCTCGGTAGACCGGTCGCATCGTTGCGGGTCTGAAAGGGTCGAAATTATAATTCGTGGGCAAGTTCAAATGATTGAAATATTGAATCGAAAACACTTTAATTCCTGAGGAAGGTCTTGTCGGACTCCAGATACTGTTTAGACAGGTCGCAGCCTAGGAGAGACCAAAAACCAGTCGAAAACAAGCAAGATCATGGCCAAAGTCGGCCTTTTCGAATAGAACGCATTACGAATAGGAATCATTCATGACAGGGAAAAATGTAGTTGTCGTCGGTGGGAGTCACGGAATTGGATTCGAGATCGTACGTCGAGAATTGGACCAAGGGGCGAGCGTGACGGTCGTTTCGCGTACCGTTGGAAGGCTGGGAGAACTCGCCTCTAGCGAATCAGGCTCTCTCGCACACATTGCCGCGGACGTATGTGCCGATCGTCTTTCCGAGGAACAACTGCCAGAACGGATTGATGCGTTCGCCTACTGTCCCGGATCGATCAGCCTTGGTTCACTTCGGGCATGCAATCCAGAGACAATGCGACGCGACTTTGAGTTGAACGTTGTGTCCGCGACACTGTGCTTTCAAGTTGCGTTGAAATCGATGAGTCGCTCGGAAAAAGCGAGCGCTGTCTTTTTTAGTTCCGTGGCAGCACAGATGGGGATGGGGATGCACACGTCGGTTGCGGCTTCCAAAGGAGCCATCGAAGCGTTAGTGCGAACATGGGCATCGGAGCTCGCTCCGAAGATTCGCGTAAACGGCATTGCTCCAGCGCTCGTCGACACGCCCCTTGCCCAGCGCCTACTCTCAACCGATTCCAAACGAGCAGCCATGGCTACAATGTACCCGCTTGCCCGTATTGGATTACCCGATGACTGCGCGGCCTTAGCTGAATTTTTGCTTTCGGATAAGAGCGGTTGGATCACAGGACAAATCTATGGTGTCGATGGAGGCCTTTCCGCTATCTTTCGAGCTTCGTAATACGACCGATCACATTGGAACCGCTGCCGGGGAAACCGTTGTAACGATGCAATCTATCTTTGAGTTCTTGCCAGAGTCTTTGAAAGAACGAATTCAATTCGTAAAAATGGACGAACAACGGGCAACGTGTCAGTTCGTGCTGTACTGGATGCGGACAGCGATTCGTGTGGACGAGAATCCTGCTCTCGATGTTTCCATTCGTATCGCCAACGCATTTGGTTTGCCGGTACTGGTCTATCACGGACTTTCCGAACGCTATCCGTATGCTTCCGATCGCCATCATACGTTCATCCTTCAAGGTGCTCGAGATGTCCAAGCGGAGATCGGCAAACTCAATGCGGAGTATGTATTTCATTTGGAGCGTCCAGGGCAACGCGGGCCTCATCTGAAGACTTTGGCCAATCTTGCCCGAGTCGTTGTCACGGAAGAAATGCCCGTATCCCCACTGCGTTATTGGACGACTGCATTAAGCAAAGTGGTGACAACCCCCATTCTCTCCGTTGACACTGCTTGCGTCGTCCCAATGCGATTGGTTGGACGAGCCTACGAACGGGCTTTCGAGTTTCGCGATGCGACTAGCAAGCTTCGCGCGGAGCGATTGAATCGTCAAAGCGAGTCGATCCAAGCGGATTGCTCCGTCAAGGTTGCTGACATCATTCCATTTGAGCCCGTCGATCTTCAACATGCGGACATTGCAGAACTGGTTTCGAACTGCGATATCGATCATTCGATCGGTCCGGTCCCGCACACCGTGGGCGGGTCCGTTGCGGGCTACCAGCGTTGGCAGGCGTTTCGATGCAATGGGCTTGGCAAATACGCTCGGTTGCGAAACGACGCATTGCTCGATGGCGTCAGTCGCATGTCGCCCTATCTTCACTATGGGATGGTATCGCCGATGCGAGTTGCTCGTGAAGCTGCCAGCGTCCAGAACGCGGGCGCCGAGAAGTTTCTAGACGAACTTCTCATATGGCGAGAGCTGTCGTATGCATTCTGCTTTTACCGTCCCGACCATGAACGGCCTTCGGCGCTGCCTAGCTGGGCCGTTGCAACCTTATCGGAGCACGAAACGGATGAGCGACCCGCATTGCTCTCCAAAGAGAACTTGGCACGTGGGCGGACGGGTGACATGCTATGGGATGCTTGCCAACGCTCGCTGCTCATTCATGGTGAACTCCACAACAATGTCCGAATGACGTGGGGCAAATCGCTTTTGCAATGGACGCCGAACGCCAAGATAGCCTTGGAAACGTTGATAGAACTCAATCATCGCTACGCGCTGGATGGACGAGACCCAGCCTCGTACGGAGGAATACTCTGGTGCCTCGGGCAATTCGATCGACCCTTTCTACCGGTACGCCCCATATTTGGGACGGTACGCGATCGCTCGACACTAGAACACTCGAAGCGACTTGATACCCACGCATACATGAAGCGAGTGTCAAGACCGATGTGTTCGCCGATGCGTACGGTCGCGGTGATTGGGGCCGGTATTTCGGGACTTATCTGTGCCCGCACGCTTGTCGATCATGGCTTAAGTGTCAAGCTCTTTGAAAAGAGCCGTGGAGTGGGAGGTCGTATGGCGACACGCAGAACGGACCATGGCGTCTCCCTGGATCACGGAGCTCAGTACTTTACCGCGCGGGATTCACGATTTCAACGCATCGTGGATTCGTGGGTTCAGGACGGTATTGTCAAGTCATGGAATGGTCGCATCGTTACCTTGGTCGAAGGTTCGATATGCGAGGAAAAGAGCAATATGCAGCGGTACGTGGCCGCGCCTGGCATGAATGGATTGGGTAAGCACCTTGCAACAGATCTCGACTTGAATCTTCAAACAACCGCTGCGCCTTTTCAACGCGTCCGAAACAAGTGGCAATTGGTAAGTGATGATGGTCGAGAACTTGGGGATTTTGATGTTGTCGCGGTTGCGACTCCAGCACCACAGGCAGCAACTCTCCTGCAGTCAGTACCACAACTCGCCATGCGGGCCGATCACATCGTCATGAGGGGGTGTTGGTGCGTCATGCTCTCAACGACCGAACCGCTTAAGCTCAACTTTGATGGCGCATTCATTTCTCAGTCACCCCTAGCGTGGATTGCACGCGACAGCAGCAAACCCGATCGCTCTCAGGATTACGAGACATGGGTTCTACATGCTTCCTCAGACTGGACCGAGTCGCATATGGAAGCTTCGAATGAGGACGTTGAGCGTCAATTGATACAGGAGTTCTGGAAAGAAACCGGGCACACCCCAACTCCATTGCGATTGAGGTTGTCGCATCGATGGCGGTACGCAACACCCGTGCAATCACTTGACGACCATTGCCTTTTCGAGCCGACAATGCAGATTGGCGCATGCGGAGATTGGTGTGCAGGCCCACGCGTCGAAGGAGCATTCCTAAGCGGAATTGCCTTGGCGGGTCGAATCTTGGGAAGCCTCAAGTACGAGGAGACGCCGATGGTTAGCTCGAAGCTCCAGCAACTCGATTTGTTCTGACCACATCGCGGTTAGCGCCCCCCCGGAGTATTTTCTCCTCCTCGCCTCGGTACTCCGGGTACTCCGGGGATCGGGGATCGGGGGCCGTGGGGTGAGCGACCGTCTAAGGATAAGGCAATAGAGTCGATTCGAAAATCGGAAAGTTTTCGAATTAATGCAGTGCTCCTCAGGGGCTCTGCCCCGAACCCCCGGGATTTTTCGAGGCATGGCGTTGAACATCCTTTATTTGATTTATTCTTCACGCAGCGTTAAGATGAACACGTCTGGGTCAAACGCAACGGAGCTCTGTGGGGACACTGTCTTCGCTAGGGATAACTCAGTCGCCGACAAGTCAAACCTTGTCGAGCGGGTGCGGGCACACTTCGAATGACGTCGATCTTGGGATCCGTTTTTGCTTGTGACTCCAAGCATTTCTCGATAGCAGAATCTACGGCTTTTAACTACATTTTCAAGGCTTTTAGTATCTCTTGAATCAATGCTTTGGCCTGAGTGTCCGTGCATTGTCGGAGGCGATTGCTCTCTTGGCATACCAGTTGCCAGAGTTGTGTTCGCCGCCGCGATAACGCAATGATTTTACGTTCTTCGAGGGTGCGAGGCTTCGCCAACGACACCTTTACTTGCTGGCCATAGAGTTGAAGCATCTGAGCATCGATCGCAACAGACTTTTCGAAGAAGCCGTTCATCTTTAGTCCCATCCTAGTAAATGCGATCTGGCCGTGAGGCTGACAATCGCAGCTAAGAATCAGCCATTTTCGCAGGTTGGTTGGGGAGTGTTGCCCACTGAGTGGCTGTGGCGTAGCGCAATCTTGATTGCTTGTTTCTGGGTATTGAACCAGTTCGTTCGCTGATTCACGAATGGATTTTCCTCTATACGATTGCCAGAAGTTCAGCACGTTTCCACGGCTGCCGCAGCTAAAGCATTGATACACATTTTGCCTGTGTGTACGCTCAGCGATCTCTTTTGTGATTGAGAAGCACTCGCTGGTTTCGCGCTGCAAGCCGGTAATGGGCAAGGGCCGCGGAGTTGTTCTCCACGGCCCTCAGTACTTGTCCAACCTATGCTCTCCAGCAGCTCGATCAACCGGATGCGGCGTTTCAATTCTCCATAATCGATCGTCATTTTCCCGATCCCTTCCTCTGCTTCCTTAATGCGTCGCCTCGAATCGACTCACCTTCGAATTTGATTAAGTTCGTTTGGTCCACGACGCGATCAAGCAACGCCATCGTCATCGGCGGATCTCCCAAGTATTCCGTCCAGTCATCGAAGGACAACGACTTTCATGTTGTCATAAAGGCAAGTGGCCGCCGTACCGCCAAGATGCTTAAAGGCGACGACATGTTGTCGTACTGTCGTGTCGAAGTCTTGCCGCTCGGTAAAGTGGATGTACTGACGCCTGGAATAACCAAGGATATACGAGGATATAACGGAAGAGCTGTACTTTGCGACGACCTTCTTGAGTGAAGTCAATCGTGTAAGTCGACCAATCATTTGAGCCTGAGCACCAGGCGAAGTTTCAAAGCGAATCACTGGAGCTTTCGGCTTCGAACGGTGCCCCTTCATAAAGGTGCGAAGAGTCGAGTAACTCCCGCTATAGCCCAGCTTGCACAGCTCTTCGAAAGCTCGCTGAGCGGTAATGTTGGGATACCGCTCCAGCAACATCTTCAAGGAATC
The DNA here is from genome assembly GCA_945875845.1 of Pirellula staleyi DSM 6068. Taxonomy (GTDB): domain Bacteria; phylum Planctomycetota; class Planctomycetia; order Pirellulales; family Pirellulaceae; genus JBKCUI01. The sequence goes on from CAMCMB010000024.1 coordinate 80,771, forward strand.
GAGAAAGGGACCGAGCTTTGATTTGCGAGTTAATTTGACGGGGCCGAAGCAAGCTGGTGTCGA
>CAMCMB010000025.1 GCA_945875845.1 Pirellula staleyi DSM 6068
CAGAATCGAAACCTCAGAAGGGCTATAAATTTCAGAACGTAGCGGTCTAGGCATTTTAGCTCTCCTATTCGTTGCAACCGTTCAACCGACCCCATGCAACCGTAAGTTTACCGACCTGCCATCTATCAGGCAAGCTACAAAATGCAAAAAATGGGTGGCACCGTTAGAATTTCCCAGTGGGTGGCACCGTTAGAATTTCCCCGCTTGTTTTGAGTCAGCGTCTCCAATGTCAGGATTACGAACCCTGTCAGGCACCATTGTAAGAGTGCTATCGACCGCCTGCAATCATGGGCAAGTTTCGCGTGGATGCACGATAATGCAATCCACGACTCGACGATTTTATCTAGCCACAAAAGGCACAAAGTTCACAAGAGGGGATTTTATTTTTGTGTTGTTTGTGATTCTTGGTGGTTAGAAACCGCGTTCTGCAATTGACCGCCTGCGTCTCTAACGACCAAGCTCCAAGTTGGGAAAGTGTTCCGTCCCTGTTTACGCGCTGACAAGCGGAACGATTGGCATCACCGCAGTCCGACGGGATGATGCGGGATGTAAAAAACAGGATTGCCGAAGACTTCGGTGCATGCCTTTGTTCGTGGCTCTTTTTGCCAGTCCTGGCCAGGGCATTCAGTTCAGCCGAACGCAGGTATTCAGCCCTCTGGGCTGAAGACAACCGTGCTGGGAGTATAGCCGATTCCTGCCTGCCCCTGCACTCTATGAGGCCAGTTATCCCGGTTTGAGTCTTGGCAGTCGCAGTGGATCGGTTTCAGTGATCATGGATTATCTTTGACAAGTCGTGTCTAGCCGATTCATTTTAAAATTGGATTAACGAGGGATGTGCGAGATGAGAATCGACAGGCTCCTCATCCCCCTGCCCCTTCTCCTCGAATCGAGGAGAAGGGGAGATAGAGCTCTTGGGACTTTGGTGGACGGCACATGGAATGTACCTACTACTTTTACTTTTGTCGTGTTGTCGCCATCCTTTCCGATCGTTCACCTCACCTTCATTGTGCTGGAAGTTTCGGTCGACCGCGCGGGCGAAGTGTTGATTCGAGAGCCATCTTTTTGGCGGTTCTCACAATCCAAGCGTCGTCGCCGTAAGGGCAGCCTCTTTGAATCGATCGAATCACTTTAGCACGTATTTCGTCTGGCAATTCCGCGTCGAGCACGCGTGGCCAATCGCTTGGCAATGCCAACGGCGGAGACGAAACGATGGGGTCTGGGTTTTTAGTATGAGTGGGTTTATCGGTGCTCGCTGCTATGGATCGTCGAGCCGCGCTGGACCATTTCCATTCAAGAACCGAATTGCACAAGCCGCTTCGCTTGGGATGCGATTCAATGAACCGCATTATTTCGAGAAGCGACGCGTCATCTTGAACGGGGAACGAACGAAAGCGGCGTTCGTAAAGTCCACCTGTGCTCGCCCGTCTTGGATGCGTGTGCCAACGCGCCGAATGCGTGACAGTCAACCATGCAATCAGTTTTGACAAATCTCCGTCTCGGCGAGGCGTTAGGACCAAATGCCAATGTTTAGGCAACACGCAGTACGACAGCACACGAGGTTCGAATCGCTCGACTGCCTCAGCCAGAACAGTCACGAACTCTTCGTAATCCTCGTTTGATCGGAATATCCCTTTGGGCTGGAGTCCGCGACAAACCACATGGTAAACGTATCCGCCCAAACTGATGCGAGGTGGCCTACCCATCTTTTAATTCCATTGCGGATCGATTGGAACATCGGGGATTTTCTCGTCTACGGCCAAGATGTTTTGTCCAATCCGTCGGACGAGACTTTCCCATATTTGCGTATCCTCGCTGAGAACCAGATCTGCATCGATGTCGGTGACCAGCCAACTACCCGTTTCCAGTTCTTGTTCGAGTTGACCTGGCCCCCAACCGGCAAAGCCATCGAACAGTTTCAACTTGGCGTCCTCGCAACCAAATAGCTTCATCAATTCATTTTGGTCGCTACATATCTTCAGTCCATTGAAGCATTCCTCTCCGCCGAACTGCAATTGATCGTGCAAAGCCACGAGTGGTCCATCCACGGGGCCGCCGCAATAAAGAGGCCCATCGTGCACACAGTGCAAATCACAAACCATCGAAACAACTTTATCAAGCCGAAAGTCGGTCGGCCGATTCAGGATAAGACCAAAGGAACCCTCCTCATCATGTCGCACGAGTAAGACGACCGATCGATAAAAGTCGGGATCGTCCATGAAGGGGGATGCGAGCAAGCAGTTACCTTGAAGTGATCGGCACATCGTCTAGTCTTTGTGAAAACGAAAAGGGACGGCACTAAGAGTCGACCCATTGTGGAGCGATCGGGCTCTCAGTCTGTAATCGTACCATTTGTTGATACAAGCCATGTTGTTCCAACAATTCGGAATGTGTTCCGCATTGAACAATTTGCCCTGCGTCCAACACTAGAATCTGGTCCGCGTGGATGATGGTGCTCAATCGGTGCGCAATGACAAATGCTGTGCGTTGATCCAGCAAAAGGGCCAAACTGCCTTGAATTAGGCGTTCGCTTTCGCTGTCCAGATTACTGGTGGCTTCGTCGAGGATCAGAATCTTGGGGTCGGCCAACAAGGCACGGGCAATCGCAAGTCTTTGGCGTTGTCCGCCGCTTAGTTTGAAGCCGCGTTCCCCGATGAGAGTTTCGTAACCATTCGGGGACTTCGCGATAAACTCATCGGCAGCCGCCGCTTTGGCTGCTTCGATGACTTCCGCAGTCGTCGCGCCGCGGCGACCATACGCGATGTTCTCCGCGATCGAACCATCAAAAAGAAAAACGTCTTGTTCTACGACTCCGAGCAGTTGGCGGTAGCTGTGCAACTGGACATCTTTCAAGTCGACGCCATCGATCAAAATACGACCCTGTTCCGGATCAAAGAATCGAGCGACCAGATTGCAAAGCGTTGTTTTCCCTGCACCGCTTCGACCGACGATGGCGATGGTTTGGCCGGCCAATGCATGAAGATTGATATCCTTGAGAATCCACTGTTCGCTTTCTGGGTAGCGGAAAGAGACCGACTCAAATCGAACATCTCCGCGCACTTGTTTGCGTTCCAAGCGAATGGCCCCCTCGCGATCTTGAAGCTCTTTGGGCGTAGCCAAGATATCCAAAATCCGGTCCAGACCCGCAAGATTGTTCTGGAATCCGACTGCACTTCCCGTTAGTGTCGCGATCGGACCAAGCAGCATGGTCAGGTAGACCAAGAACATCATCAAGTCACCAAGGGTCAGTTGCGACTGCAAGATCTGCCAGCCACCGTAGACCAATAGGCCCGTCGACGCGAGGGGTATGATGACTTCCCAAACGATTTCAATGAGCCGTGTCCGCCACCAAACCAATAACTGTTGGCGAACAAGGACATGGTTTCCCTTGATGTAGCGCTGTGTTTCGTTGCGTTGTCGAGCGAACGTGCGAACCACGCGAATTCCACCAAACGTCTCAGTCGTATTTGCGTCGACGCGTTGTCGCCGTTGTCGGACGTCTCGATACAAGGGTCGAATCGAATAGATCCATGTGCGATGGCTGAAATAGACCGCTGGCAACAACAAAATCCCCGCCAACAAGAGCCGCCAATCGACCAAAATCAAAACGATCAGGCTCCCCGTCAGTTGAACGATGGCTTGCCATGGGTTGTAGATCATGCTGAAGATCAGGTCCGCGATTCCGCCCGCATCTTCGCGCAGTAGACTCGTCGCGCCGCCCGATTTCAGCTGCTGGATCTTGTGCAAAGGCATGTGCAGCATGTGTTCGAATACGCGTCCCCGAATGGTCATTTGCACTTGGTTGAGGGCTTGAGTGCACGCCCATCGGCCCCATAAGTGAACGATCGTGCGAACCAAGGTGACTGCGGCCACCATGCCAGCGATCCATACCAAGATCATGAACGGGGACGGATTCCCAAGCGTCGCGGCGAGCCAATTAGGGAGTGGCTGGCTCGGAACCGTCAAAGCGCAATCGATTGCTAGCTTGGTACCTAAAGGGGGGATCAGCGAAAGCGTTGTCGAGACTGTGAGAGTTGCCAAGGCAAAGGCGATTCGCCCACGAAAGCCTCTCAATTGACCCCAAAACTCGACGAAGAGTCGCCAAAAGCTTCGATGCGATCGCGACACGAGCGCATCTTTGTCTTTGCCGCTCATGGTGGAGTGGAAAGAGTCGATTTCGGTGGTTTTTTTCTTTTCCTTTCGGCGTTTTCGAAGCTCTTCAAGGTACTCGCGGTATTCAAATCGGCTCGTGGGCATTAGGGAGAACTTTGGGTAACAGAATTCATTCGAGTCGTGGGTGAAAATTTTCGGCAACCGGACTGCCGTATCGGATACGCCGAACCTCAGGGAGATTCTACCGCTTGCAACCACTTTCGCACAGAAGGAAGGTGGGCGGCAGACTTGGTTGTAACGACTCACCGGAGAGCTTGGTCCGGCTTGCGCCCAATGGCACTCACTTTGGTAGTGGAACTCGCCAGAGTTCCTTGTTTCGCACTTACATCAAAGGAAGTCTTGGCGACTTCCACTACGAATTGGAACCTTTCGCTAACAAAATGAGTACCACTTGGCTTGCGCCGTTTAGCTATTAGACGATCGCGTATTAGACGATCGCGGCACGGCGAGAGCCGAATGGTGATGACCTCCGCGTGATGTTTCCTCTCTCATCTTGGAGCCTATTGGAGCCTATTGGAGCCTATTGGTTGAACAATTTCCTCGACTTCTTGACTATTCTGCATCCGACGGGACCTCTATTGCGAATTCTCTGGTGTTGTCAGGACACCTGCGCGGAGTCGGTGTCAAAACTGAGTGTCGGAAAACAAGATAGGGATCGCGATGATGAAAGTTTGGAATTGTTGGCTTGCTCTGGTGGCATGCGGATTCGTATCCGCAAGCGTTTCTGCGGCCGACATTGTGGATACCGCTGTCGGGGCTGGCAAATTTAAGACCCTCGCGGCTGCCTTGGGCGCCGCCAATTTGATCGATACTCTCAAGGGACCTGGGCCGTTTACCGTTTTCGCCCCGTCCGATGACGCTTTCGCAAAGCTTCCGGCAGAAACGGTTGGGGAACTCCTCAAACCCGAGAACAAAGGCAAACTGGCTGGCATATTGACTTATCACGTTGTTCCCGGCAAAGTGCTTGCCAAACAAGTGGTCGGTCTTTCAGGGGCTGTATCGGTCAACGGTCAACGGCTCGACATAACGACCAAGGATGGTACTGTGATGGTGGACGGCGCCACAGTCGTCGCGACCGACATCGAATGCGATAATGGTGTGATCCATATCATCGATTCGGTCCTCCTGCCTGCCGATAAAACGATACCGGAAACAGCTGACAAGGCAGGTGCCTTCAAGACTTTGCTCGCAGCCGTGAAAGCTGCTGGCTTAGCAGATACGCTCAGCGGCAAAGGTCCTTTTACCGTTTTTGCACCAACCGACGAGGCCTTTGCAAAACTACCCAAGGGAACCGTCGAGTCGCTGCTCAAACCTGAAAACAAGCAGAAGCTTGTGAACATCTTGAAGTACCACGTTGTGTCGGGCCGAGTTTTCTCCGAGGATGCGGTTAACGCGAAGGGTGCCAAAACACTCGAAGGTTCACCGGTGACAATATCCGTACGGGACAGCGTCGCGATGATCAACCAGTCGAAGCTTGTTTCCACCGATTTGGATGCATCCAACGGAGTGATCCACGTAATTGATGCGGTTTTGATGCCTCCTGTCAAGACAATCAACGCGCGCTTGATGCTTGAAAACGCGGTCGCCGAAGGCTCGCAACTCTTCAACGGAGGCCATCACGATGCTTGTGCGATGCTCTATCAGAACACGATGAACGAACTGATGTCGTCGACGATTTCACCCTCTCTCAAGTCGCATATGGCCAATGTCTTGAACACCGCTAGCCGTCAGCACAGCCCGACGGACCGAGCCTGGACTTTACGTCGGGGCATTGATCAAATGGTTCCCCAGTTGCCGTCGTATCGGTAGTCTTGCTTCGCAAAAGGTGCGAGTCTGCCGCGTTTTTTTGCGGAAGTCGGATGTGAAATGATTGGACGGTGCACTTTTTGGCGGCAGTCTGACAACTCGACGTGTAAGCGAGGTGCCAACTGCAATCCCTCGCTCACCGGGCTGTCGATATAGTGAAGTCGTTATTGGGTAAAGGGCGGTATGACGGACTTCCAAGTCCGTCAATGGAGAATGCGACGGACTAGGAAGTCCGTCGTACCATTCAATCAACAGCCCGTCACGCGTCGGGTTACTATGAGTCGACAACCATGTCTCGCCAGCACTTCTCAACGCTATTTCGAGTTCTGCCAATAAATGACTGCGTTGTGGGTCGCTCGGCCCACGGCGATCAATTCTAGTTTGCCATCGCCGTTCAAATCAGCGCAAACAAGGTCTTCCACGGCAACTTGACCTGGCGATACCAACGTCCGTTGCCATTTGCCCTGTGAATCTCGATCGTAAACACGCACGCCGCACCGATGAGGTGCTACGTCATCGCGTACGCCAATCACCAGTTCGTCCTCGACATCGTTGTCCAGATTGCAGCATGCAACCGCGTGTCCCCAGCGCAATTGGTCATCGAGCATCAACCGAGTCCATGGGAGTGTTTCGCTCTGCTCGTAGACAACGACTTGATTTCCATGCCATGGCTCAATGGTGGCAATGAACGAACGATTGTCATTGAGTTTGCCAATGCGCACTTCGCTAGAGCCGCGTGCTGGGGCTTGACCTTGGTGCCCAAGACCTATTTGCGTTCGCTTCGCAGGAGAGGTAGACCGACCTCCAAACGTCAGCGAATGAACACCTTCAAAGCTTGCAACGAGCAAATCGTCGTGTTTGTCGCGGTCCAAATCCACCACTTCGAAGTTGTGCATCACGTGCAAAGACTCGTCCAGATCACGGATTGACCACGGTTGATTTACCGGATCCTTTGGAACACTAAAGGCAAGCAACCGCACTGCTTTATCGTCGAAGCCCGGCCCTTGCGAAAGACGTCCTTTGAGTGGCGCGACAATAAGTTCCGGCTGGCCATCGCGATCAAGGTCCCCCCAATTCATCCGATGGGTCGTCGGTTCATTCTCCACCAAAACGTGCATCTTCCAAGTGAGCGTTGGGTCCGTTGGGTCCGATGGTGACTCCAGCCATCCGATAGCTCCACCGGACTTGGTGTTGTTGGGCTGCCAGTCGTAACCGATTGCCAAGTCGATGTCGCCATCTCGATCGATGTCCAACGGAGCCATGCAAACATTATCAGTGCTCGCCAAGGGAGTGCTATAAATGACATGCACCTTCCAGCTCGGATTCTCAAGCCATAAAATGCGTTTGCTATCGACAATCACAATGTCGAGCCGATCGTCACGATTCAAGTCCACTGCCCGGACTGCGTAGCCCACGGTCAATTCAACAGGCAGCACTTCAGGTCGCCAGTCATCGCCGCGAACACTTGCCGGCCACAACGCCGCCATGAACAAAAGGAACTGGAGTTTGCGAATGATGAATTGCATGGAAGTAATCTTTTTGCGAGAGGTCAGAGTACCAGGACTGTTGTGCAAAGTTATTTCTTGCGGACCGTTACCAAGCCAGTCGCTGGGCTTTCAGTGATGAGCAAATTGCGAAAGTGGTACTCTTGGGGTTTGTCGTTGCTATGCAGTTGTAGACCGAGCGGGCAAGCTTGCAGCATGTCCGATTTGTCTGTGAAGTCGAATAGTTCGCGGCCGTTGGCTGCCATTCGAATGCGGTCCCCAACCACCAAGATCTCAATTTGATTCCATTCACCCTTTTTTTCGACTTCGTTGCCAGGCCCGACTGGCACGACTCGATTGCGACGATGCGCGTCCCAGATTCCCCAGTCATGGCAAAACATCAATAACGGACCTCGAAAGCCAAATTGGTTTTCGCCCACATCCGTGAATTGCTCTCCAAGAGCGGCTACGGCAGAGTGCATGGTCGAATGCTTGGGGCTAAGGGTTTGCTTTACTTCGAGCACCATTCGGAAATCTCGGTATTTCTTTTGGGTGAACAGATAAGTGCTGCTAGCGACACCATCGTCGTTGGCACCACGAATCATTCCCTTCACGGCGGACCAGCGCGATGTATCCCCGTTCCAACCCGCTAGGTCATTGCCATTGAATGGACGCTGGATCGTCTCGGACTTCGGGATCAACGATTCGATGCTGAGCGGTTCCGAAAAGTCAGTCTCAGGTGATTCTAGGTCTAGCTCTTTGATCCAAGTGTTTCGGTAACGAACGTCGTGCCCTTCGCATTGCAACTTCAGTCCGCCGGGCGAATCGGTAATCCCGCGACCACCGTCGTTGGCGCCATCGATACCTGAGTTTGCACCTCCCCACACTTTATTGATGTCGAAATTGGTACTGGCTTTTTGGCCGTTAAAATACATGGTCACGCGGGATTTCTCGACCCGTTTTCCGTCTTGGAATCGAGCGGCCCGAAAGACAATGTCATACGCATTCCAGCTGCCAAGCCCGTTGTAGGCATAGTACGGAGACTCCCCTTCATTGATGATGGCTCCCATACCATGCGGCGTATTATCGCCGTCCATGACTTGGATTTCGTGGCGGTTTTGAAGGTAAACGCCGCTATTGCCCCGTCGGTTCATGACAATGAATTCGACATGCAACCGAAAATCTCGGTACTCTTTCTTGGTGACGATATCGGCGGCACCAAATTTGCCTCCCGCAGCGGCCGGATCGTCAGTCATGACAGCGGTCCCTGAATCGACGGGATCGTCAACGATCTTCCACTTGATCGGCATCGAGGATTTGAAGCCTGGCCCTTGCCAATAAGTCCATTTTTGGTCCAGCATTTCCCGTGAGCCATCCAACAGCATTTCGGCTCCAGCGATGGGTTTTGCGCCAACTCCGATATCGGCAAGTGCCGTGCGATTTAAGCCAACGGACAAAGCGACGAGACTGAGGGCGCAACTTAGTTTCGGAATACGGATCATGGAGAGGTTCCTGTAGGATGGTTTCGGTGGGGCTCAACTCGTTTCAACGCGGAAAGTCGAGCAAAACCGATTATACTTGATTTTGTGTAGCGGGATGGACCAGACGTGTCACATCGAGGGCAGATGATCTAAGTGAACACAAGGGATGGTTCCACCTACGATCCGAGAGAACAGAAATGACGACGCTATCAGCCAAGATCAAGAGCTGCGATTTGCAGAAAAAGCAACCGGTTTCAGACGTCAAGAGACGTTTGATTGCACGGGTGATGCAACAATCGGACGACCTGGTCATTGTCATCGAATACGAAGGAAAAGACGGGTCGGTCACGCGGCGCGTTGTCAGCCCGATTCGCTTTGTTGGCGACGATCGCTTTCTCGCCCTGTGTTTGTCGCGCGAAGAACCGCGACAATTCTATATTGATCGTTGCAGAAGTGTCCGCGTCGATTTAGCCGGCAACTACATTATGCCCGTCGAAATGATGACCTTGGCATCGTAGGCTGTGAGTTTTTGAATGGACCGCTTTTTGGCGGCAGTTTGAAAACCCGTGCCCGTAAGCGAGGAGCCGACGGCAATCCCTCGCTCACCGGCTTGTTGCTTTCATGGTACGACGGACTTCCAAGTCCGTCGAATTCCCCATGGACGGACTAGGAAGTCCGTCGTACCGCCCTTACCCAACAACGACTTCTCTAAATCAACAAGTCGTCACGCGTCGGGCAACCATAGCCGATCTGACGGAGAACGCGTTCTTTCGCGGAGCAAAGGGCAACGATAATAAATGTACAGCCCAGTCGTGATTTCAATGTCTAGCCTCGTTTTCGGAGCTTAAACAATTCACTGAATCAGAGTATTTCAGTTGGGAGCTATTCCCCACGCCCCCTCAGAGGCCGCCTTTTTCCGTTCGGATTTATTTGCAATTTCAACGGGAGGACGAGGCTCCTGCCGAGCTTACGACGCAATGGTTCGGCAGGAGCCTCACCCTCCCAAGCAATCCATGGATTGGGCAAAGTCGAGGAAAACTTGTTGAGAGGGGTGGCCTCGCTCTCCCGTTTTCCCCGGTGATTTTTTGGGTAATTTGTCGCGCAGTTCGTTCCGAGAGGACTATCGTCTTGCTTTGGCTTCTTCGCGGGCCGCTTTCAAAGCTGCCGTTTCATTTGCCAGTTTGTTTTCTGGACCTGATGGGAAGTACTGAACGTCGTCCTTCAAATAGAATGCGCTCGGCAGCGTTTGGCCAGCAATTTGGACTTGGCATCCAGTATTGGCAACGACGCTCAGGATGCCCGTCGCAATGACTAGGTAGGTACCAAGATTGGGTTTCTTGCAATTCAACATTTCTGAATTTCCATTATCCTTGAGCAAGTGCTGACCTGATTTCGGTCAGTCCGACATAACTCCAAACGCAGTGCGAGCCTAAAACTCTGAGGGTTGTATCGGCCAATCCCATTCTGTGCTTGAGTAAAACTTTACCGGTTTCAACAATTGAAACGTTGGCGTTCGCACCGGATCGCGCCCATAATGACTTTCGATAGCTTTTTTGTATTCCCATTCCCGTAACGCTGGCGAACGACGTTGCAATGATTCCACTCATTCGAAAGATCTTGTGTTTCGCCATCGGCTGGTCGCTTCTTCACGTTGCCTTTCACAACGGACTGAGAGCTCAGGGACTGCAAACAAGCAGGAATGTGATTGCAAGCAATTTGATTCGTCCCGAGTATTACACGGCGCTGGACTTCATCGCCGATGGCCAAACGGCTCAAGCCAGTTCGGTACTTGAGTCCGCATTAGGGCAGTCTAGATTGATGAATGGTCAACGAGGAATCGATAGCATTCCTGCACTTGTGATGATGGGGGAGTGTTCTTTAGAGCAATGCGATATTGCGATGGCACTCGAAAGGTATGATGCTGCGCTGCAGATTTCGATGATGGGGCAGCGATGGCTTTCGTATCTCAAGAACCCACCGGGGGTTACCCGCGTGGATAGTCGCATTCGGGAAATCGGCTGGGCCAATAACATTCGCGGCACACAGATGGGTTCCTACACGGAAGCTTGGCCGATCGCGTTGGCTTCGCCTGATATGTTGGTGGAGCTCCAAGCCGGTGCAGGAGTTGCCGGCAAATTGGTATCGATCGATGCGTTGGAAGTCTTGAGGTGCCAGGCAATTGCGCTTCGGCGGCGATTTCAATTACTGGGTCCGCTTGCCAAGCACAGCCCGTTGAATCGTGACCTCGTTGCTTGTTATCGTGCCGCGTTGAATGGACAGTCCGAGCCGATCGTATGCGCCATGAACATCTGCCGTGCACTCGCAGAAATGGGTAATGGCGAAAGGGCTGAGCCAACACGACTGTTGAAGCAAAACCTTAGTTTGGCCAGCGGTCTCGATCACCCGCTAACAGCTGTGGCTCTTCTGGCGTTGGCCGACATTGCAATCGAGTCCAACGAGATGCTCGCTGCCGGGGAGCGTTCGAATGAGGCCGCTTTTTCATCTGCCCGGGCGGGGCAAATGGAACATCTCGCGGAATCGATCGAGTATCTTAATTTGACGGGTTTTGCAAACGGACACGCCGCGGCGAACGCCAAGCTTTTGGCTCAAATAATCAATTGGTCTTCGACGAAAAGTCGATTGGTTGCCATCCGTGGTCAAGTTGAATCGACCCGACTTTCCGCATTGGAGGGAGACCTGGAAGGATTCAAGAAGCACTCGGCGACAGGGACATCGATGTTATTGCCACAAGCCGTGGTACTACCACGTGCGGAAGCCGTACTGCGGCATGCTCGGGCAATCGTGGATTTCCACGACGGAAAAGTAGGCGATGGAATCATCGCATTGTTAGAGGGTGTTGGCTTTCTTCGCGGCGCCGAGTCGGGCGTCGGTGCCCCGTCGCTATTTCAACTTAACTTGGCGCAGTCTTTGATCGGGAGCAAGGTTCTAAGCGAGGGCGTTGGTGAATCGCTGTTGATTGAATTGCTAAACCCGCCTGCGGCGGGCCACTGGCATGTCCATCCGCTTGAGCAATTGGCTTGGCAATTTGCAGATAAATCCGAAGCAGGAGAAATGTTGGCCGACATTCAAATTCGCAAACGTTCTGATGCAGAAATGGTGACTACTTTTGACAAGGCCGCTTGCCGGCGTTACCGACAACAAGGCGAATTGGAATCTCGCGTTTTCGATTTGCAGTTAGCGTTTCACGGAGACAAGCGATTGATGAATGCGTTTCAGGTCAATCAAGTTGCTGGGATTCGCAAGCAGATTCCTGCACTTGAGCAAAACGCAGCCAAGATCGCGGAACTCATTGTCCCCTTGAGGGTCGACCCGAAATGGGACTTGCGAAAATGGTCCGAGGAGGACACAAGGCGTTGGGAGAGTTCTTTGCGATTATCGGATTCCCAAGAATCGCAACTCTGGGCGAAGGCCATTGGCCCCTTCGCTGTACCGGAGTTGTTTCCTCCCCAACATTCGCAAGAGGAACTCAACAAGGTGATTCCACCAAGTGATGCCGTCCTGTTTTTTGCGTTTCAAGGGGAGCAATTGCGAGGCTATCTCTGCCAAGCGGGGAAGTGGAAATCCTGGACGGTTTCCAACGCCGAATCGCTTCGACAGAACACATTGCAGTTGGCGAACGACTTAACCCTTCTCCGAAGTCGCGATGGGACGTCCGGTGAATGGAAAAAGAGCTGGCCGGTTGCAAAACGCTTGGAACTTCGAAAGCAATTGTTTCCAGTTGAGGTATGGGCGCAATTGCGGACCGCCGAGCGGTGGATCGTGATTCCAGATCGATTCTTGTGGTACTTGCCGTTTGAAACACTCCCGCTCTCGGATCAACCCGCTGCCTTGCCATGCATATCCGAGCACAGGATCGTCTTCTCTCCAACGCTGGGGCTTGTCCCGCAATTGATGGAAACCAAGAGCTCCATTTCAAAATCACATTGCGTGGATGTACACGCGGTTGACTTCCTAACCACGAACACAGCCCGTGCGAAGGAGTTCCGAGAAGAATTGGCTTCGTCAGAAAAACGTGTTATTATCGATCTAGGATCGAAAGGTACATCCTTTCCGCCGAGTAGCTTTTTCAAGATTGCCTCCGATCAATTGTTTTCGTTCGTCCCATCCACATTGGAAACCGTCGTACCCATTCCCACAGACCGTATCGCAAACAAATCGAATATCTCATCTTGGCGTCGCCTCCCTTGGGGGACTCCAGCATCGGTCGTACTACCGGGCGTCAACGCAATGCCACCTCCGAGTGAGTCCATCGGCGATGAATGGTTGAGAGTTGCTTTGCCCATCATCGCTCAAGGGACCAAACACTTCACCCTTTCGCGGTGGCAAGTGGGTGGTGAAAGTACTGCAGCGCTGATGCGCTCGTTCACGAACAATCGACAGGACATGACGGTATCGGAAGCATGGCAGCGAAGCGTCTTGAGCCTTTGGGAAGAGAAGTTCGATCCGAAGTCAGAACCAGTCTTCCAAGGTGCTCCATCCACCAATTCAGAGCAAACAGTCGCCGGCTCTCATCCGCTTCTTTGGTCTGGTTACATCACGATTGGAGATGCGAAGTAGTGAGCCGTTCCAGCCAGGCCAACTTAACCAATCCACTGTTCGGTGGGGTGAGGTCACCGCTGTAAACATGTTTTCCTCGACTATTCCCAATCCATTGATTGCTTGGGAGGGTGAGGCTCCTGCCGAACCATTGCGTCGTAAGCTCGGCAGGAGCCTCGCTCTCCCATTGATTTCCGATGGTTCGACATGGGAAAGATGTTTAGAGCGGTGGGGTGAGGCTCCTGCCGAACCATTGCGAAGCAAAGTGGCTCAGCAGGAGCTTCGCCATCCCTGCGCAAAAAAACCTCATGTGAATGTGTGGTGACCGATGAGAAAGCGAAAAATCGTATCCCAGATTGCCGATGCAAACTGCCACGTGCCGACTCGAAATCAAAAGTCTTGGATAGGGTTTTTGGGTCCCCGACTTCTGCTCGTTTTTCTTGGGTTCGCTCCGTTCCTCATCCTTGAGATGTCCCTTCGTACGATTTGGCCGAAGCGGACAGTCATCCTTTCCGATCCCTTTTTGAACTGTGAGCAGTTGACCCCTCTATTCTATTTGGATGGAGAAAACTATCGGATACAACAAGAACACTTGAAGCTCTTCGCCCCGGCTCAATTTCCTGCGAACAAGAAAGTCAATACAAGCAGGATTTTTTGCATCGGAGGTTCTACGACTCAGGGGGAACCCTACAAACCCCCGACGGCGTTTCCCACTTGGCTCCAACTCAATTTAGAGCTTGTCGAACCAAACAAAAATTGGGAGATCATTAATTGCGGCGGGCTCTCCTATGCCAGCTATCGAATGCTTCCGATACTCGTTGAGATACTCCAGTATCAGCCGGATCTCGTGATCCTGGAATGTGGGCATAACGAGTTTCTCGAAGAACGCGAGTTGTCGGGCTGGCAACAGTCTCCCGTTGTAACTCGGGGGGCAACGCTATTTGCGCAATCATCTCGATTGATTCAATTTGCAGCGGACTGTACCCGTCGCATTTCACCGGTCGAGTCGACGACAACGAAGAGAACGCGATTGGAGCGAGAAGTCGATGCCTTACTTGACGATCAAGGGGGATTGGAAAAATATCGACGCGATGAACTCAAACCGAAATCGGTGGTGGCATCCATGCGTTGGAATCTCATTGCGATGGTGCGGGCATGCAAAAAATCGGGGGTTCCCGTTGTTCTCTTGATTCCAACGTCCAATGTTCGCGATTGTCCACCGTTCAAGTTTGAATTGAGCCAGCAAACAGATGCCGCTGCCAAGAAGCAGATTGAGTCGCTTTGGGCGCGAGCGACGAGTCAGGCTAAGAATTCAGATCCAGAGTTACTCAGCGGCGATATCGGCCATGAGTCAAGTCTCCGGGAGAAGCTGGAAGAAATATTGGCGATCGATTCAGGCCATCCTGCGGCTCTGTATTGGCTCGGCAAACTTGAGCTTGGAGACGGCCAAATCGAATTGGCGCGTAAGCATCTCGTAGTGGCCCGAGACAATGACGTCTGCCCGTTGCGGGCGGTTACCTCGATCCAACAGTCGATACGAGATATTTCCACACAAGAGCAAACATGGCATTTCGATGTCGATACTATGTTCGCATCGGTCTCCCAGCATGGGCTGGTTGGGGACCGTTGGCTAATTGACCACGTCCATCCACGAATCGAAGGTCACCAATTGCTTGGCGAGCAGCTAACCGATCTCTTAATTGAAAAAAAGTGGGTCAAACCCATAGAACAAAATTGGCGTCTGAATCGATCCGCTGTATATCGCGATCATCTTGGGGGGCTTGGCGAAGACTACTTCATTCGGGGAAAACAACGGCTGGTCGGACTCATGTTGTGGACGCAAGGTCGTACCCGCAAAGGCGTGAGCCCTTGGGAGATCGCACCTTGACAATCGCGCTCCGCTCACCTCCAGCAGTATCCTTCACCTAGGCGTCGTTTTGATAGGACAGTTTTGATAGGACAGTATGGAACCTTTGAATCGCCCCCCAAGAAAACGGAAGCTGTCACTCCCCAAGAAAATGCTTTTTTCGGTAGTCGCGACGCTCGGATTTTTTTTGAGCCTTGAGACAATACTGGCGGTTGTAGGAGTCCAGAGAGAAGTAAGTGTTGACGATCCCTTTGTCGGGTTCTCCGACTTGATACCGTTGATGGAACTGTCGCAGAACGACGACGGAGAAAAGAGATTCTCAACGGCGCAGAACAAACTACGTTGGTTCAACGCCCAATCCTTTCCCAAGATCAAGCAGCCCGGAACCAAACGTATTTTCTGTATGGGTGGTTCGACGACATACGGTCATCCCTACCGGGATTCGACATCTTTTCCGGGATGGTTGCGTGAGTTTCTCCCCGTGGTGGACTCGTCGCATCAATGGGAAGTGATCAACGCAGGGGGAATTAGTTATGCGAGTTATCGGGTCGCGGCACTTATGGAGGAGCTGGTGCAATACGAGCCAGACCTCTTTGTGGTTTACTCCGTACATAATGAATTCTTGGAACGCCGCACCTACAAGGGAATGTTCAAAAAATCGCAACTCACTCTGCGAGCACATGCGTTGCTAGCGAGTACGCGGACTTGGGAACTGACGGATCGGTTTCTCAAGCAAGCACGCAAATGGACGACACAGTCAAGTGCGACGGGCGCGACACCCGCGAAAGCACCCGCGTCGCACGCAGATGTTTTGGCGCCGGAGGTCGACGAGATTCTCAATCACACGATTGGGCCGGTCGACTATCATCGCGACGTGGACTGGCGAGCGAATGTCCTGAATCACTACGAAGCAAACCTGAGACGCATGATTGGGATCGCAAAACGCTCTGGCGCACAGATTGTCTTTGTAACGCCAAGCGCGAATGAAAAGAACTGCTCGCCATTTAAAAGCGAGCATCGCCCTGGACTCTCCCTATTGGACAGCGAGCGATTAGAACTGCTTGCTGGCAATGCAGGGAGCCACTCCGACGCGGCAAACGCGGCAAACGCACTGGACATTCGCGAGGCTTTGGAATCCTTGCAAGAAACAATCCAGATCGATCCGAACTATGCCGACTACCATTATCGTTTAGGGAAGGCATATTTCGCTCTCCATCGGTATTCCGATGCGCAGCAGTCATTTTGTCGCGCCGTCGATGAGGACGTTTGCCCTCTCCGTGCCGTGCCTGAAATCAGGCAAGCGATCGAGCGTGTTTGCCGAGAAATGCGAGTGCCCATGGTGGACTTTGAACAACGCTTGCGCCTGCTTTGTGAATCCGAACAGGGGCATGCTATCCTCGGCGATGAGTACTTTCTCGACCATGTTCATCCTACGGTCGACGTGAACCGACGCCTTGCTCTTTGGATCATCGAAGAGTTGCAGTCGCGTAGTCTCATTCTTGGTAGAAGCGTAGTGGATAACTCCCTCTCCAGTTCGCTCGCTGCAGCGGAGAAAAAAGTTTTCAGTGCAATCGATACAGAACTGCAAGGCTTTTCACTCCGCAATCTGGCCAAGGTCCTTCATTGGGCAGGCAAATTCGAGGAAGCTGCGCCACGTGCCAGAGACGCATTGGAACTGCTTCCCAACGACCCTGAAAGCCGATTCGTTTTGGCCGATTGTTTGAACAACATTGGCCAGGCCGAGGACGCGTTGCTGGAATACGAAAAACTCTTTGCAAACGGCGAGGACTATCCACGTGCCTTCCATCCGTACGGTGAATTGCTCGCCGAAGCGGGAAAACTGAATCAAGCCAAAGCGTATTTACTATTGGCGATTCTGCAAAACCCAAACAATGCCGGAGCTTTCCATCGGTTGGGCGTCGTCCATCTTCAGTTGGGTGAATTCGAATTTGCGGTTGAGTCGTTGGAAGAGTCGAATCGACTCTACCCCGGCGATACCGCAACCCTTTTCTATTTGGAAACCGCCAAAACCAAACAACGCGAACAGCCCGAACGACGTTAAGGGGCAGTCAACAGCGTGTTACCGTCACCTCGTGTTTTTTGACCGCACCAAATGCCAAGTTGGATCGAGATAGAAATGCATCGAACGTGATTTTCCATTATAATAGGTCTCCTGCCAATCCGTTTTCCTCGCAGACTACGCCCCCTCCAACTCACCATAAA
Source organism: Pirellula staleyi DSM 6068 (assembly GCA_945875845.1). Taxonomy (GTDB): domain Bacteria; phylum Planctomycetota; class Planctomycetia; order Pirellulales; family Pirellulaceae; genus JBKCUI01. Next base: position 17,589 of record CAMCMB010000025.1, read on the forward strand.
CCATGACAACCATTCCTCTCAGACCCCTTGTCATTCTTGCGTTTTTGTTTGGCATACCGGAACAACTAAGCGCCGAGTCACCGGTTCCCGACAAGATCCTGTTCAATCGTGATGTCAGACCCATCCTTTCCGACAATTGCTTTTTTTGTCACGGCCCAGACTCAAATCAGCGGCAAGCGGACCTGCGACTCGACGTCCGCGAGGAAGCGTTGAAGAGCGGCGCATTGGATGCAGTCCAACCGGACGCGATCGGTGTGGTCGCGAGAATTTTTTCCGACAAAGCGGATGTTCAAATGCCGCCGCCAGATTCGCACAAGAAACTCTCGGCACGACAAAAAGAGATCTTGAAGCGTTGGATCGAACAGGGCGCTGTGTATCAGCAGCACTGGTCCTACGAGAAACCTCACAAGGCAGAAATCCCCGCTGGGCAGAATGGCGTTGATGCGATTGTTCACAACCGCTTGTCCGAGGTAGGATTGATGCATGCACCGCAAGCAGATCGGCGAACGCTGATCCGCCGTCTTTATTCGGACCTGCTTGGCTTGCCCCCAACTGCCTCCGAAGTCGACACTTTCTTGCGTGAATGCAGCGACGCGAATGGCGAGTTGTCCGCGATCAAGGCAGACGCAGCCTACCTGGCATTGGTCGATCGCGTTTTGAAGAACCCGCATTTTGGCGAACGCATGGCTATCCACTGGTTGGACGTTGTTCGATTTGCGGACACGATTGGTTACCATAGCGATAATTCGAGGAACGTATGGCCTTATCGCGATTGGGTCATCAAGAGCTTCAACGACAATAAGCCCTTCGATCGCTTCTCCATCGAACAGATCGCCGGTGACTTGCTGCCTGACAAGTCGCAGGAGACGCTCGTCGGTTCGGCCTTCAATCGATTGTTGCTATCGACAGAAGAAGGTGGAGCACAACCCAAAGATTATGAAGCCAGAATGCTCACGGACCGTGTGCGCGCCATCGGTGCGGCGTGGATGGGGCAGACGACCGGATGCGCTCAGTGCCATGATCACAAATTCGATCCAATCAAGGCTCGCGACTTCTATGCGTTGGGTGCATTCTTTGCCGATATCGAAGAGCCTATTATCGGGCGGCGCGAAGATGGAATGGTCGTGGCTACCGCAGACCAACAAACTCAACTCGCCAAATTGGATACTGCCTTGACCGATGCCAAGACCAAGCGGGATGCGATACTTCCGTTGATGGATGTTGCTCAGCAGCAATGGGAATCGGATCTCGTTGCCTATCACATTATCTTGCCCGAATTGGCAGCCGATTCAAAAGCATCCGATCCGGACAAAAAAACGGCAACGCAAGTCGTTGAGATCGCCAAAAAGAAAGTCGCAGATCGCAAACCGAACGAGAAGACCATTGTCCAAAATTACTTTCGCAACAAAGTCACGAAACTCTATCAGTCCGAACGCGATGCGTTCGCAGTTGCGGAAAGGGAAAGACAAGCTTACTACGCTCAGTTGCCGAAATGCATTGTTAGCAATAGCAGTCCCAATAAGCGAACCGTGAGGATTCTGCCTCGCGGGAATTGGATGGATGAGAGCGGCGAAATCGTCAAGCCTGGGTTGCCGAGTTACTTGCCGGGTCCCAAAGTGGAAGGACGCGAATTGACGCGATTGGATCTCGCCCAGTGGCTCGTCTCGCGAGACAATCCTCTTACAGCACGAACCGTCATGAATCGGTTGTGGAAACAGTGTTTTGGAATGGGGCTCAGCAAAGTCCTCGACGATCTGGGCGCACAAGGTGAGATGCCTCCTAACTTGGTATTGCTCGATTGGTTGGCGTGCGAGTTCATGGACTCCGGCTGGGACTTTAAGCATATGGTTCGAACGATCGTCACGAGCGAAACCTATCGTCGAGCGTCAACCGCTAGCGCGGACCAACTGGCCGCAGACCCATACAATCGCGAGCATGCTAGGCAAAGCGCCTTTCGAATCGATGCGGAATTGGTCAGGGACTATGCGCTCGCCATCTCGGGCTTGCTCGCGTCCGACATAGGCGGACCTAGCGTCAAGCCTTATCAGCCAGACGGTTATTGGGAGAACCTGAACTTTCCAACGCGTGATTACCCGGCAGACAAGGGCACGAGCCAATATCGACGCGGACTTTATACTTGGTGGCAGCGCAGCTTCCCGCACCCAAGCCTGCTCGCTTTCGATGCACCGAGTCGAGAGGAAACCTGTTCCGAACGCAATCGTTCCAACATCCCTCAGCAAGCCCTAGTCTTATTGAACGATCCAACTTATGTCGAAGCGGCCCGAGTCTTTGCAGCACGCATTTTGAGCGAGCGGCCCGGCACCTCTGAGGAGAGAATCGAGTGGGCGTGGCAGCAAGCTCTCCAGCGAGCGCCTCGCGATGAGGAATTGAAGACCATGCTTGGGCTGCTGGATAAACACTTGGAGGTATACCGAAAGGATGCGAAGTCGGCGGAGGATCTGCTCAAGATCGGCTTTACGCCATCGCCCGAGTCGCTGGACAAAGTAGAACTGGCTGCTTGGACTCATATCGCTCGCGTCCTCCTCAACCTACACGAATCGATTACGAGAACGTAATGGTCATTTCGTTGAGCGCAACCGTCGAAAACAGGGATGAGAATCGTCGCAGGTTCTTGGGGCGAAGCTCACAGGGGCTTGGTGCGCTGGCACTTGCCGCCCTGTTGCAACCGTCGGTGCTGAAGGGTGCGGATGTTTCTGGACAACAGGCTGAGGGATCGTTACCACAAAAAGCCAAGCGTGTGATTTGGCTCTCGATGGCGGGTGGTCCTTCGCAATTCGAGACCTTTGACTATAAGCCAAAGCTTGCGGCGATGAGCGGCCAGCCGATGCCGGAAAGTCTTACCAAAGGGCAACAACTTGCGCAGCTCCAAGGGCAACAGCTCCTATGCCTGGGTCCTCAGTTTCCATTTTCAAGATTCGGAACGTGCCAAACTGAAATCAGCACTCTGTTTCCTCACATTGGATCCGTGGCCGACGACATTTGCTTGATCCGATCGATGACGACCGATGCCATCAATCATGATCCAGCCCACATGTTCATGAATACTGGATCGCAGATCGCAGGCCGGCCCAGCATGGGTTCGTGGGTTACCTACGGTCTAGGCAGCGTCGCCGAGAATCTTCCCGGATTTGTTGTGCTTGTTTCGACTGGCAAGGGCCGATCACCACAGCCGATCGCGGCCCGCCAATGGAGCAGCGGATTCTTGCCAAGTCGACATCAAGGCGTGCAGCTTCGAAGTCATGGGGATTCAGTCCTTTATCTCGGCAACCCGAGCGGTATCACTCGCGACCAACAAGACCTCGACGTGCGTGCCATTAACGAGCTCAATCGTTTTCAGGACTCGCAAGAGTACGACCCTGAGATTGCAACTCGAATTGCACAGTACGAAATGGCGTTTCAGATGCAAGCAAGTGTTCCAGAGCTCATGGACATTCGCAACGAATCGAGAGATACGCTGGAACTCTACGGTTGCCAAGCGGGGGATGGTTCGTTCGCCAGCAATTGTTTGCTCGCTCGACGACTTGCTGAACGCGGAGTTCGATTTATCCAACTCTATCACCGCGATTGGGACCATCATAGCTTGCTGAAACAAGAACTCCCGTTGCGTGCAGCCGAAGTGGACCGCGCATGCGCAGGGCTGATCCAAGATCTAAAAAACAAGGGGATGTTTGAGGAAACGCTGATCGTTTGGACAGGCGAGTTTGGGCGAACACCCATGTCGCAAGGGGACAAAGGCCCCATCGGTCGCGATCACCATAACAAATCCATGTCCATGTGGTTAGCCGGCGCGGGAGTCCGGGGGGGCCAAGTGTACGGAGCAACGGACGAACTCGGTTATGCAGCCGTCGAGAATGTTTGCACCGTACATGATCTTCATGCGACAATGCTCCATCAACTCGGTATTCAACACGATTCGTTTAGTGTGAAGTTTCAAGGCCTTGATGCAAAGCTCACCGGCGTCGAACACGCAAATGTGCTGCATGATATTCTTGTTTAGTCGAACCCCTTTTGGATTTCCAAGATGAATAACGTTCCTTTATCAAATCAAAGTCGCAGATCGTTTCTCGGCCAAACTTCGCAAGGAGTTGGAGCGGTAGCCCTTGCAACGATGCTGAATTCGGCGAGTGTCCAAGCTGACCCGGTTCGCGGCGTTCTGGCAACTTTGCCATTGCCTCAGCGGGCCAAACGCGTCATTTGGTTGTCGATGGCAGGTGGGCCATCGCAGTTGGAAACGTTTGATCCAAAGCCCAAGCTTGCCGAGATGCATGGCCAACCTATGCCCGAGAGCTTCACGAAAGGGCAACAGCTTGCCCAGCTTCAAGGTCAAAAGCTGAACTGTTTTGGGCCTCAGCATCCGTTTGCCAAGTTTGGTCAGAACCAAGTCGAAATCTGTTCGTTGTTTCCTCAGATTGGGTCGGTCATCGATGACATTTGCTTGATTCGATCGATGACAACCGAAGCCATCAACCATGACCCAGCCCATATGTTTATGAACACCGGTTCTCAGATTGCCGGACGACCGAGTATGGGAGCTTGGGTGACTTATGGGCTAGGGAGCGAATCGACAGACCTGCCGGGTTTCGTTGTCCTTACTTCGTTGGGCAAGGGTGGGCAGAACCAACCCATTGCCGCGAGACAATGGAACAGTGGATTTTTGCCGACGCGATATCAAGGTGTCCAACTGCGAGGCAAAGGGGATTCAGTGCTGTATCTCAACAACCCGCCCGGCATTAGTCGCGATCAGCAGGGAAGCGACGTAGCCGCCATCAATGCGTTGAACGTTCAACAACAGGCGATGCAGGATGACCCTGAGATAGCGACGAGAATTGCTCAATACGAAATGGCTTTCCGCATGCAAGCGAGCGTCCCGGAACTGATGGACATCCGCGGAGAGGGCCCTTCGACATTGGAGCTGTACGGATGCCAACCAGGGGACGGTTCATTTGCAGCCAACTGCCTACTGGCTCGCCGTTTAGCCGAACGAGGCGTTCGCTTTATTCAACTGTATCACAAGGATTGGGACCATCACGGGGGTGTGAAAGAGGGCGTGGCGCTCAAGGCACAAGAAATTGATCGAGCCTGCATGGCGCTCATCACCGACTTAAAGCAACGCGGCATGTTCCATGACACGCTGATTGTCTGGGCAGGCGAGTTTGGCCGCACTCCAATGTCCCAGGGTGGCAATGGGCGTGATCATCACAACAAGGCCATGACGGTATGGCTGGCTGGTGCGGGCATTCGCGGTGGCATCGTTCATGGAGCCACGGATGAACTGGGGTATGCGGCCGTCGAAAACGGTTGCACGGTTCATGACTTGCATGCCACCATGATGCATCAACTAGGGATTGAGCACGATTCGTTCAGTGTCAAATTTCAGGGGCTGGACGCCAAGCTGACCGGCGTAGAGGGCGCCAACGTGATTCGCGAAATATTGACCTGATAGCGATTAGCGATTAGCGATTAGCGATTAGCGATTAGCGATTAGCGATTAGCGATTAGCGATTAGCGATTAGCGATTTGAAATTTGAAATTTGGTTTGGTTTGGTTTGGTTTGGTTTGGTTTTTGCATTTCGCCCCGAATGGGGCAGCAACACCTTAGCCCAGGGCAGAGCGAAGCGCCGCCCTGGGTAAATGTCCGCCAACGCAACTTCGCCCTGAAGGGGCAAAACTCGCCGGCGTTACATTTTCTGGGAATTGAAAATCCATTAGCCATTGCAATGACCTTACAAGGTCCCCCCCACTGGATAAATTCAACAAAAAATATCGGGAAAAATGTCTTGGGGGGTTTTTTTTCACCTAGGAGACCTGCTAAGTTGGACGTCTGTGCATCCAAAGCACGTAGGATTTGTTCCTTCCATTTTTCCAAGGGTTGGTGTTGCAATGAAAAGAAAATTGAAATGCTCGGCGTTTACGCTTGTTGAATTGCTTGTGGTTATTGCCATCATTGGCATCTTAGTCGGACTCCTGCTCCCGGCCGTGCAGGCGGCCCGCGAGGCGGCTCGTCGAATGCAGTGTGGAAATAACATCCATAACATTGCACTAGCGATCGCGAACTATGAAAGCACATACAAACGATTGCCGGCGGGTGTCACTGGCTGGAGACCAACGAACACGGGTGCGGATCGAAGTTCAGGTGGGACCGGCGAAGCAAACGGCCAGTTTTTCAATGGCATGTGGAGTTGGTCAGCCGCCATACTACCGTTTATGGAGGCAAGCAACATTTACCAACAGATCGACTTTTTGCAGCGACCCTACTGCGCGGAGCGGGCAGATGCATGGTTCATGGACAGAGGGCCCGACGCAACTGCCTTGTCGAATTTCCCCAGTAACGTATTGGCCTGCAAATCCATGCCTCCATCTTTTGCTTGCCCAAGCACTCCACAGAGCTACGGTATCGGAATGTACAAAGACTATGCTTTGAATGCTGGGCAAGGGCCCAACGCTGCCGGTGACCCGGTACCCTATAATGGCGGTTCGCGAATTTCGTCGTGTTGCCCTGAGCGAGCATTAACCGCCAACGGTATTGCGCACAAGCAAAGTTATCTTCGCATGGCTGCCGTCACCGATGGAACGTCGAATACATTTATGATTCTGGAGCAGGCGTCGGTCATTCCAAAGTTTCCTTTTCCAGTCAACCCATTTATGTGGACGAGTCACCAGTCGCAAGGCTTGGCAATGAGTAATCAAGGAACACAACTCTATCCACCGAACATGGATCCCGTTCTGCAAGTGTCGAGAATCGGAAGCACGATTTACCCGATTCAACCAGCTCCTGCTGGTTTCGGGCTGACGGGGCGTAATTCGAGAAGCTACCACACGGGTGGAATTCAGACTGCCAATGTGGACTGCAGCGTTCGATTCATTTCGGATTCGATTTCGATGGCGCCGTGGCGTTATGCGTTCACTCGCGATGGCGGCGAAGTTAACCAAATCGAAAACTGATAGAAATTCGTTCATGGTTTCAAGGCGCGTCGAGATATTCGACGCGTCTCTTTTTTCATCCATATCGCTTTGGAAAGACTTATGATCAAACAAGCATTTGTTCCGACGATCGTATTAACGTTGCTTTTGGCAGGTTGCGGCGGAGAAGACCTGAAGCAGATTAGGGGTACGGTAACTCACAATGGCAAGCCCGTTGCAAACCTCTATCTCACGTTCATGCCTGCCGATCCGAAAACGCAACCAGCGAGTTCCAGTTCGACAGACGCAAATGGAAAGTTCGAACTCAAGATAGGTTCCAAAGGTGGTGTCGTGCCTGGTAAATATACAGTGACTGCATCGGATCCCGCTGCCATGATGGGTGGTAAATCAAGCGATGATCCAGACTACGCGGTCGTCTGCAAAAAGTACGCTCAAGGGACATCGACGTATACGATGGACGTCGAGAAAAGCATCAGCAACTTGGAACTGAAACTAGACTGAGGCAGTAAATTGGCTAGGGACATCTGGGAGCGGGCATGGCAACATTTATTGGCATTGTCTTCGGTGCTTGGTTTGTTTGGACGAGGAGGCTCGGAACCCTGGTCGTCGCCCACACGACCTACAATTTTCTCCTCAGTCTCGTTTGGTAAAAAGGACACGAGATCTCGAGTGGACGTATCTATCGGTAACAAAATTGGGGAGGTTTTTGCTAGCCGCCCCTCCATTAGGTCCCTAAATCCGATGAATGATGCTTGATTTGCGAGGTTCAGCCGAAAAATCTCTAGACAAAACAGGGAATAATGGGCATCATGTGCATCCTTAATTGTCTGGGATTTTAGAAAATCGATTGAGTTCAGGAGTTGTGAAGTGCCAAATATCAAGAGTGCCAAAAAGCGCCATCGTCAGTCCCTCGAGCGCCGAGCACGCAATCGTTCTGCCAAATCGCACCTAAAAACAGCAATCAAGAAGCTGCGAGAAGCGGTTGAAGGCAAAAATTTCGACGAAGCCAAGACTCAATACGTGGATCTTTGCAAGTTGTTGGACCAGACTGCTTCCAAGAAGATTATCCACGTGAATAAGGCATCTCGCGCCAAAAGTCGCTTGAGCAGCTACATCAAAAAAGCCTCCATTGCTGCCACAGCAGCCTAATGCAAGCCTTTCCAAGTCCAATGCGTTGACATGATCCGCACCGCTCGCTGGGCAAACCTAGGGTTGGGTCATGCCACGAACATCAACGGATTCGCAGATCGAATCCGGGCGTGGCATTACGGGGAAATAGAAGTCTGTCGAGGGGAGTTGCACGCCATTTATCCACGATGGTGGACCAAGTTTTCGTCGCAGTGGGAAGCGTGGTGGGATTCGTATTTGCGAAAACCGCCAGAGGACGTTTGTCGTTTTTATTACGCTTTGCCTCGACGTGTACTTGACTATTTGATCGTTGTTTGCGTTCAAGCAGGCCCTAAAACGCAGTTCAAGACTTTTTTCCGAGGCGTCAGGCTTGTCGATGAGATTGCTGCCATCTGGAGAGTCAAAGCGATCGTTTGTCAGGCTACGAATCCGAGGCTCAACGAACGTCTGCTAAAGCGACTAGGGTATGTTCGCCACGCTTTTTCGCTTGGCGAAAATCACTACATAAGTCGACTGGCCTGACTCCCAGCGGCTTAACGCTTGGTTAAACCGGTCGAGCCATCGGCCTGTTTCGCTGATCAGAACGGGAACCATTTTTTCACTTTCACGGCTGGCCTTAAAACGCTTTCATCCCCTGGTGTGGGGATGAAAGCAGATGATACTTTGTCGACCGAGGGTTCGTTTTAGAACCTGAAGGTGACGCCAAGGTCTAAGCCGTGGAGAAAGAAGGTATCGCTTACCAATCGAGGAGCAGGTACTGGTGAGGAATTGGTTGGGTCGATCACCGGATCGATTTGGCTGCCTGCCATCGCCACGCTTGGGAATAACAGCATGGTGTATCCAACGCCAAACTGAGCGCGACCGAGTTGATACTTGATCTTGGCACCGGCTTCGGGCAGGAATGTAAACTGATTGCGAGTGAGTGTGCCGCTATTGCTGTTTCTTGCAAATAGCCCTTGAGGATCGCTTGTTGGGCTGGCTGTGTTGGCGGTCGAAAACTGACCGCGAATGGAACTGCTTTGACTCATATTACCCAAGGCGACCTTGCCCAACGCGGAGAACGTAAATCTGCCTTTGGTCAGTTCCTGGAGCAAACCGATGTGCCCGCCGTGGAACTGATTCTTGGTGCCGAAGGTATCTTGGGTTGTGGTGATTGTTCCATTTTGAATAAGGTTTCCGGTTAACCCGTCGGTCACCTGAGTTCGAAGTCCAAGCTCGCTGTCCATTCGAACGAACGTGTAGCCTCCGAGAAGATCGACGCGACTGGTTCCTGTGCGTGCAAGCGCGGTTCGTCCGTAGAGCTCGGTGGCAATAAGATCCAAGTCGTTTTTGACTTGGATCGTACCGGTGTTGGCACCTTGGCCGGCTTCGGCTTCATTCACGTTGTAAATGGAGGGCGAACTCGAAAACGTATTGAAGAAGGGTACGCCGGTCGAGTTCCCACCGTTGGTGTAAGTTTCAGTTGTGCCGTTGGTCAGAATTCCCCAACCGCGCGCACCCACTCCGTAGTCTTGATTGCAATCAAGCCACTTGCCAACATTCAATCGCATTCCAACCAAAAGATTGGTTCCGAAAGGTTGGTCTGGGCCACCTGCTAGAACGGTAGTTGGAGTTGCATCTGGAGTGCTTCCACCGACAACTAACGGTACACCTGGGATGGCCTTTCCCCACCATAACAGTGTTTCGCTCTCGAACCAGCCGTTGGATCGGCCTGTCCCATTGCATCCGTTCGAGCAACCAGCCCCATATGAAGCACCGCCGTTGGGGTTGCCGTATGACTCGCCGCAACTTCCACCAGCAGTTCCGCCAGCAGTTCCGCCACTCGTCATTCCATACGATGCGATTTGCATCGACGGATCGTGGTACTCTCCACTTGATTGACCGGCAGACATGTTATCGCCGTAAGTATCGGATTGGAACGCAGCAGGTCTTGAGTCGACGGGATTCGCAGCTTGTGGGCTAAGCCCCGGGGCTGCATCACCACCGTCACCGATACGGCCAACGCTCGAGGCAGGAGAGTTCGTAGTGAATTCTTGCCCCAACGCGATCGCGGAACTCCCAGTTCCACACAATGAGGCAATGATTAAGGTGAGTTTTTTTCTATTGATTCTCATAATTTCTTTCTCGCTAAGCTGGGCTTGCGTACCGTTCGCACAATTGAATCGACCGGATCCGTCAGAAAATATGGACAAAAAGGAACGCGAAGCATATTCTTCGCAAGCTACCCAAACCGCCTTAGCCGGAGACTCCGCTCAAAATGTCGGTTTTGCTATCGTTGCTCTGTCGGAAATTGCAGACGAATTCCACCCGAACGCCTACAATTGGGAGAGTTCCAGCACTTGATTCTTATCCCATCTGATCCATGTCCAGTTTGCTTGACCCATCGTCCGAAAGACCTTCCCCAGTCCACGTCACCGAAAAGGGGGCGGATCGAAAACTTCATCTGCCTTATCGACCGCATGTGTCGGCAGGGTGGTCGATTCCAGGAGTTGCACGTTACAAAGTCAGTCAATGGCTTGAGCAAACACGTGCCGTCAATGCGCTTGAGGATGGTCGTCGCGCGTTGACAGACCCACAATTACGTAAAGAAGCCCTCTCGCTCATCTATCGCGCCAAGAGCGGCGAACCGCTTTCCGATTTGCTGCCTGAATCGTATTCGCTCATCCGCGAAGCGGGACGCCGATCCTTGAACATGCGGCACTACGACGTTCAAATACTCGGGGGCATCTGTTTGTTTCACGGAGGCATTGCCGAGATGCAAACCGGGGAAGGCAAGACACTGACTGCAACCTTGCCGCTCGCGCTCCATGCTCTGCTCGGCAAAGGCGCTCATTTGGCGACCGTGAACGACTATCTTGCGCAACGCGATGCCGAATGGATGAAGCCGTTGTATGACGCTTTAGGAATTCGAACGGGCATCGTGCTCACCGATCACGACCAAGACCAGCGACGAAAAGCCTATGCGGCCGATGTTACATATGGCACAGCCAAAGAATTCGGATTCGATTTCTTGCGAGATCGACTGCTCATGCGGGCGCAAGGCCGAGCCGCCGACGATTTCTTGGGAAGCGGGTCGCAAGAACGTTGGGCTTCGTCTGGAGACCAGCCGGTTCAACGCGGCATGCATTTTTGTCTCGTCGACGAAGCGGATAGTATTTTGATTGATGAAGCGAGAACACCGCTCATCATCGGATCCTTAGGTGATGAGTCGCGTGAGATCGTGATCGCAACGTTTAAGTGGGCTGCCGACCACGCTCCCTCCTTTGTTCTGAAAGAGCACTTCACGATTGAAGAGGACACTCGCAAGATCGAGCTCACCGCTCGCGGACGGCAGTTTGTTCGATCGCTTCCGCGCAGTGAATCCATTCGATTGGCCGCTCTCGTCGATTTGTACGAATACATGGAACGCGCGATTAAGGTTCACCGCGACTTTCACCTCGATCGACAGTATGTGGTTCGCGATGGAGAAATCGTGATTGTCGATGAATTTACGGGGCGTCTGGCGGAGGGCCGAAAGTGGCGCGATGGGATCCATCAAGCGATCGAAGCCAAAGAGAAGATCGAAGTGACTGTTCCAACAGGTCAGGCGGCGCGCATCACCGTTCAAGACTTGTTCCTGCGTTACAAGTATTTGGCTGGCATGACGGGTACAGCCGCTACCAGCGCCCGTGAACTGAGACGCATTTACAAAACTCCGGTGGTTCAAGTTCCAACGAATCGACCCCCAAAACGCCAGCGGTTTGCAGATTCCGTTCATCGCAACATGACGGAAAAATTTCAAGCGATTGTCAAAGAGGTCCAGGCTGTTCACGAAAAAGGCCGCCCCGTATTGATCGGGACGCGTTCGATCGACAAATCAGCCATTCTGGCCAACATGCTTCGTCAGGCTGGCATGCAAGTCAATGTGCTCAACGCGCACGAGATAGAGCGAGAAGCGGAAATAGTATCCAATGCAGGCCGACGTAGCCAAATCACGGTGGCAACCAATATGGCAGGGCGGGGCACCGACATCAAACTTGAGAACGACGTGCGGGAGATAGGCGGAATGATGGTCATTTGCACCGAACTGCACGACGCGGCACGCATCGATCGACAGTTGATTGGGCGATGCGGTCGGCAGGGTGACCCAGGGACGTATCGTCAATACTTGTCGATGGACGACGATATTTTGAGGAACGGCTTTGGGACCAAAGCGGCGGATCGATTCAAAGCCATGGGGGCTTCGGGCGGATCGCTGGCAGGACAAGCTGGGCAATTCAAGGCTGCACAACGAAAAGTCGAGAAGAAACACTTTCGAGATCGTATGGCGCTGCTGCATCACGAGAAAGAACGAACTAAGATTCAACGGGAGATGGGACAGGATCCCTACTTGGACACCGCAGAGTAACCCATTCTGCATAATGCGAAACCAGCCGAAACTCCGATGAATTTGCTCAGTAGTTCGATCTCCGTCATTACGCTACAGCAGCCTCGGATGCGCAAAGGTTCCTTCGCGAGCTTGATCGGCGCGATGCCGCTGCTCAATGTGTTTGTCGCAGGGCCCGAAAATAAATTGGTTATCGACTGCCTTTCGCCTATTGGTATTGAGCAACTCGCTTCAGGATCACCGCTGTTTTTATATGGTCCAAGCGGATCTGGGAAGACGGCATTAGCGTTAACCATCGCCGCTCGTTGGATCAACGAGGTTGGCGAAAGAACCATCACACTGACGAGTGGTTCTGATTTTTCGAAAGCGTTTACACGCGCGATCGAAGCGGACGACATGGATCGTTTTCGGCAGTTGCATCGCGAATGCGACTGCCTATTGGTCGACAATATCCATGAGTTGGCATCGAAACCCGCGGCACAAGAAGAGATGGTTTCCACGATCGACCGGCTCAATGGCAACGGAAACTTGATCATCGTCACGGCCCCTGAACTTGCACCATTGACGCCAAATTTGCGGCTTGCCTTGGCCAGTCGGCTCAATGGTGGGCACAGTGTCCCCGTATCGTTTCCCTCCGCAGCCACTCGCAAAGAAATCCTGCGATTGTTAGCGGTTCATTCTCAAATCGATATCGGCGATGCGGATCTGGATGCGATCGGAGCGCAGTTGCAGGATGGTATGTCGCCATTGCAATTGCGGGGCATTCTGATCCGTTGGTCGCATCACAATCGCATGACGCCCGACCGAACCCAGAAAGAATCGAGACGATTGATTGATAAGCTGGTGGATGCGCAAGCGACCAAAGCTCCCTCGGTTGCGGATATTGCCAGGGCTGTGGGACGGGAACTTCAGATCGCCATGGATTTATTGAGAGGACCGGGCCGCAAATCCAGCGTGGTACGTGCTCGCGGACTAGCGATGTTCTTGATGCGACAATGGACACTGGAATCCTATCAGAACATCGGCGAGTATTTTGGTGGACGCGATCACACGACCGTGATGCATGCATGCAAAAAAACCGAAGAGGATCTGGCCAGCGACCACGAGTTAACGCGGACCGTAGACCGAGTTCGACAGAGACTCAAAATATAGTTGGGTGGCACGCTCTGTGCACGCACGCTCTGTGCACTTGCCAAGGGAACGTGGATCACGCCAAGGCCATTGCCAATTTTCGAGCTGCTGAGCTACCGGATTGGTTATCACTGCAGAAATGGTGACACTTATTTTAGGTTTTGCTTTTGGGGCTCTCCACGATAAAGCCTTGCGATCGTTTGGTCTGAGAAACCGAGGCGATACGCGATCAAGCACATCTGATTGAGGATCGTCGTTCTTAGAATGCCTCGCTTGATCCAACGACGAGCAGAAGTTTTGACGGGCTTGCTCGCTAGGCTAATACTGCCGCTCTTGCGCATTCTGGCGACTAGCTCGTAGTCTTCCATGATTGATATCCGCTTGAATCCGTTCTGTGCGTAGAAGTCGACGGATCGAAAGAACAAAGCTTGATCTCCGTAAGGCATCTGCTGTAGTCGCGAGCGGAATGCGACGCCTGATTCGACCATTCGGAGAGCGAGCCCTGGGGCATCAATTTGCAGCGGGAAAGCTCCACAGACGACCGGTGTGGCGAGAACACGTTCGACTTCCAAATGGTAGTCGGTTGGTAGTCGCGTGTCTGCATGGAGAAACAGCAGATGCGCGCCCGTGGCGATGGCGGCTCCTGCGTTCATCTGATTCGCCCGTCCCGGATTACCCACGAAGACTTTGCAGCCATGACGGAGGGCAATCTCGACGGTATGGTCGGAGCTTCCCGCGTCGACGACGATCACCTCCAAATTGTCGCTGGGCGAGCCCACGGAGTCGAGCGCTAGCTGCAGATTCATTTCTTCGTTGAGCGTTGGGATGATGACGGAGAGCTTTCCCGCTGCTGTCTGGAATGGAAGCAGATGACAATCCGCGCCTCGCCGTAACGGCAACAAGTCTTCTGGATAATCGACATCCGGCAGCATTCGCAGTTGATGAACGCGTAGCCCTAGCTTCCTTGTCTTCTGCAGTGTTTGCTCCAGAACCTGAGATGTGCTCCAGTCGATGTCCGCAAACAGCGGGGCACGTTCAGCATTGAGGCCAATCAAGTAGTAGCCGCCATCCTGTGCCGGCCCGATGACAATGTCATGTGCTTCGAGTTGCTCGAAAGCGGTTCTCAAATCACTGGAGGTTAGACTCGGGCAGTCGGTGCCAATCACGACGACTCGTTGTGCTCCAGCTTCAAATGCCGATTTTGTTGCAAGTTGCAGCCGATCGCCCAACGAGTGTCCGACCTGTTCGCTATACGTCAGATCATCGCCGAATGCGGCTCGAATTTCGCATGCCGATCCACCGGTGTAGCAGACGGTTGCTTGGCAGCCCCGTTCGTTGGCTAGTTGCCGTGCCTGGCTCAGGGTTCGGTCCACCAACTGACGATACACAAGCGTCGCATTCTGCGCTCCGAGTGCAGGGATCAACCTAGTCTTGTTGGCTCCCGCCTTCGGCAGTCTGGCAAAGATTAGCAGCTGATTGAGAGCGACAGTTTCTGGCAAGCGGGACCTCAGTAGTTGATGATGGGAAATTTCATTGTCCATAGAATACTCGAACCACGCTCCAACTGGTCGCCCCCATGATGATCATCAGGTTGCCTAGCTTCGTTTAACCGCGTGCGCAACGGGCCGCGTCATTCCTGACGTTTCGTAACTCGAACGCGGGGCGTTGCCCGCGCGTTTAAACAAGGCTGCCACCGCAACTTGATCCACAACCTGCCGTGCATCCATAGCAATGGTTGGCGGTTCGAATGGCGCGATCCGCCAACAGGTCGTCGGTCAATTGAGATATGTGAACTCGTTCTTCACCCTCAGAGACTGCAAGGTCGAGCATTTGATTGAAGTCGCAATCGTAGATGAATCCGTTCCAGTCCACCGAGAGCAGAGAACGACACATCAAATTGTCGATCGTGCGAGGATTGAAGCTTTGCATCAGCTTCCCTAGATACTCTTCATACTTGCCGCGTCGAAGCAGGTCGTCGAGGAATCGACTAACCGGCATATTGGTAATCGTCAGCAGATTGTTGAATTGAATGCCGAATCGCGAATCAAGTTCCGATTTGTAGGAGGCCTCCAGCGTTTCTTGCTCTGGAGGTAGACCGAGGCCCGTTGGATTGTAGACGAGGTCAAGTTGCAAATTGGAATTCGGCTGCGCGTAGCCAATTGCGTTCAGCCTGCGAATGGCTTCGATCGATTTGACAAACACACCGCTGCCTCGCTGGGCATCGCAGTTTTCTTCCAAGTAGCATGGCAGCGACGCAACGACGCTAACTTGATGTTCAGCTAAGTACTCTGGCAAATGCGTAAAGCCATTGGCGAGTAAAATCGTGAGGTTACAACGATCGATGACTTGTTTGTCGAGCTTCCTTGCTTCTCGAACCAGCATTTGGAATTGCGGATTCATCTCAGGAGCGCCGCCGGTGATGTCGAGCGTTTTGACTTCTGACCTGGCCAGAAAGTCAATCACTTGTCGAGCCGTCTCGTAGGTCATGCTCTCGCGACGATCGGGCCCAGCATCGACGTGGCAATGTGTGCACGTCTGGTTGCATACCTTGCCAACATTGATTTGTAGCGTGGTGAGTTGCTTGCGGTACAGTTGCAAAACACCGTGCTCGGCAAGCCTATCGCTGAACGGAGCCAAGTGACTTGGCCGTCTGTCTTGCAGGATATGCAATTGCTCGATGGGCGAAGCTATCGCATTTCCCGTTTTTTGTAAGGTTTGAAGTTTCATGATCGATTTCGTTGGATTTGAGATATCAACTCTCCATAGCAACAATCCGTGTCTAGGCCACAGTACGGGCCGGCAGAATCGGTCGTCGCTTCGTAATCATACCCTTTGGTTTCACGCGGGTCACGGATCGCGGCGCGTTTACACGTAAATGAGCCCGACCGCTGGTGAGCAAACGTGTTGTTGGGATGCTTCGTTGAAGCCATGCCTTATCATCGTTGAACCGCGTGGGCAACGCCCCGCGCGGACTGAGCAAGCACGCGGCTCGTTGGGCCGGAACAGGATGCGCAACTGCGCAAGACGGATGATCAATGGAAAGTCATCGCAGCAATACCCGCCACACTCAAGGACCTCCTGATCTCGCGATTGGATCGGCTTGATATTCGAAGTGATCTCGTCTTGCTGGGGGCCACCATCGGCCGCGAGTTCACCTACAAAATGATCCAGGCCATCACCGGGATGAGCGATGCGGCACTCAAGCGTGAGCTCGATCGCATGGTCAGTGCCGAGATCGTGTATCGCGAAGGAGATCCACCTCAGGCACTCTACACTTTCAAACACGCGTTAATCCAAGATGCCGCCTACGATTCGCTGCTCAACGAAAGTCGGCAAGTCAATCACTTGAACATCGCAAATATCCTGGAATCGCATTTTCCGGAAACCAAAGAATCGACCCCGGAAGTGCTTGCGCATCACTTCACCAAAGCAGGACAGACAAAACAGGGGATTCATTACTGGATGCAAGCTGGCCAACGCGCTCAGGGGAAGTCAGCGAACAACGAAGCGATCAGCCACTTCAGCGATGGCTTAAAACTCGTTTCGAAGGTTTCGGAGGAACAAGAGCGTGAAAAGCTGGAAATGGAGTTCGGGCTGTGCGTGATAAACGCGAATAAGGCGCAGCAACGGGTGTTCTGATTTTGTGGACAGATTCGGATAAAAATGGGCCGAGTCCGTGAAGAAACGAGTAGGTAGAATCATCAGAAAGTCACGGATCCAGGCTTTTTGTCAATCCACCGGCTTCCAATCACCACAGAAAGTAACGCAATGCTATCCATCCTATCAGGAAGAGGGCTGAAATTGGGGATCATCGCAGTGGTTGCGAGTGCAGTCTTCCTGTCTGGTTGCGATCAGCCCGCCCCAATCTCCAAGGAAACCAGACCAAATCCCGCTTCTGTTTCCGCTTCGGGAAACTCTCTAGAGCAGGAGCATCCCCATGTGTCCGGGGCGCATGGCGGAATAGTGGTTCCGATCGGCTCGGATAGCTATCATGCCGAAGCAGTCATTGAAAAAGATGGTGTTTTTCGTCTGCTGACTCTCGGGCCGGATGAAACTCGAATTCAAGAAGTAGATATCCAACTAATCAAGGCGTACGTCAAGGCAGCCGGCGAATCCGATGCGACGCCAATCGACATGAAAGCTGTGCCACAAGAAGGGGACGCGGATGGAAAGACCTCTCAATTTGTTGGCAAATTGCCAGATACGGCCATAGGGAAAACGATCGATGTCACGATTCCGAATCTGCGAATCGGCAGTGAACGCTTCCGAGTTGGATTCACAACTGCAGTCGTGTCGCACGATGGTGGCATGCCAGAGGCCGTCACAGGGGCCGAAGAGCAAAAGCTTTATTTCACACCTGGAGGCAAATACACACAAGCCGACATCGATGCGAACGGCAAATTACCCGCCGCAGCCAAATTCAAAGGATTCATGTCCAAACACGATATGGCCCCCAAACCCGGTGACTTTATTTGCCCTGTGACTTTCACCAAAGCGAATCCAAAAATCGAGTGGACCGTCGATGGCAAAAAATATTTGTTTTGCTGCGCTCCCTGTGTGGACGAATTTGTTCGCATGGCCAAGGAGGAGCCCGACCAAATCAAAGCACCGGACGAGTACATGCAAAGCATGTCCACTGCACTTTCGGCCCCCGAGCCAGCAAGCGTGAACAAACTGGCAGATCCAAAAATCGCCGCGGCGCTTGCCGCTTTGGACGATGACGATCGTTTAGTGGCTCAATCGCAAAAGTTTTGTGCAGTCGTGACGAACAGCCCACTTGGCTCCATGGGAACTCCCATCAAAATCGATGTCAATGGCCAGCCGGTCTTTCTGTGCTGCAAGGGCTGCAAGACCAAAGCCCTTCGCGATCCGGAAGCCACGCTCGCGGCTGTGGCAAAGCTAAAGTCAGCCAATGCTGACAAATAGGTCGGCTCAAAGATCGGCTCAGACGATGCCCAACAATCGATGGTCGCTTCTGTTTTTCGTTTGCAACTCTTTCACGTGGGTCAATGCCCATGAAGGCCATCGGCCGCTTCCGACGCGAGGAATGGAGGTCAATACGGACAAGGGTAGCATGGTTTTGACCAAGGCGGCTCGCGAAATTCTCGACGTGCAAACGGTTGAAGCAACTCCTCAGTCGATCCATCGAAGCGTCACTGCCTATGGTTCCATCGTTGTGCCTTGGAACCAACATGCCGTCATCGCTTCATCGCTGAGTGGTCGCATTGTCGATCTGAAAGTTCGGCCTGGCGATTCGGTCATGGCGGGCCAAGTTCTCGCAGAATTGGATAGTTCGGAACTGGAGCAACTTCAATTGGAATTGCGTGCAGCTCAAGTAGACGTTTCGTTCTCTACGCAGCTAGTCGCTTCCACCGATGCCGCCAGTCGCTCCGGCGCGATTCCGGCGACTCGGTTGGCCGACGCTCGATTGAAACTTTTGCAGGATCAATCTGCGGTCGAAGTGGCTAGCGCCAAGTGGAAGGCTCTTGGGCTGCCGATGTCCACGCTGAGCGCAATGCTCAACAATCCACAGCAACCCGTCAAGCAGAACTTGCCGCTATTGAGTCCTATTCAAGGCATCGTAACGCATGCCGATTTATCCATCGGAAAAGTAGTGGACCCAAAGGAGCATCTCTTTGAGATACTTGACGACAGAGTGGTATGGCTCAAAATTGGGGTCCTCGAAAAGGATTTAGCGAGCGTTGCTGTGGGCCAATCGGTGAGCTTTCGTGCCACGTCGATTCCTTTGCATGAGTTCTCAGGCGTGATCGATGTCGTCGACTCCTTTCTGGATCCTGATTCTCATATGGGACTGGTTTGGGCGACGCTTCGCAACGCATCGGATAGCAGTTCTCAACTATTGCCGGGTATGTCAGGTTCCGTCCGGATTGCACGGGCTACACCATCCAACCAAAACCAACGGCTCGCGATCCCTATGGCTGCGGTCATTCGCGACGGAGCGGAGAGATTTGTACTGGTGGAAAAGGAGCAGACCAACGCCGCATCGACGTATCAGAAGCAATCCGTTGCACTTGGGGATCGGGCCGGAACTGCCATTGAGGTTTTGGGGGGCGACTTGTTCCCCGGTGATCGAGTGGTCACGCGTGGCAGTCATGAGCTTGGAAGTTTCTTCGCGAAAGGAGTGTTATCGGTTCGTCCCGAAGTGGCTCGCGATATTCACTTAGAGGTGCAACCGGTGTCGATGCAATCGATTGCACGCACGATCAATGTCGATGGGGTCGTCGATGTACCACCCATGAATCGCAGCGTCGCATCGTCGCAACTGGGCGGTACGATTCAATCCATATTGGTGGACCGTGGGGCAAAGGTACGTCGGGGCGACATTCTGGCGGAAATACGTAGCCAGCCCTTTCAGAATCTGCAACTCGATCTGATCAAGGTGCAACTCGACCTGGGATTGCAGCAAAGTATCCTCGGAAATCTTAAGGCTGCAGTCGATGCTATTTCTCAGCGTCGTCTTTGGGAGACGGAGAGTCTGGTCAATCAGTTGACGAGTCGCCGCGATACGATCGCTATGCAGCTCAAAACTGTAGGATTGATGCCGGACCAAATTGACGCAATTGCATCGAGAAGGCAACTGGTGCCCTCCCTACCGGTGCGAGCTCCTATCGACGGTGTGATTGTCGGATTCGATAAGTTCCTGGGCCACGTTGTTCGACCCGATGAACCGATCCTGGAAATACATGATTTGCGTCATGCATGGGTACAAGGTTTTATTTCGGAACGAGATTTCCCAACCATTCACCTTGGACAATCGGTACGAGTTCGCTTGGTGACATCACCCGACGAAGTACTCAAGGGAACCATCGTGAGGAGTGGGAAATCCATTTCCGAAGTCGATCGAACACTGTCGGTATGGATTGAATTGGAGGAGTTGCCAAGCTTCCAGGTCCAGCACAACATGCTGGCGAGGATCAGTATCGAGACCGGGGAGAGCACAAGCGGACTCTCGGTCCCAAGAGATGCAATTGTTCGCGAAGGAATGCGGTCCTATGTGTTTATTGAAGGTCAGAACAAAACGTTCGAACGACGGTTTGTCGTCCCCGGGGCCAGAAATGACTTACAAGTGATTGTCGATGAAGGACTTGGGGTTGGCGAATCCGTAGCGGTCCGCGGTGCGGCGTCGCTTCAGTCTGGCTATGCGGCCTTGAAGTGAATGTTGAAATTATTTTGGTTGACTCACCGGACGGCTCGCGCCGTTCCGCTACCCAATGTTCGCGGCAGGGGCGCGAGCCCTCCGGTGATGGCCCAAGCATTTTTTCACAGCCTTGGAGCGAAAGGCGACGATCATAAAATCACAGCCTCTTCCGAAAACGCCCCGTCGCCTCATTTGGAAAATAAATAAGACCCTATGCTCAATGCCATTATCAAGTTCTCACTTCATAACCGCGGCATCGTGCTTATTGTCGGTTTGCTAATTCTGCTGTACGGTGGATATCAGCTCAGTCAAATGCCGGTCGATGTCTTTCCGGATTTGAATCGACCCACCGTCACGATCATGACCGAGTCGCCTGGGCTGGCCCCGGAAGAGGTCGAGGTGCTGGTGACGCGCCCCATTGAATACCAGCTCAATGGCGCAACGGGTGTGAAGCGTGTCCGCTCTGCATCCGGCATCGGTCTATCGATCGTATGGGTGGAATTCGAGTGGGGGACCGACATCTATCGAGATCGACAGATCGTCGCCGAAAAAGTGCAAATCGTCCGCGAGCGTTTGCCAAAGGGTATCAACCCGGTGATGGCCCCTATCTCCTCCATCATGGGCGAAATCATGCTGCTCGGACTTCGAAGTCAAGAGGAACCGACAGAGGAGGATTCCCTGGAATCGCAGCGGATGCAGTTGCGAACGCTCGGCGAGTTCACCATCCGAAATCGTCTGCTTGCAGTCGAAGGCGTTTCGCAGGTTACGGTCATGGGTGGGACTCTCAAGCAATATCAAATCATTACCTCGCCTGACCGGTTGGCGGCACAAAATGTCACCTTGGCACAGCTGACCGCTGCTGCTGAAAAAGCGAATGTGTTGGCCGGTGGTGGGATCATGGTACGTCCACCCAAAGAATCGCTCATACGTATCAGCGGCCAGTCGCTATCGCTCGAAGAGATCGAGAACTCGCCTATCCTGTGGCGAGGAAAACGAGCCGTGCTCATCAAAGAAGTGGCGGATGTTCGCTTTGGCGGACCTGTCAAACGTGGCGATGGGAGCGTCCGAGTCAAAACGGCCCAAGGTGTCGAAGGCGGCTCAGCAGTGATCCTGGCCGTTCAAAAGCAACCGGGAGCTGACACCTTAACGCTCGATCGCGAAATCGACAGCGTTCTCAATGGTTTGCAAGCCGACTTGCCAAAAGATGTGGTCATTGAGCGTCGCATTTTCAAACAAGCCGACTTCATTCGTTCCGCCATAGAGAACGTCATTGAAGCCGTTCGCGATGGGGCACTTTGGGTAGTCATTGTCTTGTTTCTGTTTATGTGGAACTTTCGCACGAGCATCAGTTCGCTCACATCGATGCCCTTGTCGATTTTCTTGACCTTCCTAATCTTCCACTGGTGCGGCATCACGATCAACACCATGACGCTTGGAGGAATTGCGGTCGCTATTGGTGATTTGGTTGATGATTCCATCGTGGATATCGAAAACATCTACCGTCGACTCAAAGAGAATCGCCACTTGCCCGTAGAAGCGCAGCGGCCAGCCATCGATGTGATATACGACGCATCCTGCGAGGTCAGAAATTCCATTGTTTACGCAACACTGATCGTTTCCCTTGTTGTGCTACCCCTATTCTCGATGGACGGACTCGAGGGGCGGATGTTCGCGCCGCTGGGTTTGTCGTACATAACTGCGCTGATGGCTTCGCTCGCCGTTTCT
Source organism: Pirellula staleyi DSM 6068 (assembly GCA_945875845.1). Lineage (GTDB taxonomy): Bacteria > Planctomycetota > Planctomycetia > Pirellulales > Pirellulaceae > JBKCUI01. The sequence continues at coordinate 40,040 of CAMCMB010000025.1, forward strand.
CTTACCATTACACCGGTGTTGGCGTTCTATTTGCTACCGGGTGCGAAATTCCTGGACGATCGCCGTGATCCATTCTTGCTTCGAGTCCTAAAAGGCATCGTTTCACGGGTCTTGCGAGTCACACTGAGAAATGCGAACGCCGTGCTCATCGGGACACTTGTTTGCGTCACACTTTCTTTGACGACGTTGTACTGGATGGGTGGCGAGTTCTTGCCACCGTTCAACGAAGGGACTTTTACAATCAGCTTTCAGGCCGAGCCAGGGACAAGTCTTATTGAGAGCCAACGGTTGGCCGAACGCGCGGAGAAAATGCTGCTTGACATTCCGGAGGTAACCGCCGTTTCTCGTCGGACGGGTCGGGCGGAGTTGGACGAACACGCCGAGGGGGTCAATTCCTCTGAAATCGATGTGCAAGTGGCGCAGCACCGTCAGAATCGTCCAGGGATCCTTTTTGCGTTGATTCGATTGGTCCCCATTGCTCATCTTTGGGGTGTTGAGACGCGGGGGCGACCGCATGATGTGGTCATGGCCGAGTTACGGGACAAAGTGACTTTGATTCCCGGCATCAAAGCGAACATTGGGCAACCGATTTCGCATCGACTGGACCATATCATGTCCGGTGTTCGTGCACAGATTGCGGTCAAAGTATTTGGCAATGATCTTCGAGAGCTTCGCGATGCCAGTCAAGATGTGTACACAGCCATGAGCAGTGTTCCCGGTGTTGTCGATTTGCAAGTGGAACCGCAGGTCGAGGTGACCCAAGTGCGGTTGCAAGTGCGTCGCGAGGACGCTGCTCGGTACGGACTTTCGCCAGGTGACGTCGCCGAACTGATGGAAACGGCCTACCAAGGTCGAGTTGTTTCGCAAGTGCTCGACGAAGATCGCTACTTTGGACTGGTGGTTTGGTACGACGAAGCTTCGCGGAATGACCCTGATGTCATCGCAGAGACGATCATCGAGACCCCATCCGGGCGACGCGTTGCGCTCGGCGAAGTGGTCGATGTATTGGATACAACTGGGCCGAACACACTCAATCGAGAGCACGTGCAGCGGCGAATTGTCGTTTTTTGCAACGTACAAGGTCGCGACTTGACGAGTGTCGTCAACGCAATTCGCGTCGCTACGGAACCGATCGCAAAGCGATTGCGCGGGTTACCGGGCGACTATCACATCGAGTATGGTGGGCAGTTCGAAGCGCAGCGTGATGCGAACATTCGTCTTTTGATTTTGGGCAGCTTGTCTATCGTCGGCGTTTTTCTACTGCTCATTAAATGTCTTGGATCTTGGCGGGCCGCTTTGCAAGTGCTTGTCAATATCCCTCTAGCAGCGATGGGGTCCATTATCACGCTGTTGATTGTGAATCAGCCATCCTTCGAAGTACTAGCTGCCGCACCATGGTGGCAATGGCCAAGCGTTTGGATTGGCGCGACGACGCTGTCGGTAGCTCATTGGGTTGGCTTCATCACGTTGATCGGGATCGTCAGTCGGAACGGCATCATGATGATTTCGCATTACATGCACTTGATGGAACACGAGGGTGAAACCTTTAGCGAGTCGATGATTATTCGTGGCAGTCTTGAACGCCTGGCTCCCGTGATGATGACGGCAATGACCAGTTTCATCGGATTGCTGCCGCTCGTTCTCGGAGCGGGTCAGACAGGCAAGGAAATCCTCTACCCACTCGCTTTAGTCGTTTTCGGCGGCATGTTGACATCGACGTTGCTCGATCAGCTCGTCACGCCTGCCTTGTTTTACCGTTTCGGTGCTCGCAGCGTCGGTGCTCGCAGCGTCGGTGCTCGCAGCGTCGGGCGCGTGCTGACAAAATAGGCGAAAGGAGACTGCTGATTTAATCCGCATTAATCCCAACCCGACGCATTACGGTTTGTTGATTTGATGGTACGACGGACTTCCAAGTCCGTCGAATTCCCCATTGACGGACTTGGAAGTCCGTCCTACCGCCCTTAACCAATAACGACTTCATTAAATCAACAGCCCGTAGCGCTTCGGGTTGTGATCGAGCCTTTGCTTGTAGCAAATCCAATAAATCAGCAGTCTCTAAAAGGGCGAGGGAAGGAGGACTCCAAAAGCTGTAGAAGGAGTAAAGAATCGTAAAATAGAAAAAATACCCCGGCCAGGTGCAATGAGGCGGACACTGCACACTGGCCGATGGGGTACTCTGCGGTCGGCGAACCGACGCAAATCCATTTGGACTCATGCTTTTAGATCGAAGCATCGAGAGCGTGGAGCTGTGGGTTTAGTCCACAAGCTCCGCCACTCAGTCGACGTTGGGTAGAACAGGGATGTGCACAACATTCGGGCACATTCCCACTTAGGAACGTGGAAGCAATGTTTGTGCCAAAACCCTGTTTTGCGACAGAAGTGAAGGGATTCCACCCATGACAACTTTTTTCGTTACGCTAAGCTATGCAAAACTCCCCAAGGTTTGGGGCGGAACTCGCAGGGGCATCCGCTGCGCTATTCCCGACGGATCTCCGCATCTGCTTAAAATAGGGGCAACGCGAACCCTGCAGAACAAGTGATTGTCGTAGGATCGTGCTCGCAACAACCAATCAAAAAAAATCGAACCATTATGACGAATCCCTCCATTGTCCCTGAATCCCCAAGTGCTTCCAAAGCGAATTCGACACTCCGTACGATCAAGATTTTCGATACGACGTTGCGGGATGGCGAACAATCGCCCGGTGGAAGCATGAATCTGACCGAAAAACTGAAGGTGGCTCAGGCGCTTTCGGATTTGGGGATCGATGTGATGGAGGCCGGTTTTCCCATCGCCTCACCTGGAGATTTCGAGGCCGTGCGCGAGATTTCGGCCACCATTCGCGGTCCGATTATCTGCGGATTGGCTCGATGCAACGACGGCGATATCGATCGGGCGTGGGAGGCATTGCAAAAAGCCCAGCAGGCTCGTATTCACGTCTTTCTTGCAACGAGCGCCATTCACCGAGAATTCAAGCTGCGAATGTCTCAAGAGGAGATCATTCAACGAGCCGTCAAGGGAGTGCAGCGCGCGGTGTCGCATTGCGATGATGTCGAGTTCTCCGCAGAAGATGCAGCCAGAACCGAAATCGATTTCTTGTGCCGCGTTGTCGAAGCGGCCATCGATGCAGGCGCAACGACGATCAACGTTCCCGATACCGTGGGTTACACGACTCCCAATGAAATGTACGAACGCATTCAGTCCTTGCTCAATCGTGTCCCCAATATTGATAAAGCTGTCTTGAGTTGCCACTGCCACGATGATCTTGGATTAGCGGTTGCAAATTCACTTGCCGCCGTTCAAGCGGGTGCCGGTCAAATTGAGTGCACCATCAATGGTATCGGGGAACGGGCTGGCAACTGCTCTCTTGAAGAAGTCGTTATGGCAATGCGAACCCGCCAGGAACTGTTTCACACCCAGACGCGGATCGTCACCGAGCGGCTTGTGCCTGTCAGTCGTTTGCTTTGTAAGATCACAGGCCTGGACGTTCAACGCAACAAAGCGATCGTGGGTCGAAATGCGTTTGCGCATGAGTCAGGCATCCATCAAGATGGCATGCTCAAAGATCGTAGCACTTATGAAATCATGCGCCCCGAAGATGTTGGTTTTGCAAAGACGGATCTCGTGCTCGGCAAGCACAGTGGTCGCGCCGCATTAGCGGACCGAGCTCGCGAGTTAGGTTATCAACTTACCGGTGAGCAGTTGCAAACCGTGTTCGAGCAATTCAAGACATTAGCAGACAAGAAGAAAGAGCTTTACGATGGCGATATCGTCGCCTTGATACAGCAACAGATTAGCGGACCGACACAACGCGTTTGGTCTCTGGTTTCGTTCTCCGTTTCGAGCGGTAGCGGCAAAACGCCAACCGTTGAGTTAACCTTGCAACATGGGGACGAACAGTTCACCGAGCGAGTGGAACAAGGGGACGGTCCGATCGATGCAGCCTTCTGGGCAGTCGAAAAAATAACGGGCATCAAGGTCGTATGCAAGGACTTTCGAGTTCGAAGCGCCACGATCGGACGCGATGCCTTGGGAGAGGTTACCGTCGAGGTTGAGCACGAAGGGCAAATGTACCGCGGAATGGGCACATCCACGGATACGGTGGAGTCAACCATCCAGGCGATGCTCAATGCGGTCAACCGAATTGTTACGGAAAAGACGGTTCGCTCTCAAGCTCGCGTCACGCCACAAGATGCATGAGGTGTCCTGAGTAAGTCGATGGAGTACAGGCTTTAGCCGTTGTTTTTGTAGATCGGTCGGCTAAAGCCTGTACACCAACTAGTTTTTTGGGAAATCGTCGATCGTTAGCAGCGTTGCGAGCGGAATCCCATGAGCTTCAAAGGCAGCTTGCCCGCCTTCGAGTCGGTCGATGACCCCCAGGACCCCGATCACATCCAGGCCGAAATCCTTCGCGGCTTGAGCCGCTTTCAGAGCGCTCCCGCCACTGGTAATGACATCTTCCACGATCACACATTTCATACCAGGTCGCACGGGCCCTTCGACCAACTTGCCGGTTCCGTGCTGCTTGGCTTCTTTACGGACCATGAATCCGAGCAGCCCTCGGTCCCTAAGTCCCGAATGTACCACGATCGAGGCGGTAATCGGATCCGCTCCGATCGCTAAACCGCCCACGGCATCGGGAATGGAACCGAAATAGTTTCCCAAAATAAGATCCAACATTCCCGCTGCAATTTGGTTCGCCCCCTGAGGATGCAAGGTCACAGTCCGACAATCAAGGTAGTACGATGCTTGTTTTCCACTTGCCAATGTGAATTGACCAAATTGAAGCGCATACTGGCGGACGATGGAAATCAATTTGTCGCGGTCGTAGTTTAAATTCATCAGTAATTCATTGTTGGAATGGTCTGGCAACATCCGAGAGGCGATCCAGGAGGACACAGCCGAAACAAGTCAAAGTAGTAGGCACATTCCATGTGCCGTCCACCTGGAATAAAGTAGTAGGCACATTCCATGTGCCGTCCACCTGGAATCTTGGCAAACGCCCAAGTGCGAACGGCACGGCGGAGCGTGCCTGCTACTTTTGTCGGCTGTGTCATAGGAATCGTGGAGGAAGAGTTTAACGCGTTCCCCGTGCGGTGCACAGGTCCCCACGATTGCTATCACATTACGTCCCGCCTCGCGCAGTTGTGTGAAAGGTACCAATCTGCCTCCCGCTGTAAGTTGTCTTGCTTGAACCATCGCACATAAGCTAATCTCCATTCGGAGGGTTTGTGAGCATGCATAGAAACAAAGCAAAAAACAGTCGTTTTCAGATGGTGCCAGCGCTGTGCGGGCTCGTGTGTTTCTGCTTGGCCGGCTGTAAAATGACAGCCCCGATGCACGTATGGAAAGCTTCGGAAGTCCCCAAGCATGGCGTTGTGCGCGTGGCAGTGGCTCCTATCGGAGGAAAAACCGATGCAACCGATCGGCTTTTGGTCGCGATGCAAAGAGCTCAACCTCAGCCTAATCCGATGTTGGCCGCCACGTATCCTGAGGAGCTTGCACAGATTGGTGGTATTCAACTGGTCTCTTACGACAACCAACCCAATGATATGGCCACGCTGTCGTCGGCCAGACGCGCCGGATTGGACTACATCCTTCAAGGCAACATTATCGACGAAGTGCTGGATATTCCTCCAGACCCAACTCCCAAACGCAAATTTCGCTTGTTCAAACCCAAGGAAAAACTGGAGTACTTGACCGTTCATTGGAGCGTTGTGGATGTTGCCTCTGGGCAACGCATCAAAGAAGAAACCATCTCCATCAATCGAAAGCAAGCCGAGGAAAAATACCCGGAACTCATGATGTTTGCGCAAGGGAACGACGGTCGAGTGCTCATGGCTTCTGCGAAGCAGTCGTGGTCCATAGTGGCACCGACTACGGAACCGATGCAGGCATCGCTGGACTTGCCTTGGTTCATGCCGGGCTCCTCCAAGGTTCGGCAAGGAAATGGCTATGCGAGACAAGGGAATTGGCAAGCGGCTGAAAGAGAATGGCAAGAGGCGGCCGATCAGCACTCTTGGAACACTGCCGCCTGGAAAAATTTAAGCTTGGCAGCCACGGCCAAAGAGGATTTCCAATTGGCTCGTGACCGACTAAAACATGCAGATACGTTTCTTCCCGGGGATTCCACCTTTCCAACGTTGACCTGGATCGAACAAAGGCAGCGAGACTACCACAAATCGCTGGATCTAGCTCCTCCCGCAACGGGATGGACTCTACCGGATCCTCCACAATCCGTCCGGCCCGACGACGTCCCTTCGTCTCCGCCTCGCGATCTCAAAGACATGCCTTGGTGGACGGCCATTCCCTTTGTGCCGCCCCCCGGTTGGACTTGGAAACAGTGGTGGAATCAGCCAATCGTACTTTAAATGAAAAGGCTGCTATAATGAGCGAGCATTCGGTCAAGGGCACTCACTCCGTAGCGGAACAGCGTTTGTAGCGGAACAGCGTTTGTAGCGGAACAGCGCAAGCTGTCCGGTGAGGATTCGCAAATCACTTGGGAATTCACCGGGCGGCTCGCGCCGCTCCGCTATAAGAACAATGGTTCCATCCGAAAGGGAGTCCCACTCGCTTGCATATCCGACTTTACCAATTCCCTCAAATCTAAGTATTATGCCTATTGCTCCTGGTTGGCAAACCGAGAACCGACCACCTCGCATTCTTATCGTGGACGATGATTTCGAAGTTGCGGAACCAGTGAAATACGCTTTGGAAGGTCTTGGGTACGCTGTCACACACGTGCCGGACGGCAATCAAGGCGTGGAATCGATTGAAACCGTTAATCCCGACTTGATGGTGCTCGACATGATGATGCCGGGCCGGAGTGGATTCCTGGTCCTGGAGCATCTTCGTCGAATCAAGAAGACGATGGTACGCGTCGTCATGGTGACGGGTAACGATGGCGAACGCCATCAAGCCTATGCAAGAATGTTGGGAGCAGATGATTACATTCACAAACCCTTTGCCATGGATAAATTAGTACAAACCATTCAAAGACTCCTTGATGAGCCGTTCCCAGACGGGAGCGCAGAATGAGTTCAGTCGAGCAACCCACGCAACGGGTCTTTTCGGTGCAATGGTCCGGCGATGCCGATGGTTTTCTCGTCTTGCTGGACCAAACGCTGCTGCCTAGGGAACTCAAGTTGCTCTCATTGCACACGATCGAAGAGGTTTTTGAAGCAATTGTCATGTTGCGAGTCCGCGGTGCCCCCGCGATCGGGATCGCAGCTGCCTATGGTGTTGTCATTGGACTGCAAAAATGTTTGTCGAACGGAAACTCGGTCGAAGTCGCCCGCGACGTTGCCGTAAATGCTTGCGAGTACTTAGCAACGAGTCGCCCGACCGCGGTTAATTTGTTTTGGGCGCTCGATCGGATGAAAGCGGTGGTCGCTCGAAGTACCAGCATCGCATCGTCATTGGACCTAGCTCGAGCTTTACTGAGAGAAGCGAGATTGATTCACGACGAGGATCGCCGAACATGCCATGCCATCGGCGAGCACGGTGCCGAGTTGCTGGCGGACCATTCGGGGGTGCTTACGCATTGCAATACAGGCGGCCTCGCGACTTCAGAATATGGGACCGCTCTAGCGGCTGTTTTTACTGCCCAAGACCAAGGTAAGAACATTCATGTGTTTGCCGATGAGACACGGCCATTGCTGCAGGGTTCCAGGTTGACCGCTTGGGAACTGCAGCAGCGTGGCGTACGCTGTACCGTCATCTGCGACTCCATGGCGGCCCAAGTCATGCGCGAAGGCCGCATCCAGGCGGTCATCGTCGGTGCGGATAGAATCACAGCCCGAGGTGATACGGCCAACAAGATAGGGACGTACGGGGTCGCTGTTTTGGCCAAGTATCATGCTGTTCCGTTCTATGTCGCAGCACCACGCAGCACGTTTGACCTCTCCATTGTCAGTGGCAACGACATTCCAATCGAGCAACGCAAAGCAGACGAAATCACGCACGGTTTTGGCAGACAGACTGCACCTAGCGGGATCGACGTGTACAACCCTGCATTCGATGTGACGCCGGCTGAATTGATCTCCGCTATCATTACCGAGAGAGGCATCATCTCTCCAGTCTGCGAAGAGAGCGTACGAGCGATGATGGAGTAGTCGGCAGCGGAGCGTTCGTTGTGCGACGCTCCGCGTCGCAGGAATCACGACGCGGAGCGTCGTGCAACGAAGGAAGGCAACTTAGAAAGGCGACAATAGGTGAATATTCCCTCGGAGCAAAACATGGCAGGTCAAGATTCTCGCAAACACGCTTCTCAGGGCCAACGTGTTGCGATCCTACCAACCTTGTTGCTGATTGCAGCTTGGTTGCTACCATCGATCGTTGGGCCAAGAGCCTTTGCCCAAAATACAAAAGTGACGCCTGCGGCCGTTTCCGCATCCATCGCGCAGTGTGTGGCGTTTCTGGAGAAAAGCCAAGAGACGGCTGGCCGTCGAGGTTCTTGGCCGGGCCATCTCGAATACGGGACGGGACAAACGTGTTTGGTGACATTGGCTTTGCTCAGCGCTGGCCAAAGCGTCAAATCTCCCAAAATTGTCAAGGCTTTGGATTACATTCGCAGCCTCAAGTCCGAACGAACCTACACAGCCGCATTAAAAATAATGGTGCTTTGCTTGGCCGAACCGGCCAAGGACATGGCGAGAATCCAGGAAGAGGTCGACTGGCTTGTGAACGCTCAGGCCGAGAATGGCGGATGGGGTTACTATCAGGGTACGGGTGATTCCGATGAATCGAACAGCCAGTTTGCCGTTCTAGCACTATGGGAAGCAAGCAAGCTTGGGATCGCAATCCCTGAAAGGCGCTTTTCCAAGAGTCGAGAGTATTGGATCAGTCAGAGACGCGGCGAGGGCTGGGGTTATCGAAAAGATAGACCTATTGGCAGCATGACTTGTGCCGGGATCGCTTCCATGATCATCTTGCAAGACGCTTCGGAAGGAGCCGATGCGCAAGTCGTTGGAAACAACATCAAGTGTTGCGGGACCGTCAAAGACAGCGATTTTGACGTGGCCAAACCAATGCAATGGCTCGCTCGTAATTTCTCCGTCAACCGCAACCCGGATAGTGGATCGTACACCATGTACTACCTCTATGCATTGGAGCGGGTCGGACGCCTGACCGGCCAGCGTTTCATTGGCGATCACGACTGGTATCGCGAAGGTGCCGAGTATTTGCTCTCCAACCAAGGCCAAAGCATCGGTGGCAGTTTTCGAGGTGGTCCGACCGAGGGGGACGAAATCTCTGCTTCTGCGATGGCTCTCCTGTTCTTGAGCAAAGGCAAACGACAAGTGGTCATCGGTCATTTGCAATACGGGGATCCTAAGGACAACGATTGGAATCAACATCGTCGCTCCATTCAAAACCTCACAGGGCAGATCGAAAAGGTCTGGAAGCGTGAGCTTGCATGGCAAACCATCCGTTTAGAAAAAGCAACCGTAGAAAACCTCTTGGAAACGCCCGTGTTGTTCCTCAGTGGCTCCAAGGAATTCAAGCTTACAGACCCGCAACGCAAACTGCTCAAAGACTATACCGAACAAGGCGGATTTATCTTTGCAGAGGCTTGCAACGGCGACGGTTGCAATGGGGAAGCGTTTGATAAATCGTTTCGTCGCGAGATGGAAACCATCTTCGACAAGCCATTTCAAAAGCTCGCTCCGTCGCATCCCATCTGGTCGGCGGAAACCAAAGTTGATCCGAATGCCCTACCCAAAGATTTTTGGCTGTATGGATTGGACACATGTTGTCGCACAAGCGTCGTCTATTCACCCATCAGTCTGTCATGCCGATGGGAACTGGGGCGGCCGTATGGGATCATCCCAAAGCGTGCAGCTTCGGTCGAGTCGGATATCCTGAACGCAGTCAAACTAGGTGTCAACGCGGTAGCCTACGCCACCGGACGCGAGCTCAAAGACAAACTGGACGCAGCTACCATAATTATCCCCCAGGGGGACCGGCAAGCGCTTGCTCGTGGGGCGCTGACAATACCCAAGATCCAGCACAGCGGTGGATCGGATGACACTCCCAAAGCGGTCGCCAACTTGATCGAAATGTTTCGGCGAGAATCGCAATCCCTGGTCGACAGCAAGACTCCCATGGTCTCGCTCGTAAGCCCAGAAGTCGAGAAGTATCCGATCCTCTACATTCACGGGCGAAACCAGTTTGCCTTGTCTCAAGAGGAACGGCAAGGCTTGAAGAAGCACTTCGAAAACGGCGGCTTCGTCATCGGCGATTCGATCTGTGCTTCCAAAGAATTTTCCGATGCAGTCCGCAAAGAGTTCAGCCAAGTACTCCCCGACTCATTCTGGCGAAAAGTAGATCCAAAACATCCGCTCATGCAACGCAATGGACCTGTGGGATACGATTTGGGTAACGTTGCGTTGATCGATGCATCGGCGGCGGGTTCGGACCTGCGCCAATCCAAACGAGAAGGGCCGGCAGATCTCGATGCGCTGGAATGGAATGGCAGAATCGTGATGTTGTTCTCGCCCAATGATCTAAGCTGTGCGATGGAGAGCAAACATTCGATGCAATGCCGAGGTTATGTTCGGGAGGACGCATTCCGAATCGGAATCAACATGCTACTGTACGCGCTCACGCAATAGTTCCAAGGCCACCAGCAGTTGCCAAGTCGAAGGATGGAAAATCAATGGGAGGGCGAGGCCACCCCTCTAAACATCTTTGCAATGGCGAATGCATTGGAAACCATCGGGAGGGCGAGGCTCCTGCCGAGCTTACGACGCAATGGTTCGGCAGGAGCCTCACCCTCCCAAGCAATGAATTGGTTGGGCAAGGCCTAACAAAACATGTTTACAGGAGTGGCCTCACCCTCTCGCGTCTAAACCCCCGCTAGCGAAACAAAGCTGGCCGATGGGTGAACCACCGGCCAGCGCTTGTTTTTTCCTCCGACCGTTCGTCGGCACGACATGGAGCCGCTGCGAGACTGGCGTAGATCAGGCGTGCTACTGCACTCGCCTTTTGACGATCTAAGCCAACGCAATATGATGGTCCCTCAGCCTGAAAAACGACCAGAGGCAATTGATGCGAACCGTTTCCGATTCGCACACTTGCACTATACGTAACGGCTTCCGCATTGGAAAGATTGATTCTCCAAAAAAAGGATGAGTTACGCGCTGGGAAAGCTCCGTATCAAGTTGGCAGGATGGTGCGTTCTAAGTGATTACTGACGTAAGTACTCGCGCAGAGTTCATGCTCCCTTCTCCCCGGTACTCAGGGGAGAAGGGCTGGGGATGAGGGGCGTGGACTGTAAGAATCGCATCGAGATACAGGGCAACGATTCGCCACCCGCATCTAGCAACGGTACCCAATTTTAAGCGATTGCAATCGAGTGCGAAGCGCAAGCTGAAGGATGTCTCGCACTATTTTTTGATTTGAAAATCAACTTGGCTCTGGCCCCACTTGTGTGCTTTCATATCCTCAATGGTCAATCGCAATTGATAACTGCCAATTGCGATTTGCTGTGGCATGTAGATCTTGTAAACGATGAAGTAGTCTCGTCGATGATTCTGGCATAGTTCCGGTTCCATCGGCAACAATTGGTCCGCTACCTTGCTACCTTGACCGTCGAGGATCTCGTAGCTGCCTTGCAATTGCGTTTCAAATCCATTTCGGATTTTTTCTGCCGAAACGTTGTCTATTTCGCAGTAGAGCAACACTTCTTGATCGGCTTGAAATTGATTCTTGGCAAATTTCGTCACGACTCCATACCGCTCGACTTCGGTACAGAAAGCAAGCGACCTAACTTCCAAATTGCTTGCTGCCGCGAGGTGATTCGTGGCTTCACGCTGGCTGTTCATGACGAGAGCCCAGTGGCGCGACTTAACCGGCATCGCGTCCGGATTGGTTGCCTCAAATAGAGCTTGCATCTCATGTGCAATAAATGCGTTTTCGTTGACGCTCAAGTGCTCGATAGGGCGTAGCGCGTCCTCTAGCCGGCGTTGAACAACGTACAGCATTCGCAGTTTGATTTCTTGGCTCCGCCGCATGCTCTCATCGGTGTAAGTTGTTTCGCGGAGTTGCTTTTCCAATTCTTCGATGGCTTGGTTGGCACTTTGCGACAAAGTCAACGAAGGAACTGGCGGACTATTCGCAGGAGTACTAGGTGCACTCTCAGCGCTTGTGGCGGCGGAAGTTGGTTTCGATGGCGCGACGGCGATTCCCGACGCAGTCATGACGTTGGACTCCAGCGGCATGATGGGCGAAATCGTTGCTGCGGAATGGACACCTTCTTTGGGAGTAACAGGATTCTCCTGAAGCGGCGATTGTATCGTGTTTGCAACCGACTTAGCGTCCACAGGAACAGCAGAATCCTTGACAGCAGAGTCATTCAGACGGATAGAGACGCCTGTCTTTTTCTTTTCGTTCGATTCCGAATCGCTTTGTACGACTACTTTTTCATTCGATTCGGATGGATTCGCACTGGAATCAGAAAGTGTTCGTTTTTCGTTCGAGGACTTGGCGGTTTGCTCTTCGCTGGTTGAGTCACGACTCGAAGCCATGTTGATAACTTGATTTTGAACCGCCTCAAGTTGTTTCTTGTACAACTCGCGCTGGCCGGTGGGCAGTGAATCCAAAGCTTTTTCGAAGTCGGTGTCTGGCTGCTGAGTGCTCAACAACGGCCCGTTCTTGCGATCTTTGTTTGCATCGCCTTGCGCATCTTCCTGTCGCAAAAATTCAGGAAGCTTGTTGGGTTCTGCGGCAGCGTTTCGAGACGCTTTCGTCAGTCCCTTGGTTTCCGAACTGTTTTCTCGCGAGCGAGCATCTGCGAAGCGTGGACGTGGGACTTTTCCGGCCGATCGGTTCGGATAGGACCAGTCATCTTCCTCCTCGTTGAGAAAAGCCATGTCGTCATCGCGAGATCGAAACCCTAGCCCTTGGCAACCTGGCATAACAACCAGTGAGGATAGGACAATCGCGAGGCTGAGCTTCTTGCTGAGCTTCTTGAGGTCGAAACGTGTGGTTTGCAAGCCCATGCGGACGCTTAACGGAAAGCTTTCGAATTGCGGATGCGACATGATCGAACTCGTCTCTTAGGGTTTTACTTTGCGGTAGAAAGCGCTTTGAGTAAAGGAGCTGTTGGTCCGTCTCCTGCTAAAACTTCGTAGGCCAAGGAGAGATAGTCTTCCGCTCCGTGACTGTTGGGCGCGTAGGCGAAAATCGATTGACCGAAACTCGGGGCTTCCGCCAAGCGAATATTGCGTCGCACTTTGGTTTGAAAGAACTTGGCCTGAGCCCATACGGGACTCTGAGCGGTGCTTACTTTCAAGAATTCTTCGACATCGCGACTGACTTCGGCGGCCAAACGCGTCCCGGATTCGTACATGCAAAGCACGATGCCTTCGAGTCGTAAGTTCGGATTCAATCGTTTGGCAACGAGCTCAATCGTTCGGAGCAGTTTGCTCAAACCGTGAAGCGCTAAAAAGTGAGGCTGCAAGGGCAAGAAGACCTCGTCGACTGCCGTCAGTGCATTGAGAGTGAGTACACCAAGGGAGGGAGGGCAATCCAGAATCATGAAATCGAAATCGGAATCGTCCATCTCGATTCTGTCTTTTAAAATTACTTCGCGGCCAACTTCACCAGCCAATTCCATCTCGGCAGCCGCTAAATCGAGGCTGGCTGGAACCACGGCAAGATTGGGCAGTACCCAGCGTCGGACTTGATCGAGCCTCGCATCACCGCACAGCATGTCGTAGACACTGATTTCGTTCTCGTTAAGTGTCAGACCCAAATGCAACGATGCGTGGGCTTGTGGATCCAAATCCAGCACGCATACTTTCTTGCCGCATTGTGCAAGTCCGGCTGCGAGATTCACAGCCGTTGTGGTCTTGCCAACGCCACCTTTTTGGTTGAGGACAGCGATTTTTCGCATCGTCAAAATGCCTTTTTTTTCTGGGTGAGTCTCTAACTTGCTGACCAGCCAAACATCGAGATCGGGATTTTCTCCATGTTTCGCTCACGATTGGCAGCTTTGGTAGGACGGTAGCAAACAGACCGCATTCAAATCCAGGTCAAACACGATAAGCGGTTGACAATTTCGACATTTCGAACATCCTTTCGTTCTCCAAAGACTCCACCCCCACACTTATTTCCTGTAAGGTCTCGAACCGTGAGAAAGTTCTTTATTGCTGGCAATTGGAAGATGAATCTTTTGCGGGACTCGTCGGTCGCTTTGGTCCAACAACTAATGGATTCATTGCAAACCATTTCCAGCGTCGATGTTGCCGTTTGTCCCCCAAGCGTTTACCTCCATGACGTTGGTGCGGCACTACGGGGTAGCCAGATTCAATTAGGGGCACAAAATGTCCATCAAGCGACAGACGGGGCTTACACGGGTGAGATTAGCTGCGCGATGTTAAACGATCTGGGCTGCCGCTATGTGATCCTTGGTCACAGCGAACGACGCGCGATTTTCGGCGAATCCGATACCGACGTAAATGTTAAGCTTCACGCTGTGTTGAAAGCAGGCCTGACCCCGATCGTGTGCATTGGCGAAACCTTGCAGCAACGCGAAGCGGGCGAAACAAATCAAGTGGTTCGATGGCAATGCACGCATTCCCTAGCAGGCCTGACGAACGAACAAATGGCCAAGACGGTTCTCGCTTACGAGCCAGTCTGGGCCATCGGCACCGGCAAGACGGCCACGCCCGCTCAAGCCGAAGAAGTGCATGCCGACATTCGCAAATTGCTTGCGACGACGTTTTCCGCATCCGTGGCAAACGCGGTGGTGATCCAGTACGGCGGGAGCGTCAAAGCCGATAACGCCATGGAATTGCTTGGCCAACCCAATATTGACGGCGCGTTAGTGGGTGGCGCTTCCTTGAAATCGGACTCGTTTTTGGCGATTGTGCAGGCGGCCGCGAAAATCACGAAGTAGCGTCGCCTTGAATGGAGTATGCTAAAATAGCGGTGGTGGGTGGTACGACGGACTTCCAAGTCCGTCGATGGGGAATTCGACGGACTAGGAAGTCCGTCGTACCAATAAACAACAGCCCGCTAGCGCGTTGCGGCTTCAAAGAGAGTGTCATTTGGCCTCTGAAAATTGGACATCAAAATGAAATTACTGTTTGTCGCGTTTGTTCTTGCTCTGTTGACACTGTCCGTTTCGAAGGCGGATACGTTCGAAATTCTTGGTGGCGGGACAATCTCCGGTCGTCCGCTTGCCAATGACCCAAAATCCGAGTTTGTCAAGATTCTGACGAGCGATGGCTTTGAAATCGAAATCGCACGCACCAAATTGAGCGTCAAAGAAAGCCTTTCGACCGGCGAACCCCAATTGGCATACGCCAAACTCTTTGGCAGCAAAGACGACTCAGCGGAGTCCCACAAAGAACTTGCTCTTTATTCGAGGTCCAATGTCACGCTTGAGCTTTCCAATGCCCATTATGAACGCATCGTAGAACTGGACCCCAGCGACCGGTTGGCTTGGGCAGCCATTGGTTATATTCCGGATAAAGACGGAATATGGATTCGTAAAGAAACGCTCAATAAGCGTCGGGGATTAGTCAAAGGGAAAAAACGATTGACGACGATGCACGCTAAGGCGATCACGGAAGTGGAAGACAAACTTTCGAAAGACATTGCTCTGATGAAGGTTGAGATCGACAGAAACTTATCGAATCTTGGAAAACCCAATGCGCAAGGTGCGAAAGCGGCGGAATTTTTTCGGACCCTGAACGATCCTCTTGCGATCGACAAAGTTCATGACCTTCTCGCGAAAGAACTGAACGAGGGTCGAAACGTCGATATGTACATGGAGATTCTAGCCCGTATGCCTGGCGCTTCGGCGAGTTCAACGTTTATTTCACTTGCCATGAACTCCAATAATCAAGACGTTGTCAACGCTAGCCTTGAATTGCTTTTAAGAACAGAGTATTCCAGCGAGCTCGCGCTAAGTGCTTTTCTCGCGGCGCTCGGAAGCAAAGACATCCAAAAAATAGATCGTGCTGGAAGCAATCTTCAGGTTCTTCATGAGGATCGGGCTGTTTTTTCACTCATCGAATCCCTCACCTCAATCATTACCAGAACACAATCCACTCCGGGTACGAATGCCATCAGCTCGGACGGAGGTATACAACAGACCATGGGGGGAAGCAAAACCACGACCAAACAACCCTATAATCACCAGAGTGTTCTATCGGCCTTAAACTCCATCACGGGCGAAAACTTTGGATTCAGCAAACAGGAATGGCGTTTGTGGTATGCCAGAACATATGCGGACACCAACTTGAATTTGCGTCGTAACGAGTGAGGATTGCCGTCCTCGAATTTCTGTGCGGCGGCGGCTTAATCGAGCCTGATGAACCTCCGAAGGACCCGCATACTCCGGCGAACGTTCTTGTTCCTCTTTTCGGCGAAGGTTTGTCGATGCTGGATGCATTGGCATCCGATTTAATCGAGTGCGGACATTCGGTATGCACTTGTTTGGATCGCTCGGTCCTCATGAATGCCTTGGTACCCCCATCCTTTTTGAGTTCGGCTTCGATTGCGATGGTCGAATCGACGGATCGTTTTTTAGAAGTTTGGGGCCATGTCGCATCCGATTGCGATGTGACCATTGTTATTGCTCCCGAGCTGAACGACGCATTGGCATCGATCGTTCGAACGCTGCGGGCATTAGGAGTCCAGGTTCTCGCGTCGGACGAGGCGTTCTTGAACGCGGCATCCGACAAATGGTTGATGGCAAAAATGCTGCTTGCAGGCGGGATCGCGCACCCGGCGACTTGGACACTTCGGGAGTACTATGCATCGCGAGTTGCGGCAGACAAAAGGATCGGCGACTCACCCATCACTGTCAAACGTCGCGATGGTGCTGGTTGCGCGGAAATGAGTTACTTTGCGAACAGCGCGGCATTCGAGTCGTGGGCCTTATCGACGAGCCTGCTAGCAGAAAACGCGGACGATTGGATCGTTCAGCCTTGGATCGCAGGTCAGCCGGCTAGTCTCGCGCTCATCGCCCATGGAAGCCGCAAGGTCTTGGGTGCCTTTGAACAACGAATCGATGTCAGTCCAATAGCGATCGCAAACCCTAGCGAATGCGTGCAATACCGAGGTGGATCAGGTCCGCTGGCCCAAGTTTCCTTCGCGGAGCTGGACGATTTTGCCAACGTAGTGCTCAATGCGGTTCCACCAGGGGCAGCGGGCTGGATTGGAATTGATTTTCTGATTCCAATCGACGCTGCTGCAGCGAGCGATTGGATAGTCATCGAAATCAACCCAAGGTTGACGACGAGTTATGCTGGGTATCGAAAATGGTATGGCCACGACTTAGCGAACATGCTCCTTGGACTTCGCTCCATTCCAAATGCAATCGGCTTTCCAACTTGGGAGCGAGTCGAATTTGAGGCATGAGGCATCATGGCGGATCGTAGCCACCTTTGTGAAACGGATGGCACCTACCGATTCGCTTGATCCCTTTCCAAACACCACGCAATGCGCCGTATTTTTCGATGGCTTCAATCATGTACTGCGAACAAGTTGGGGAGAAACGGCAATTGCTGCCTAGAAGCGGGCTGACTGCGCGTTGATAAAAACGGACCATGGCTATGAGCAAGTAGCGAAGGCATTGATGCAACTGATTCATCACACACAGTTGGCTATTGATTGATGCGATAGATGGGGGGCAAGCGTAATTTTTTTCCAGACTTGGGTGGGAATGGCAAGGGAGCAAATTCAGCACTTGTCGCGACCCGAGTCTCCCTCTGTCCCAGTATAGCGACTCCTTGTTCGTCAAGTTGAGTCGATGCCGTGACGAGGTTCTGATGAGAAATGGTCGATGCAGGTATCCTCTTGTCATTACTGCGCCAGCTCAATGGCAAGTCCAACAGTCCTGCCAAGGCAGGCTGCGTAGACAACTCTCTCAAATGGTCGACAAGAATGCGGCGAACTTCCAAAATGGCTCGGGCCGTTCGATGAATGTCTTGATGTTTCGACTCCACCAGGATTTCGCTAGCGACGTCGTCCATATGTGCACTCTCGATTCCGACAACGCCGTCACTGGGTTCCGACTCTCCCCTGAACCAATGAGATTTTTGAACGACTCCAATGATATTGTGATAGGTAACCCACGGAGCGCGTCGAGCTCGTAACATGGTCGGGAAAATAGGAGAATCGGGACTAAGAGAATCGATGCTCGTCGTTGTGGTCAGCAACTCGGTGTTGCGGAACATGTTCGGGTTCTGACGAATGAGAGAATTGCCGACATCGGTAATGCTGCTAGGCAACCAGATCAGCTTTCGGCCAATCCAACGGGTGTAGTCGTTTGCATAGTCGCTCCCGCGGTGGGGTGTCCCAATGGTTACGACTCGCTTGACCGCACTATTGGGGTGAAAGAAAAGAGCTGCTGCCAAGCGTTGACGTTCGGTATCCTCGCCTTTGACTTTTTCGTAGGGTTGATCGCTCAAAATATGCCAAAACTCTTCGCCGCTCTCGAGGGTTTGCATACGTGAAACGAGTCCCCCCATGCTATGCCCAACCAATACCATTTGGTCGAGAACCGGATGAGTGGCTTGAGGGTCCAACGTTTTTCTCAATTCGAACAAGTCGCTGCGCATTTGGGTGGCGCTGACCCAGAATGGCTGTCCAGTGGGATACTGATAAAACCAAAACTGGTAGTTTTTTCGGAGTTCCTGAAACGAGCGGAGGTCGTTGAACATGGGCATCCACGTGAGTGGGCTCGAAAATAGTCCATGAACCATCACAACAGGAATGCGATTGGGATCATAAGGTTCAAGCATGTAAACACCGCGCAGTTTATCTGCTTTGTGCTGTTCAAACGGGTTTAAATTGCTATTGGTTTGCTCGCGAAATTTAGGATTATCCAAGAAGTATGCGAGGGGTGTGCTCAGATCGGATTGGAGTGGTACCACACGCGAATTCAGCTCGATATCGGTCGAGTCCAATGGATCGTGCAGTTCAAGTACACATGGATGCCGATGCTGAGAATTGGGAGACGCGTGAATCGATGGCGATGTGACTCGCAGCAGTGCAGTCACCGGAAATGCCAATCCTTCTGGATAATATTTTTCCGCTGGACTAGCGCCATGATGTTCCTGCCGCACGGCGATCATCGGTACCCCGACTCCATAATTGACGTTGGCTGAGTCGAGTCCCTTCACTTGAAACTCACTGCAAAACTTAAGCGACTCGAAGTCGGCATCGTGCCACGAACCACGCGATACGACTTGGATGTCATAATTTTTTTTGGACGTGGTAATACGATAACTGTTGCCGGGCTTCAAGTTTCCTTGTTTGCTCACCAAACGCAAGGTAGCTTCTAACGCTGTGTTGTATAGATCGCACGCCCCGCGAAACTGGGGATCATATGGGTTGCGAGACACATCCAAATCCGTGCAGAACAGGTACAAATAGGCATTGCTAACCGACACCGTGTACATGTCCAAAGCGAGTCCCTCCTGGCGGGCTTTCTCGGCTTTGCTGCCGATGGTGAAGGCGAGTTCTGAGATCGCGTAAATTTTCTCAGCACCCTTTTCGTCCATTACAAGTTCTTGCAACTGAACCAAGCAGTCTTCGGGGTTGCGCTTGTAGGCATCCAGCAATGCATAATGCCGGAGAAGCGTAGTGGTTCGCGGCGTGATTTGAGCCCCGCTACGCGACATCAAGCTCAGGCTTTCCGTCAGCGGATTCACCGGGTTGTTACGAACTTGGACGAACTTCTGCGATGCGCAGCCGGCCGACAGCAACAACAGGAAAACCGACAAACAGAATAGACATACGCGTCTGAGCTCGGTAAGGAAATGCCCTCCCGACACACATGCTTTTCTGCTATTTTGTTGAACCCAAACTGACATTTACGATTTCCAAAGGAATTGGCCACAACGCCTAGAATTTCTAAATAGCAGCCTGACCCTCTTCCGGGCAATGCCAATGAACGTTGCTTGTTAAGATAGGTAGCCCCGAGTGTCCCCCGGTCGCTCCGCATCGTCGCCTTTTGCTCCCGAGAAAGAACGCGTTCTCCGTCGGATAGGCTGTGGTAACCCGTGCCCGTGAGCGCGGGATCGCAGTCTGCCCTCGCCTACGCGGCTTGTTGCTTTAGTGAAGTCGTGATTGGGTGAGGGCGGTAGGACGGACTTCCAAGTCCGTCAATGGGGAATTCGACGGACTTGGAAGTCCGTCGTACCATTGAATCAACAAGCCGTACGGGCACGGGTTATCAAATTGCCGCCAAAATCAAACCAAACCAATTCCGAGGCAATCCCATTAGCCAATCCAACAATCAGACACCAACGAATCGTCTCGCAAAAAAGCCATCGATCGGGTTCTTCACGCTCGTCTGCCTGATCGTGGGCAACATGATTGGTGTCGGCGTCTATGTCGGCAGTTACTACTCACTGCTGTCGCTCCAAGATGCTAGGCTTGTCTTGCTGGTCTGGTTCATCGGAGGAATTCATGCCATTTGCGGGGCCATCGCTTACGGAGCGGTGGCTAGTCGATTGCCCGTCTCAGGGGGTGAGTATTCCTACCTCTCTAGATGTGTCCATCCCGCCATCGGCTTCATTGCTGGTTGGATCTCAATCATTGCCGGCTTTACTGCCCCCATTGCTGCATCTGCATTGCTATTGGGTAAATACCTAGTGGGAGCGGATCCCGCCGGTGCCAGTGCAAGCGATTCCATCTCGCGAGTCCGAATCATTGCAACCGCGTCTATCCTTGTCGCCGCAGCGTTGCATGCATTCCATTTGAAGGTGGGCACCGCGTTCAACAATATCGTGATCGTGATCAAGCTAGCGTGCTTCTCCTTCTTTCTGGTCGTCGGTATTCCCTTTGTCTTGAAGGCAAACAACACGGGAATACTGACGGGTCCAACGAGCGGGTCAGTAGACACCGCATCCATAGTCGCGAGACTTCAGCAACCGGAGATACTCATGTCCATGATCGTATCTCTCTTCTATGTTTCACTCGCTTACACCGGCTTCAATGCAAGCATTTATTTGGCGGGCGAGGTCGAGAAGGAAACCGACATCCGCCATCGGCGGAATTTCGTCAGCCGCTCGATGTGGGTGGCCTGTGTACTGGTGATGCTCCTTTACCTGTTGCTTAATTTCGTATTTTTATATGGCCTAAGTCCCGAGAGAATTGCTGAGTCTGGAGAAGGCTATGTGGCTGATGTGGCAGAGAATATAGGTGGCAATGGACTTTCGCGAGTGATACGCTTTGCCATCATTTTGTCCGCTGCAACCAGCATTCTCGCCATGATGGCGACTGGCCCCAGGGTGTACGCACAAATGGCCGAGGATGGCCGCTTGCCAAAATTCTTTCAGATCAGCCACCATGTTCCCCGAATCGCCATTTTTGTTCAGGCGTCGCTCAGTTGCCTTGTCGTATGGATATCGGATATCGAAGGGATTATCAAGTTTTTAGGACTGACATTGACCGCATGCGGTGCGCTTGCGGTCTCAAGTATTTGGTTTGCGAAGAAAAATTTTATCACGGAGATACCGGTTCGTTGGTACGAGCATGTCGCGACGAGTCTCTATGTCGCTGGCGCAGTTCTGTTCTTGGGAGTTGCTTCGCAACGCGAACCAAATCAGTTCTGGTTGTGCCTCGGAGCGTTTGCAACCGGTGCGTTGGTTTACGGGGCAGCGACAGTGCGTCGACGAAGGAACGAGAAATAAAAAAAGCCCCGCGGGTCGACGCGGGGCTTTCGATTGAGCGGCGGTTCGCATTCGTTTTCGATGCCGAACCTTAACGAGCGAAATCAGGCTGTCTAAGGCAGTTCCTGCTCAGTTTGAGCTGGCTGACTCGGAGCCGGTTGCCCCTCTTGGCCAAAGAGGAAGGATTGGATTCCTGCCCCGCCAAAGCTGGACGGCATGTTATAGACGTAGATCGCGTCGATCGCTTTAGAAACCCGTTGCTGCGATTCCGCAAGGTGAGCTAGCGAATACGGATCGAGGGCATTGCGGCCTTCGAGCGTTGCATCAATCTTTCGCTTTAAATCCCTAAGCTGCATCAACGCCAGCGAAGTTACCGGTTTCGTCGCTGCGTTCGAATCGTTCGGCATTGCCAAATCGACCAGACGCTCTAGGTGCTCGCGTTGCAAGTTTCTGCGCCATGAACTGATGCGTGGTTTGCGCGAAGAAACTTCACCTTCCGGTTTAGCGCTCAACTCCGACCAAACTTCATTGAAGACTTTGTCCATCAGTTCAGGGAGCGTCATTGCATCTTGATCCTGAGGGACCAATTGCTCGTTATCAAACACACGACGCAATGTTGTTGGATTCATCAGCATAGTTAATGCAGAGGCTTGGTAGCCCAAAATTCGATCGTGGATTGGGAACGTGGATTCACTCATCGAACGGACACCCTCGTCCGCCCATTTGTCATTGGTCAAACGCTCCAAAATCTGAGGTGTAATTCCAAAGGCGTCATCTCGGAACGCAGTCTTGAACACGAAGTCCAAGGCCTTGCGTTGACGATCTGCTGCGACCGGCACGAGCGATTGGCGATTGCCCGGATCACCCTTCTTGTCGCGATTGACAAATGCACCGCCTACCCAATTGGCCATCATGCTAACAGCCTTCATCTGCTCGCCGAGCGTTAATTCATAACCACGGCGGGCCTTGCCCCAACTATCGCCATCCTTGACAAATTTATCCAGTAAACGGGATCGATACAGTTTGACCAGCCTCATTTGATTTTCAGCGTAGTCAAGCGGTTCCTTGGTGTAGTCATAGCGCCTCGCAAACGGATCTGGACCACCGGTGTCTTCATCCGTCGCGTATTGCAACTCAGGTTCACTGACTCGCTTGAGAATTTCAGGCAACTTGGCTTCTTCCGGTGTGTAGCCGTATTCGATAGCCCAATAATCGTAAGGGCCGATACCTGTCATCGTGTAATCGCCCTTAACCGCGCCCTCGAGCTCGTATGGCATATTGATTGGGATGTAATCCATCACCGAGGAAGCGAGTTGCTTCTTGCCCTTCATGTCTGCCGAGTTCATTTCCTTGAGGGAGTACACACTCGAAGCCTTGAAGTTGTGACGAAGTCCAAGCGTGTGACCGACCTCATGTGCGACGAGTTCCGCCAAGAGAGGGCCGATGAACGACTCGGGCATCCCGTCAAGGAAATCTTCCTTTGGCTTCTTCACCTCAGGTTTCTTGTCTTCCGGCTTAGGCTCCTCTTTTTTAGGTTCGTCTTTCTTAGGCTCCTCCTTTTTAGGCTCCTCCTTTTTAGGCTCGTCTTTCTTAGGCTCGTCTTTCTTGGGCTCGTCCAACAAAGGCAGATTGCCTTCTTCGTCGAACAAACTGAGAGCCAAACGGGCCATTCCCATGTCCATCTGTTTTCCAACAGCAGCGCTGCAATAACCGTTGACCTGGCTTGTTCTACCAAACAAGCCATCCAAAGGCTGGTCGCCTATCAGTTTCGAATCTACTTTCGTAAACGGGTCGCCAGCGAAAGGACTCTTGGATTGGTTGGCATAAACACCCTTTAGGTACTCGCGGTTCGAACTGGGTGCCAGTCGTAGGCGTGGGTCCCAGTTAGGGTGGGATCCAAGCCACGAAAGGGTTTCAGCGCTCATTCCTTCCATGGCCAATTCAGGCATCATGTCGTGATACTGAAAGTTGAAGTGACGAATCCAGCCATCGGTAAGAACGATATCTGCGTCTAGAATTTCACCCGTGAGCGGATGAACGCGGCTTGGCCCGATAGCTGTTCCAACGTCGTTGTTGAGCCAGCGGACGAAGTTGTATTGCACATCTTCTGGATCGAGATCCATAAAGTCGCCCGTTTTGGCGTCTTGATAGTAGACTTGAATCGCGTCCGAAAAACCGATACTCTCGAAGGCCTTGTTCCAATATTCAAGCCCTTGCTTTACGAAGCGGCGATAGCGAACGGGAGTGGTGTGTTCGATGTAGAAGCGGATTGGCGTAACCGGAGGACTTAGCTTGAGGCTAGGGTCTCTCTTTTCCAGACGCCAACGGGTTACGTAGCGAACGAGTTTTTTGTCTTCGGCATAGCTACCAAGATCGCTAAAGTTCGTAACGAAGTAGCCGACACGTTGATCGGCTTTGCGAGGGCGGTAGCCGTTTTCGTCAGGAACTTCGCTAAAGGAGTAGTGAAGCGTTTGCAGTTTTCCGCCGTTCGAGACCACTTCAAAAGCGATTTCGGTATTTTTGGCGAAGGACTTTGCTTTAACGATTTTCGAGAGTTGAGGGTCCTGAACACGAACCTTCGGGCCGAAAAACTTCGATGCGTTGCCGACAAAGAGCGCATCTGCGTCAATCACTGGACCCCTTGATGGGCCGATAGCCACAATCGGTACATCCAGCAAGACAGTGTCGGTAAAGAGACGCTTGACGGACGATTTCGACTCAGGTTCACCGTTGGAACGAATTGCAACGTTTGGCAAAATCAGAGCCAAACGCTTGTTGTACTGTCTCCAGTAAACGTAATAATCGCCCTCTTGCAAACCAGCGAATTTATCGCCGCTGCTTACGGTCAGAGCGATAAAGTACTTTTTGGTCGCAAAGTCTTTTGGCAATTCCAAAAGCATCTGGCCGTCTTTTTCACGCGTCCAAACGCCGCACAACGGGATCGCATTTTTCTCAAGGTTCTTTGATTCCGTCTTTACGAAACCCTCACTCACTTTTTCAAAAGGAGGGTATTCCGGTGGCGTCGCTTCTTGAGCCGAGACCACCGACCATTGCGAGAAACCCAATCCAACGGCAGCTATCAGCGCCAGGGACTGCGTCCAAGATTGTCGATCCAGTTTCATTCGATTCTTTCAGTAAAGTTGCCAAACGTTACGTTATTTTACCCATTGCCAAACAGTTTGGTCCGATAGCGAAAACGCTACTTGGGCATTCTGGTTTCCCGAAACAAGTGCACCGACAACCGGTCCAATTGAGCGGAGGGTGGGGTTTGGGAAGCCTACGTCACCTTCTATACCAGGAGGAGGCGTGTTAAAGCGTAGTTAGGAAATTACACTTCAAACATCCTTATAGATTATAGGATTGAGACAACCGTTACAAACGTTAATACCCAACTAGGTCATTATTAGCGGACGCTGCGGCTCGGTCTAGGGATTAGAAACATGGCAGAGAAAATTAGTTCCGTTTGGGGGAAAGGATTCCAGATCAGTTCATGAGAATCTGGGTCACTTAAGCTCGCCAACATCGCCACATTTCGAGACGAGGCTGTGAATTTAGTGAATGGCTGGGAAAGTAGCAGGCACACTCCGTGTGCCGTAGCCTCAAAAACCAAAGGTTTTTGCATTGCGGACGGCATATGGAATGTGCCTGCTACGAAAAATTCACAGCCTATCCGCGAAAGGACGCGGCATTAACGCTACTTTTGCGGATCGGCTTTAAAAAAATAGAGAGACCACTTTTGGCGGCAGTTTGGTAACCCGACGCGTAACGGCTTGTTGCTTTAATGGTACGACGGACTTCCAAGTCCGTCGAATACTCCATTGACGGACTTGGAAGTCCGTCATACCTCCCTTACCCAATGACGACTTCACTAAATCAACAAGCCGGTGAGCGAGGGATTGCAGTCGGCAGTTCGCTTACGGGCACGGGTTTCCATAAACTATCCAACGGAGAACGCACTTTTTGCGGAGCAAAAGGCGACTATGTTTTGCCCTGCGCGAACCAATTCACCGCCTTGACGAAAAGCCCGCCACCGCAGCACTATTCTGGGGAAATAGTGACGGAAACCGTCCCGCTATTGTCGTACAAGCCGCTTGACGACTCGTTGATCTTCAAGAAAAGAGTTCCCGCCACGGCGGGGGACAGGGTTCCGGACCGGCCGATTGGATGGGTTTCCCAACGTCTTGTTTCCTCGGGATCGTCTGTCGGTACGACGCTCGCCAAAACACAACCGAGCGGATTACCCCGGTAGTATTCGATGGTGACTCCCTGTGGCTCGGAGTTCCAATCCTCTCCTTGGGCTCCCTCTGCGAGACGAATTCGGAATCGCCCGTCGCACTGGAACTGAATAGGCCTGCCTTTTTCAACCCGAATTCCTGCGGATTGCCAGCCGCGTTCCGTTGCCAACGAGAATTTCTGAGAAATCTCCAGCTTCTTGGCCGGCCTGTCCCCACTGAACACCAACGACCGACTCAGATCGTAGCCGAAATCGAGATCCGAGAGGAAGCCATCCCAATCTATTTGTGCCTCGTTCCAAGACTCGCCTACCCTTGCTTTGAACTTCCGCGAAAGCGCAAGCGAGTAGTCGAGTTTCCCTGCGGAGACCTCTCGGAGCATCGGACCAAATTTCGGATGGTTTGTAAAAAACACACAAGCCGCCCAGCTCCAAGCGTAGCGCATGGTTTGGTCTTGAACGGTTTCGTAACCCAATATTTGCGTCAGCGTCGGAGCGGTAGATTGTTTCAACGATTCATCGATCAATCTCAAACGGCCCCAATACGACACCTCTGCTGGCGACGAGGGAATGATTCCCAGTTGTAATTTACCAGCCGACAGCAAATGCGTTGCTTGCATGTCCGCCATCCCCTCCATAAACCAAGCGGATCCACCGCCTCCATATAAATGCCACATGATCCAATGCGTCGCTTCATGCAGGAAGAGGTGCCGCCTATAGTAGGTCGATGGTTGCTCTCGCACATAGAGTCGATTACCAGATTGGAAACCCTCTTTAAAAGCTGGTACGCCCGTCATCAACCCATTGCGCTGAAACTTGGAGTCGTCCACCATCACGTACACAGTCGCTTTCAGTCCCTTGGTAGCATTCGCGTCGACGCGAAAGTAGTCTTGCCATTGAACCAAACTCTGTTCAAGAAGTCCCGACCAACTTCGCAGCTCGTCGTCGATGGGGATATCCGATATCACGTCCAAACGAGGCGACTTAAGTTCGTAGAGTCCAGTTGCCTCGTTGCGCAGTTCCTGGCACGAGGCATAGGGAACGAAGGCATCGACTGGCGACAAAAAGAAAATCAAGAGACAAGATAAGTATGCGTATCGTTCCATCGGACTATTGTTTTGCTGTTTTGCGATCGTGGTGAATCAAATCAAGCCAAGAGACAATGGACACCCGTTAGTTTAAGCTCTAGAGTCACCTTTCGCTCCCTCGGGCAATGAATTTTTTGAATCGCTGGGAAAGTAGCAGGCACACTCCGTGTGCCGTAGCCTCAAAAACCAAAGGTTTTTGCATTGCGGACGGCACATGGAATGTGCCTGCTACGATAAATTCACTGCCTATCCGCGAAAGGTCGCGT
This sequence comes from Pirellula staleyi DSM 6068, assembly GCA_945875845.1. Lineage (GTDB taxonomy): Bacteria > Planctomycetota > Planctomycetia > Pirellulales > Pirellulaceae > JBKCUI01. Next base: position 67,261 of record CAMCMB010000025.1, read on the forward strand.
TCTCCGTCAGATAGGCTATGGTAACCCGTGCCCGTAAACGAGGGGCCGCTTGCAATCCCTTGCTCACGGGCTTGTTGCTTTAATGAAGTCGTTATTGAAAAAGGGCAGTACGACGGACTTCCAAGTCCGTCAATGGGGAATTCGACGGACTTGGAAGTCCGTCGTACCATTAAATCAACAAGCCGTCACGCGTCGGGTTACCAATTCCCAGCCTATGCGAAAACGCGCAGCGGAACAGCGCAAGCTGTCCGGTGAATTATCGGCTTGCATCCTGAATTCGCTCTTCGTCGGTCTTGAGCTTTTTCATGAACGCATTGAATTCGTGTTCTAACGATCGGAGGTCACCGAAGATTTCCACGAAGGCAGAAACTCTTGCTCGCGGCGAGGCATCATTGGCCAAATGCGAACATTTTTTGTAATACTCAATCAGATTGGCAAAGCGAGTCTCCATCAAGAAATAGGTTAGCGCCCACGCTTGCCCATAGGCTTCGACCGCTTGATTTTGGCTTCGGGCTGAATAGAACAAGCCGTCCGAAACCACGAGCTCTAGCGGCGAACGAGATGGATCCCGCGCAATCTTGCGATAGTCGGACAACCGCGTTTGATTTACCGAGCCGATACCGCCCCAAACAGCCCCGGACGGAGTTTCGAAATAACTTGCAAGTCCTTCGTGTGCCCACCTCGAACCGACCTTACCCAGCGGCATAAGTCCGGTATTTCCCGCCAACTGATGCGTTGCTTCGTGCGAAACCACTTCGATGTCTGCTTCTTCTTTGGCCGCTTTGATGAGCAGATCAAAGGCGTTGGAAAGGTGGGCCATCTCTTGCGAAATAGCTGTTCCACGGGACATCGCTTTCTTCTTCTTAAGATCTTCGGCTAGTTCGCTCATCCGCTTCATCGATTTCGTGGACCCTTGATCATAGAAAACACTGATGTTGTCCTTTGGGGACCAAAACCCGGCAGCCAATGCGAGTTCTGGATCGAGAATCGTCGAATACCTTAGAAAGTTACTTTCCTCGGCAAAGAGCAGCACCTTCATGTGCTCGGTGGGTGTTTCCAGCACGACGCCATTGATCGCGAATTTCAGGAAAAAGCATTCGTAGATAGTTTCTAACAATTGCAGTCGAGTCTCGGCTCGAGTTTGCTTTCTGCGGCCAACTCGCGTGTCGGCGGTGTCATGGAACAGGACGTAATGAGCGCTGACGGCCACCTTCATCTTGTTAAGCTTCGTAGACTCACGCAATTGGCGTTCTGTGGTAGCGGAATCCCCCAAAGGTTTCTTGATACGCTTTCTCGCTTCGATCAAACGCACAAGCGTCTCGTTTTCGGGTTCGATCTTATACGCATCGCTGCAACAATCGTAAAAGTCCTTTAGCAGCCCTTGTCGGAGCGCTTCTCGGGCTGCTTCAATGTAATCTTCGCTTTTTTTCGATTTCGCCGCATTGAGACGGAGCTTCTTAAAATCTTCGAGACGGCCAGGTGCGTTGATAACAACCGCATCCTCTGTGTTTAAGACGATCGCACCGAGGGAGGGATGCGTGTACTCAACCATTCCAGCCGCAATGATTTTGGTTTTGCCCTCGAATATGGTCTTTAAGTTGGTGCCGGGCAAACGGTAGATAACAAAATCTCCACCGGACTTTTCCGCGAAAAAGCCAGCGGAAAGACAGATCCAAAAGATGGTAAACGCGAATTGGCGAACGTGTTTGTCGAGCATGGTTCATCCAAGTTGAGCAGAAAAGGTTTTCACTCTAGCGCTCTCTGACAGCGAAGAATTGGGGCTGGATACCAATGGGAGGAGGAGGCTACCCCTTTCAATATCTTTGTAATTTCGAATGGATTGAAATCAACGGGAGAGCGAGGCTCCTGCCGAGCTAGGGACACCATGGTTCGGCAGGAGCCTCACCCGCCTTACCCTCCCGAGCGGCCCTCGCTCAACCCCGATACCTGAAGGCTTCGTGGAATACGAGTGTAACTTAAAAAAATCCCAAACTCAAACGAGTCGAATATTGGCCCATTTAAGCGGTTGCGGTAGAAGCATTGGAGAAGCTATACTCTCAGTAATGGCTTATTTGTGAAATCCACAATATTAGACAGACTCTTCCGACCCTCCCCCCCATTTTCGTCTTGTCCTCCATTGGTTTGGTCCGACCGGTCCATCGATTCGACCGCCTCGACGCCGCTCAATCGCGATGGGTCCGACGAAGCTTTTCTGCGCGTTACGAACTATGACCGGCCATGAAGATGACGCAAACCACTCCTTGAGTGACACGCGATCAAGACCAAACCATCGGAAAGACGAAGCGATTTCGCTGTCCGAAGAGTTGTTCAAAGATCAGCGGAACTTAGGTGCAACACCGATACCTCTCGAACGGAAGTCCACGCTTGATTTTTCGACTTTGCAACAAATGCAGACCGAAGAGCTGATTGGGATCGCAAACCTAGAAAAAATTGCGAACGCGAATCGACTAGACCGGCAAGAATTGATCTTTCAAGTTCTTAAAGCTCGCATGCTTTCCTCCGGGATTCTCTACGGCGAAGGAACACTAGAGATCTTGGCTGACGGTTTCGGTTTCCTCAGGTCATCGAGTCACCACTATGTTTCCTGTCCAGATGACATCTACATTTCGCCATCGCAGATCCGACGCTTTGGCTTAACAACCGGCATGACGATATCCGGCCAGATCCGACCGCCGAAAGAAAATGAACGCTACTTTGCATTGCTTCGGGTAGAGGCGATCAATCACCGAAATCCGAACGATGTGCGTTCGCGAAAGCCATTTGATACACTCACACCGCTTCATCCAACGGATCGCATCGTTTTGGAAACAGCACCGGAGATTGTCGAAACGCGCGTTGTGGACTTGATCGCACCGCTTGGGTTCGGTCAGCGCGGACTAATCGTTTCGCCTCCGCGCGCTGGCAAAACGATTCTGTTGCAGAAAATGGCCAAAGCCGTACTGCATAATTACCCCAGCGCCTACGTGATTATGTTGCTGATCGATGAACGCCCCGAGGAAGTCACCGATATGCAACGCGAAGTGCGCGGACCCAAATGCGAGGTCGTCAGCAGTACCTTCGATGAGCCTGCGTCGCGACATATTCAAGTTAGCCAAATGGTTCTTGAAAAAGCCAAACGACTGGTCGAAGACGGTGTCGACGTCGTTGTCTTTCTCGATTCCATCACGCGACTCGCGCGAGCTTGGAACGGAGAATGCATCCAGTCCGGCAAACTGCTTACCGGAGGACTCGACGCCAATGCGATGCAAAAACCAAAGTCGTTTTTTGGTGCAGCGAGAAAACTCGAAGAAGGGGGGTCGCTCACCATCATTGCGACTGCCCTCGTCGGAACCGGAAGCAAGATGGACGACGTGATTTTCGAGGAGTTCAAAGGTACGGGCAATTTAGAAATCGTGTTGGACCGATCCATGGTCGATCGACGAATTTGGCCCGCAATTGACATCAATCTTTCAGGCACACGCCGAGAAGAATCTCTCCTGGACCCCAGCGAATACAAACGAATCACGACCTTACGCAAATCGCTGGCAGGCACCAATTCGCCCGATGCGATGGAATCGTTGGTCATGAAACTGACAAAGACGAAGTCCAACGCTGAGTTCCTGCTGGGAATTCGGCCCAACTAGCGAATAGCTTTCCCCGGACCATTTTTCTCTCGACCATTCGATCCACCATGCCCCACGAAGTGACTCCAGCCGCAACCGCAACTCCCAATCCAAACGAAGCTTCCCAAATCGCGATCATTGTTTCCGAATACAACGATCCGATCACAAGCAAATTGTGCAAGGCGGCTATCCAGACATTGGTCGCCAACGACATACGAGATGAAGACATTCAGGTCGTTCGTGTTCCCGGTGCTTGGGAACTCGTTTTTGGCGCTCAGCTCATGATTGGCAAAAAGGAATGTCGGGGCGTGATCGTACTTGGTGCGGTCATCAAAGGCGAAACCACGCACGACCAGCACCTCAATCGCGCCGTGAGTACTGGGCTGATGCAACTGTCTATCGCGCATGGCAAGCCAGTTGGGTTCGGACTTTTAACCGTCAACACGTTAGAGCAAGCGATTCAACGAAGCGGCGGTAACGTTGGCAATAAAGGCGAAGAGGCCGCCGACGCGCTGATCGCATGCCTAAAACTCGCCAAAAAACTCGAGCTTGCCAAATAGCCAAGCGGCAAACCGAAATCGACACGCCCGCGTTTCGAATTGGGAGCTGTATCGCAGCGACGGCAGCATCGATACAGGACAGCATTCTGTTGGGAACGGACGTCAATCGCAAGGAACACGTTATTTCCAAGAAGCTACAAGTTAGGCGGAAACCATACAAGCATGAAGAAAGTGCATCGGTTCGAGTGCCGACAGGAAATCCCATTGGTGACTCAGGACGGTTCGTCCTGAGTGAGAATCACGGCTTGGCGGGGTTGTCGTATGCCGCACAGCAGGCTGGTATTGCCCCTCATGACCTTGTGTCATGAGAAGCCAAGTTTGGTCGGCTAGCGAGCAGGCTGAGATCCGCCGTGAGATCCAGTCGATCGCGGAAGTCAGGCGTATTTTGGCAGAGATGTTGGAGGGTTAAGGCGGATTTCGCTTGTGTTTTCGTTGGTCGTCGGCGGTTTTGCGACACCGTGTCACAAAATGGGCGAGGGTTGCGACCGCTTTGCTTCTCATAAAAAAGGGGTGTTATTCATTAGGAGCGTTGGCGGGCCCGACACCAGTGTGCGTGGACTGGCAGCCTGCGAGCGTGCTTGGTGGCTGGGTGGTAACGTTACCAGTGGCGTCTGGTATAACGATGTCTAGGATGCCAATGAGCTCGATCGACCATGCGTCGAGCATAGCATCAATTGAAGCATTCGAGCCGCCCCCCAAACCGGGGATGACACTTATCGCCCGGTTAGTCCAAACCGGGATTGCCTCATCAGGGATAATGCCCCCCAACCGGGGATAATTACAAGTTACTCTACCGAAGACCAGAAGCCGGACCTGCATCACAAATGTCGATCGCGAAACTCCTGCCATTTGTTTACCTCGCAATGCCAACTGGCATCTGGATCGCAAACGCGTTGCTCCGCAAGCGTCGCCTACACTGGGCTCTGGCATTTTTTGCGGCATGCCTGTTCGCGTACCTCACCCTAATCGTAAGCGTCCAGATCATCAACTACGACCTGGAGCGCGAACTGTACGAGTTCGATCTCGACGGTGACGGTAGTTTCAGTGAATCCGAAATGACTGCTGATGCGAAACTCGCAATGGACGCGGTGACAAGCGACACGGGGCGGGCGCTTGCTCCCATAACTGGCATACCAATCACGATTGTTTGGACAACGATTTGCTTTCTGGTATGCTCAGTCGTTGAATGGATTACTCGCTTGTTGTTCGCGTCTCGCGGTTCGACGGCTACGTCCAACGCTGGCATATCTGGCGAGGTATCGGTCAACCTGGAAACCGGCAATCCGTACCAGTCCCCGTCGGGCGACAGCGGCGGGTGACCAGGCAATGCACCCGAGTTGCGAAGTCGGGCGCTTTGAAATTGACAATTTCTCGTCGCGACCGGGTGATTGCAGGAGTTATTTGCTATGGGTTCAAACAATGAACACCCAAAACCCGTATGAACTTTCGAGCCTCCGGCACAACGATAAAGCACTCACGCACATACCTCGATCTACGACTCGCTGGGCGTTTTCGGGTGCCGTGATTGCCGCTTTGTTTCCCGTCGCGTTTGGTATGTACGCACTACATCGGGAATCAGTCTATGCGGCATCATTACCTCCAGGAACAGGAGCCTGCGGTATGGGCACACTTGCTGCAATGGTCATCATTGTGGTTGGAGCTCCTTCATTTGGAATAATGGGCTCTATTGTTGGCTGGCTCGGTTCAAAATTTTGCCCGTAACAAGTAAAATCGAGCCACATAGGGTCGGTGACTCTTTCGGCTGCACCGACGTGCCAAACTTATCCCAACCCGGCGTGCCAAACCGGTGCGAGTTGAGCTTTCGGCCAAACTGCATCAGGACGGCTCGTCCTGGGTCATGAAGGCCTGTTAGAATCAGCCCGGGATTCAACTATCCTCGCAGGGCGCTCCTTCGCCCATATTCTGCAGTCGGTCGATGCAAAATCTGTTGACGAAGAAGAAGTAGTTTACTGACGGAAACGCCCAAACGGTGAGTATTTGTCGCACCCGGTGGTCCAACCAATGCGAGAACGAATCTTCAAACGCAAGCCTAATGGTGTCGGCGGCCATATTTGAGAAGACGATCCCTGTTGAAGTTAAACTCGGCCCTAAAAAGTTACTGCGATGAGACTTACTTCGCATTTTGCTAAGAGTTTATTCCGATTTGGCGGACTCTTTTAGCTTTAACCCTGCCTTGCGAATCGAATCATTGAGCTGCTGCATCACTTCTTTTGGAAGTCCTTTCACTTGGGCCGTCAATTTATCGGCGTTCGCAAGCAGTCGTCGTCCCGTGGCCAGCATTTCCTCTGTGGGATTGCCGACCTTCGAAACGCTTTCAACCAAGTTTGCCACCACCATCGCCGGTTGTCCAATCGCCAGTGGATTGCTGATTCTTCCGTCAGCTACAGACTGCAAAACGCATTCTTGAAGAGCTTCGAGTTGGGCGGCAGCCGTTATCCAAGAATCGGATCCCGTCACAGTGTTTGAGGTATATTTGGAAAGAACGGCGGCTTCCGCAATGTTGTCTGCATTGCTTGGATCCACCTTCACAGCATTCGATCTGAGCTCCTGGCTATACAGAAACGCGTCGAAGGCTGAATTTGTTTCTCCTGCCCTTTCCTTAGCTCTGCCAAGGGCGAAATACGACTGTGCGAGATCCAGAATGACATTGTGCGGAGTTTCCTCAGTGACGGGCCCCACCTCTTCAATCTGTCGTATAAAGATTTCGGTGGCTCTGACAAATTCGCCCTCACTAACGTAAACATTCGCCAGATTGTGTTCCGCAGTTCTGCGAAGAGTAAGAAGGTTAGATTCGAATGGGTGCTTTTTTCTGAGAGCCATGGCCTGAGCCACAGCGCTCACGAGTGCTGTCTTTGCCGCCGCAGAATCTCCTGTGTCCTTTTTGAACCGACCAAGATTTGTCAGGGCGACCACCACAGCTGCGGCAAAGTCCTTATTGTCCGGTGACTCTTCCACTAGCTGAGCGCAAATCGCTGCCGACTGTTCCGCATAGTAAACCGCACCAGCGGGCGTAGACATACTGAAACACAGTTCATCCAGAATGACAGACTCCGAGAAAAGCAATTGACTCCGGGCGACTACGGCACCTGCATCCGCAGATGCGTTTCGGCGTCCAGCAAAGTCCGCAAGACGCGGGTTGACGGTCATTTTCCCGTTCTTCAAGTCTGTCCGGGCAGTTCTGTTTCGGTCGAGCGCAGGCGGTAGTGTCTTCAACGCATAGGCTTCGATCGTATTCGGTTCAATTCGCCGGCGAATCCGCACGCGATAGACGTCAAGATTGTCAGCTGCCAGTGCAAGGGTTAAGTCAGACACATCCTTAGGAGCTAAATTCGCAAGCTGTTCCAATTCGTCCAGCCGATCGAGTGCTTGGTTTCCCCCAGCAAGCGCAAGCTCACATTCGACAAGCCCGATTAGGGCGTCTGCGTGGACAGCGAACAGTTCTGTTGGTGATTCCTTCGAACTAAGATCCACGATCTCACTGAGGACGGCCTCAAATTCAGAGCGGGCGTCCCGTGGATTGCCGCCCTCCACCCGTAACAGACCTGCTCGCATTGTTCGAGCCTTCATGGCCGCAAGTGACTTGCCAGAATTCTCTGAAGTGGTATCTGCGAGTTCCTTAAGTCGCAGCAGAGCTCTTTCAACGATTCTTTTTCTTGCTGGCAACGCACCTTCGATGTCCTGAAGTTCCTCGCCGAAGATTTCAAAGGACTCTTTCCATGAATTCACGGCCGACTGATACCTTTGCTCGGCAAGGGCATTGGCATTTTCCCGCTGTTTCTCTGTTAACTCGACCGTCAGTTCCGCGTTGGAGGCCCGCAGCCACAGCGCTGAAATCGCCAGCGCAGCCACGACACATCCGGTAACCGCCCCCAGAGCTCCCTTATGATCCCACGCCCAGCGAGACGCCCTCTCCTTGAGTGAGTAGGAGTGTGCTTTAACCTGGCGTCCGTACAGCCAGTTCTGAAGATCCGTTCGGAATTCAGTCACAGTCCCCCGAGCGGCTGGAGTTGCAGACAATGCTCGACGGCACAAACTGACAAGTTCGCTCGGAATATTCCGATTTGTTGGAAACTCAGGCACCGGATCTGTCGCGGCCAGTCGAATCATCAACTCCTTTTTTTTGTCGGAGTCTTGGATGCAATCCAGGTCGGCTCTGTCATGAGGCGGCCGCATGGTGAGGATCTCAAACAAAACAGCCCCAAGCGAATACACTTCTGTGCGCTCAGTAGTGGACCCCTGTTCTGGATCCGCTTGTTCAGGGGCCATCCATGCAGGAGTGCCCGATACAATCTGATCTTGAGCATCAAGTTTACGCGCGAGCCCCCAGTCCACTACGATCACTTCACCATCGTCTCCCACCATGACATTCGGACTCTTCACATCCCCATGGAGGTACCCTTTCCCGTGAGCGAAAGAAATCGTTTCAGCAACACGAATAAGAATTTCAACCAGTTCTTTAACTTCAACTGGGACTTCGGACTGAATCGATTCTCGATCTCGAATCAGATCGTACAGGGATCTCCCCTTCACCAGCTGCATGGTGTAAAACGGGCGCCCATCCGGCAGCTCACCCGTTCCGAAGACGGATGGTATGCCGGGATGTTCCAGCACACCGAGAACCCTGTATTCGTCGTGAAATATCCGGTGCACGGCAGAGTCGCCGATCAAACGTCCAGCTATTGTCTTAAGAGCGACCGGTCTACTAAATTCTTCATCTTCAAAGAGATATACTTCCGCCAAGCCGCCAGCGCCCAGAAGAATAGGTCTAGCAGTTTTGGCAACCAGATTTCCCTGGCAAGGAATGCGGTCTGGCAACTGCTGGGCCTCGTACACAGCATTGTCAATCGCGCTATGCACTCTCAACATCAGGCTATCAAGTTGCAGCGATTCAAACCCTGGTGGAAGCGGACGCTTAATGAGTGATCCGAGTGCGTACTCTGTGTTAAACATCGTTTAAGAGTTCTTTTTCTCCATATTCCTTGATCATTAGCTTCACCTTCGCGATGATTTTGTAGACACTTTTGGGTTCTAGCGAATACATCTTGGCGATCTCTTTTACGCTTCGATTTTCGAAGTATTTGGCTCGGAATACACCGCAGTCACGCGGTTGACTGACTTTTAGTGTCTTGAGGGCTTCCTCAATCAACTCTTCACGGCGCAGCTGTTCCATGTAAAAGTCTGTCGCATCGTCGAGAGCGACTTGAAAATCCTCAGGATTCTCCACCAACTTCAGTTTAGAGCGACTCCCTTTTCGCAACAACAGATTCCAAGTACGTTTTGCAATAATCTTGAGGAAACACCGCAACTGCCCTGGACGGACTCTTGGTCTTAGTCCGCGGCTTTCGACAGTTTTCAGAAACGCCACTAGGACCTCCTGCTGGAGGTCCTCAGCAAGCTGGATGTCGCTAGTTTTGCTCATCGCCCAAGTATATAGGTAGGGCGCATAAATGCGTCCAAATTCCTCACGAGCTTTGAATCGTTCGTCATCATTTTCGCTAGTGATACCACGGTAGATGGTACTTGGAGTGGTGAACATATTTACCAAATCTAAGTGGGACACTTGTCTGCCTTTGTGCGGGCGCAATGGCTTACTATGAAGCTTTTAGACAAAAATTATCTCTGGGATTGTAGCAATCCGCGAAGTGGAAGTCCAGTCTGCCTATTTTTATGGCCCAGCGGAGAAAACCACGTTTTGTTTTTCCGAGAATTGGTTCTCGAAAACAGTCGTTATCTCCAGGGGCCTTGCTCAAAATTCAAAAAAATTTCCGAAAGTTCGGGAAATCCTGGAGTATCGCGCAATTTTATAGGTGCCCCAAAAACTCTTTAACTGACAAGGAGACAAAGTTCAATTTGCTCAGTAGTTTTATCGTATGCGTTTCGTTTTAGACACTCCGAATTTTAGGGAAAAATTATGAACAGGCTTTTGAACCGCCACCTCACAGTCGAGCGACTTGAAAAACGACAGTTGTTTGCGGCAATCTTGACACTAGACACGACCTACGGCAAGCACGTCGCGAGTGACAGCCATCTCCACACATATGCTGGATATGGCGTCGATTGTTGCCCTAGCAGGGATATTGGCTGGGATCGCCAGACACTCGGAACGACCAAAGCACCGGGTACGTTGATAAATTTATTCGAGTCGCTCAAGAACTCTGTTCCAAGCGGCCTCGGTACTCAATCTCGCCACTACAGTCCCAGCGAACATGTTGGCGGGAGTAGTTACAATTCCAAACTTATGGCAACTTCGCCGCTTGAACCCAAAACGGGAACGCACTTCAAGCGATTACGCGATGCGATTGCTCGCGTCGACAATTCGGCCACCGACAGCTTCGCGATGAGTGCCGGTTGGGAATACACAGTCTTCGGCAAACAGCACGTTGGTGTTCATTTCGCACAGGGAAATCCTCCTGCCAGTTCACTTGGCAATCTTTACAGCGCGGTTCGAACTGCACAGAGAGGTAGTAATTCCGCCCTCACGTCATCCTATGAATCGTCTCGAACAAACCCTTGGACAGCAGGAGACGATGGCAATGTCGTCAAAACAAAGAACGCAGTGTTGACATTGAATCATACTTGGAATGATCCAAACAAGTCAGGCAATAATCCGGATTTTTACAAAGGAAAGATTACTAAAGTGTCCGAGGCCTTAGACTATATGGCCAAAAATTTCGATATTGATCTCCGTAATGGTGTCAACGCCGATATGCGATACATCACCTCAGAAATTGAGTTTCCCAGAAGAGAGGGGACCGACTTCGCAAACCGTCTAGAATTCACGGAACGGCTTTACCAAGGCCTGCTTTCCGGCAAAGTTACTTCCGGCCAACAGCAGAATTTTCGTTTGGCACCTATCGTAAATAGTGATAGCAATGCGAGTTTCGCTAAGTTGAACGGACAGAGTGCGTATCAGGGATCCTTTAGTCCTGCTCCGTCTATTCGCGCTCCGTTATCAACCAGCAGTGGTTATGGCGTGATATCGCTCAGACCGGGTGAAGTGTTGACGCAGCAATACGTTCGGAATGCAAAGCTGGATCGACACGGCTACGCCGTTTATCAGCCAGGACTTTGGCTGAACGCATCGGCTTCCGACGGTACCATCGCTGGAGATCGTACGTCGCTATTGTCAAATACTTCAGGCACTCGCACGATCACGTTCATGCTCTCTTCTACAGCCGGTGCAAGCGCGGTCTCCAATCACACGGTACAGGCAGTTTACGCCGTTGCATCCGATGTGGCGCTTCCAAGCAGTCGCGATCTTTTAGGACCAACATCTATCATTAAGACGCAAGATGTTACAGCAGTCGCGAAATCAACACCAAATGGTGTTGACCGCGCTTTTACACTAGATCTCCGAACCTTGGGACAGAACAGACCTCTCGCGTGGATCTATTTTCGGGTTTACAATTCAGCCACCAAATCGGTTGATAACTTGGTGGGCGTTACGGCCGCATTTACTACACCGTTAAATACAACATACGCGGCAGCGCTATCCGCAGCGCCGAGCCTTTTTAGTACCCCAGCGTTGGGTATCGCTTCATCAAGTCAGTCGTTGCCATCGATCGTATCTCCTACTCAATCTGTTAATCAATCTGTCACCGCTTCACCAATTCTTTCGGCTACTGCGGCGACTAGCCCAACGGTAAAGCCGACGACAAAAGCAATTAAGACTCCCAGTTCTCGGACGATGCTGATGACTTTGGCAACCGTTGACACAATATTTGGCAATGAGTTGGATGTAGTTCTTAATCCACTTGTGCAATAATCGCAAAATGGTTGCGCAAACCGGGTAAGGACGGTCGTTGCTGACCGTCCTCGCAAAATACCTGGATATGCAAGTTCGCGTGCGGCGGTTCAACGAGGTGAGCAAGCTTCGCTCACAGTGTCTTCAGACTCAATACTCCTTAGTTCTGCAAACCAAGAAATCGTCAACTATGCCAGCGAGATCAAAACTAGGTGTTGCGCAACTAGCATAAGGAGGGCGTGTCATGGGTTTCCAGAAAACGACGGTTCGACCTTGGGCACTTGGCGACAACGACAGGAGCAGCAAGATTCGACCGTCTCCTGCACTCAATATGACGACACAGACTGGTCGATTTTGCTGCATAAACGGCGTTCGGCCCATGTCACCAATTACTCGGCATAGACGCAGTCGGGGTGGCTTACCGAACCTCAACCGCATATCTTTGGTCTATAAATTCGGCGAGCGCAGCAAGGTCCGGTCTTCCAATATCATTTCGGATTTGGCAAGGTTTTAACGAAAAGAGACAGATGATGACAGACGCCCGACAGTTTTTTGCTGAGGCTCTCGCCGCACTCGACGCCGCGTCGACGTTGGAGCACTACGAGGTGCGCAAGGCTCTTGAACTGGCCGGCAAGGCAGCTAAGGAGTCCGGCGAGACCATCGAAGAACTTCGGTTTGAGTTCATTGCAAGCGATCTCGACCTTTGGCCTACTCACTGGGGTACAATTTACGGGCCGCGGATGTCTTCCATCGCCGAAGACGGACGCCAGTTTGACTCGCCCCCGCTTGAGTCCATCACAGCAAAATGCGTCGCTTACTGGACGGCACGAATGAACGCGGCTCGCCATCCGGCCCTTCGAGCCCGCTACGCGGACATGGTTTGGGCCCTTCGGTAGGTGCCAGGCACGAATGGCACTGTACTATCGTGACAAGTTGTTTCACTCAAATGAGTTATCTCCCTTGCTGAGTCTCTTTCGTAAGTCGTTTCTGGGTTCCATCATCAACGTATACTGATCCATCCGTCGCTTCACA
>CAMCMB010000026.1 GCA_945875845.1 Pirellula staleyi DSM 6068
TAGGGCGAAGGTCAAACTACCACTAGCATAAAGCCAGATGGCATGCATTGAATGCCCCTGGGTTTATCCCAGGGGATCGTTACCTTCATGCTAGGGCGAAGGTCAACTACCACTGGCATAAAGCCAGACGGCATGCATCGAATGCCCCTGGGTTTATCCCAGGGGATCGTTACCTTCATGCTAGGGCGAAGGTCAAACTACCACTGGCATAAAGACAGATGGCATGCATCGAATGCCCCTGGGTTTACCCCAGGGGATCGTTACCTTCATGCTAGGGCGAAGGTCAAACTACCACTGGCATAAAGCCAGACGGCATGCATCGAATGCCCCTGGGTTTATCCCAGGGGATCGTAACCTTCACGCTAGGGCGAAGGTCAAACCACCACTGGCATAAAGCCAGATGGCATGCATTGAATGCCCCTGGGTTTATCCCAGGGGATCGTTACCTTCATGCTAGGGCGAAGGTCAAACTACCACTGGCATAAAGCCAGATGGCATGCATCGAATGCCCCTGGGTTTATCCCAGGGGATCGTTACCTTCATGCTAGGGCGAAGGCCAAATACCACTGGCGTAAAGCCAGATGGCATGCATCGAATACCACTGGGTTTACCCCAGGGGATCGTTACCTTCATGCTAGGGCGAAGGTCAACTACCACTGGCATAAAGCCAGACGGCATGCATCGAATGCCCCTGGGTTTACCCCCTCATGTTTACCCGTATCTTTTGATCTTGCTCCCCTCGCCCTGGTCTCGGGGCTAGGGGGAGAAAACGCACGGAGATCATGCAAATCCATTGGGATTTCGAGCAGAGCGTGCCCTGAAATGTGGGTAAAGAGGAGGCGTTGCCCCCCTGGCTATCGAATACCATCGCTCCGCGATTCCATACAGGCCTATCGAAAATCTCGCGATCGAACATCCACGGGTCCGATCACCGATTGCAAGTCTTCGATTCGCCCTACCAAGACATGAACGACCCCTTCACGGTTTTCCAAGATTCCGTGGACAAACCAGGCGTTGGATTGCTTGCACAGCAAATAATAATACTTCCATGTGTCTGGCCGTATGACCAAGTTAATCGAACCTGTTTCGTCTTCCATCGTCACGAACGTGATCCCCTTGGCGGTACCAGGCCTTTGACGCAACAAGATCAAGCCGGCCACCCGAACGAATCGGCCGTTCCGCTCTGATGGTAGATCACATGCACACGTCACGCGCTGTTGCGTCAACTGTTCTCGGTAGAAACCGATGGGATGTCCTTTGAGCGAAATGCCCGTCGTTTCGTAGTCGGTGTAGACTTCTTCTAACGGACTCATACGTCGCAAACTTTCTGGGATGATCTCATCTTCATCGATCCCGCTAGCGTCGAAGAGCGGCATGTCCATTTGCTTTTTTTCTTGGGCCAGCGATTGCCAATAGGCGGCTCTTCGATCACCGGACAAAGACTCGAGTGCCCCAGCGTCCGCCAAAATCGAGAGAGCGGTTTGCGTCAGGCCAACTCTCCGAACCAAATCGGTTTGATCAACAAAGGCCGCACCAGAGCCCCGCGCAGCAACAATTCCATTTGCGTCTTCCGAACGCAACCCCCGGATGACTCGAAGCCCTAATCGAATCGACAATCGCGGATTTGCTGGATTTGAAGGAGGTTTCGTTTTCAACTTCGGATTAGCGGTAAGCGTGCAGTCCCACCTGCTCGCGTTGACATCCGGAGGCAAGACTTCGACGCCATGACGCGTTGCGTCTTGTATCAATTGCGCTGGGGCGTAAAAACCCAGGGGTTGGCTATTGAGCATCGCACAGCAAAAAACTTCGGGATAGTGGTGTTTGATCCAACAGGACGCATACACCAGAAGCGCAAAGCTCGCTGCATGCGATTCGGGAAATCCGTATTCACCGAATCCTCTCAGTTGATGAAACACACGTTCGGCGAATGCTTCGTCTAATCCCTTCGACTGCATACCTTGGATGAGTTTCAATCGAAATTGATCGATGACACCGGGGCGGCGCCAGGCCGCCATGGCGCGCCGAAGCTGGTCTGCTTCACCCGGGGTAAAGCCAGCCGCAACGACAGCCAATCGCATCGCTTGTTCCTGAAATATCGGCACACCCATTGTCTTGCGAAGCACTTGAGCGATGGCTTCATTAGGATACTCGGGTTGTATCCCGGACTTGCGAGCGGCCAAATAGGGATGCACCATTTGACCTTGGATCGGACCGGGGCGAACGATTGCAACCTCGATCACTAAATCGTAAAAGCAGCGGGGTTGCAAGCGAGGCAGCATGCTCATCTGTGCGCGGCTCTCAATTTGGAAAACCCCTACCGTATCCGCTTTGCAAATCATGTCGTAAACCGACGTATCCGCAGCGGGAAGATTTGCCAAAGTAAGTTTGCGTTGATAGTGCTCATCGATCAAATCGAAACTGCGATGAATGGCGGATAGCATACCCAGGGCTAAGCAATCGACTTTGAGGATTCCCAACTCATCTAAATCGTCTTTGTCCCATTGAATGATGGTGCGGCCGGGCATAGCGGCATTTTCAATAGGACAGAGTTCATGCATGGGACCTTGGGTCATGACCATGCCGCCGGTATGTTGCGACAAGTGCCGTGGAAACCCAAGAAGCGACTGTACCAAATAGAGATAACGCGACCCGATCGGCGATGCGGGGTCGATACCAGCAGAGGCACATCGCATTTCGAGCGACTCGTCCCCGCCTCGGCCCTCGACGATTTTGGAAAAGGAATCGATTCGGTCCTGTGAGAGCCCAATCGCTTTCCCGCACTCGCGAACGGCAGATCGCGTTCGATAGGTGGTCACCGTTGCGGTCATGCCGGCTCGATCGCGGCCATACTTTTCGTACACGTATTGGATGACCTCCTCGCGTCGTTGATGCTCAAAGTCGACATCGATGTCGGGTGCTTCGTTTCGCTCGCGACTAATGAATCGCTCAAACAGCAAATCGTAGTTGTTCGGGTCGACACTTGTGACCCCAAGACAAAAACAAACGGCGCTGTTCGCTGCCGAACCCCGCCCCTGGCAAAGAATGTTCCGAGAGCGAGCGAAGCGAACAAGATCCCAAACCGTCAAGAAGTAGGGCTCGTATTTCAAGTCTTGAATGATCGAGATCTCGTGCTTGAGCATTGCAACGATTGCGTTCGGAACACCGCGAGGGTACCGCTCCTTGGCACCAGCCCAAACCAGTTGCTTGAGATAGTCGATGGGCGCAACTCCAACCGGTGACGTCTCAATGGGGTATTCGTAACGGAGAGAATCCAGCGAAAAATCGATGCGACTGGCAACTTCCGTGGTGCGATGAATCGCGTCTGGGCAATCGCGATACGCGCGTTCGATTTCTTTTATCGATTGCATCGCATAGCTGGCGTTCATTGGCCGCGATGCAGCAACCGCATCAATCGTTGTACCTGTCGCAATCGCAGAAAGACAATCGTGAAGCACCATTCGTTCTGGCAGGTGATAGAGGCAATCCCCGGTTGCTAGAAGTGGAACATGGGTGTCGCGTCCAAGGGTTCGCCAGCGTTCCAACGCACCTCGGTCATCGACTCCCCGATGCAAACTAGAAATCAAGAAACCTCGATCGCCAAACAATTCCCGAAACTGGTTGAGCCAAAGACTCCAAGGCGATGCTTCGCGGGGGTCAAACTTATGCCCAGCCGGACACCACAACGTCGAGGGTAATGGGCGGACAAACAGGGGAGTTTGCGAATCGATAGGAGCAAATTGCAAATCGGCGTTCTCGAAGGGATTTTCCGGCAATCGTGGAACAAAACCCGCCAGCATTTCCGCGCAATGTTCGGCGATATCGTGCCATGAAAGATAGCATGATCCTTTGGCGGCACGCAATCTACCTGTGGAAAGCAACTTGCAAAGGCTCGCGTAGCCGCGTCTGTTTTGAGGCCAAAGGACAACTGGCGGTCCATCGATCGGATGAACTTCGCTACCAACGATGAACGGTAACTTCAGATCGCGAGCTGCGGTATGTGCTCGAACGATGCCAGCTAGTGTGTTTCGATCCGTGATGGCCAGTCCGCGATACCCAAGTTGCTGAGCTTGCTCTGCAAACTCGTGCGCATGCGAAGCTCCTTCGAGGAATGAGAAATTGCTTTTGCATTGCAGCTCCACGTATTGCAACGTTCGATCCTTGCTCAAGGTAGAATGAAATCAGGTTTTGTCGCCATGGGTTTTTCAAATCGATGATACCATCCCAACCCGACGCGTCAGGGCTTGTTGCTTTAATGAAGTCCTTATTGGTTAAGGGCGGTATGACGGACTTCCAAGTCCGTCAATGGGGAATTCGACGGACTTGGAAGTCCGTCGTACCATTAAAGCAACAAGCCGGTCAGCGAGGGACATCCACCGCTGTCCTAATCAGCCGGAACGCGCTAGCGTCCGGTTTACGGAAAACCGGGGCTAGCGCCCTGCGGCACTCACTTTCGGTTCGCACAAAGGTTTTCGTAGCGGAGCGGCGCGAGCCGCCCGGTGAATTCCAAGTGATTTGTGACTCCTCACCGGACAGCTTGCGCTGTTCCGCTACAAGCCATATTAGTGATCGTCATCCAGACCACATCCAGTCGATTGCAGGAACAACCTTCCTCTCCACAGCAAATACGTTAGCTTAGGATCCGATTGTCCAGTCTTTGGAAAAGGCTCATACTGAAGTTTCTCACCGTCGAACACGAAGACTCGCGTTTCTTTTCCTGATGTGCCCCGCGCTAAAATTGCGGAGTGCTCGAAGAAAACTCCAAAGAGAAACAGTTCAATGGAATCAAAACGATCCTGAAGGCTCTCAAGCCATTGATTCGCCAGCGCTCGATGCGATTGCAATAGTCCTCCAGAGGGTAGTTCGTACACATCCGGATGATCGATGTCGTAGCCTGCAAAGATGGCGAAGGCGTCGTCCATCGATATGTTCGCCAAGTCATCCGAGAAAGTATGCGACATCGGGCCCGCGAAGCCAATATTGCTAAAGACGGATTCTTGCAGATCGTACTCGTAGCGAAAAAGAAAACACTCCTGTGGCTGTTCGAAGCCGGGCCAACTAAGTGTTCGTTGATCCAACAACTCCATTCTGGCCGGCGCAATACCCATCTGTTCATTTTGGGCGAGCCAGTTCGCAAGCCGAGATTCCGCGAGCGCGGCCGCCGTTGTCCATTGCTCGTCGATGCGATCTTCGATGCCGAGCTCTTCCGAATAAGCGATCACGCGTTGCCGACAAGCGAAATCGCTCGCCAAATCGATGATGCGTTGTTCGCCGTTCTTGTCCCCAAGTTTCGCAAGTGCAAATGCGGCTTCGGTTTGGATGCGGCGATGGCTGAGTTTAAGGGCTTGATTTAGTTTTCCAATCGCTTCTTGGTTGCCGATCAGCCCAAAAGTGTCGCAAAGCGAGACCGCAAGCGAAACCGAATCGAACAAGATTTTCTGAATGCTGCCTACGGAATCGCCAAAACGCAAAGGATTTTCTTCAAGCAGCCCCAACTGATTGACTAACCCGCCCATCAAACGGATCAGACTCGCGAACTCGGCGGAAGCTGGGTGCGAACTGGGGCGCCTGGACCGAAAGAAATGGTTGGCGACATCCAAGGCCGGCGCCAATACCGATGGGTTCGTGCTTCCCAATAGCTTTGGGAACACATCGCCCAGCTCCCATGACTTGGACTGCACAAGCGGGGTCAATGCCAAAGACACGTCGGCCCAATCCACCGGCGGCTTGGAGAGCAAAAAATCGACTCCGAGCTGGATCGCCGTCGAATGACCGCTCGCAAACAGAACTTGCAGCAAACTACCCTCGCACCTCTGCAGCCCCAAACCATGCAATTTGTCGTAGAGAATTGCCACTTGCTGCACGAGCACCAAGCGATGAAGCTGGCTTTCGGTTTGCGTTGAGGTCGCTTGGGCTCCTTGCCGAAACCAACGAATCAGGTTGAACAAAAACTGTTCGAGACACGCTAGTTTCCGCGATCCGTTGGAAAATTCCTGGTGCAGAGTGGTTTCCGGATCGCAAAGCCAATTTGCAATTAAGACGGACCACATGGGATCCTCTGGCTCCTCCCAATGCGCAATGACCTTGGAATTCTCCAGGCTCGCCTCGTCCAGACGGGTCGCCAAAGCGGCTTTCGTCATTTCGGCCCACGAGGTAGCGGCGTTCGGAAATTCGATTGGGAGGTCGACCATGAAACAATTAACTGGGTTAAGGAGTTTTGAACTAATCAAGAATCAACCTGTATCGTAGAATGTAAGGCCATGGAAACCAAGACACCCGAAACATTCGCCGACTTAAAGCTCTCAGGTATTACCCAAAGGGCGCTTGCAAAACTCGGATACGAGACGCCAAGCCCCATCCAAGCCAAGGTAATCCCTTGGGCGCTCGAGGGTTACGACGTAATAGGACAGGCCAGAACGGGAACGGGTAAAACAGCGTCCTTTGCAATTCCAATCTTAGAACAGCTCGATCCGATCCGGTCGTCCCCTTTGCCGCAAGCCATTGTCCTCGTGCCCACCCGAGAGCTTGCAGCACAAGTTCACGGGGAATTTGTGAAGCTTGCCTTCGGATGCCCAACGGAAATTCTCGAGGTCGCAGGCGGAAAGCATATGACCCGCCAACTGAAAGCGCTCGAAAAGGGGACACAAATTGTCGTCGGGACTCCCGGCCGAGTCATCGATCATATTCAACGCGGTTCGTTGAAATTGAACAATATTTGGTGTGTCGTGCTGGATGAAGCCGATCGGATGCTCGACATTGGATTTCGTCCCGATATCGAACGCATTCTTCGGCGATGCCCCGAAAACCGTCAAACCTTGTTGCTGAGCGCGACGTTGGATGGGGATGTCCAAAAGCTGGCACAGCGCTACCTTTTTGAACCCGTTCACGTCGACTGTTCGCAGAAAGGGGTCACGGTCGACACCATTGAACAACGTTATCTCAACGTATCGCCGGAGCGGAAATTCGAAATCCTGGTGCAGCTGTTGACTCGTGAGTTGCCTCCTCAAACGATTATTTTTTGCCGAACGAAGCTCGGTACCGCCAAACTCCACAACCAACTACAACGAGCCATCCAATCGGTTCCCGGCCTTTCGAAGATGCGGCTGGACACGATCCATGGAAACATGAATCAGACGCAGCGAGACTCGGTTTTCAAGTCCTTGCGAAACGGTGACATCCAGATCTTGGTAGCAACCGACGTGGTCGGTCGCGGGATCGATGTTACCACAGTATCCCATATCATCAATTACGATTTGCCCGACGATTGCGACGACTATGTTCACCGCGTCGGTCGAACTGGACGGATGGGACGCGATGGAATCGCATTCTCGTTTGTTGCAAGAGGACAAGGGGAGTTGCTAACGGAAATCGAACAACGAATCAATCGTCAGTTGACTCCGGATCCCCTGGCTCAGGACCTCGGTGCGGACGGCACAAAGCGAACTACCGCTGTCACCCTAAACTCATCCTCTAACGGTGAGTCGTCCGGGGATGACTCGGATTCAAAAGACGACGAAAGCACAAGCCCGAAAAAACGTCGCCTCAACCCGATGCGTCGCACGATCAGCGATCGCTCGAAACGAAGACGATAGCTGAGCGGCACGAGCCGCCCATTGAATTCTCTGGCATTTGAGCATCCTCACCGGACGGCCTTGCGCTGTTCCGCACCTAACTTGTAGGCTAACGCGATCAAGCGCGGCCGGTGTAGAGAGGTGAAATCACCGTGCCGTTGAGCAAATGATGGGGACGATTGAGAGGATCGATGATGGAAGCGTCTTGTTTCACTCCCAGGGCATTGAAGATCGTACTGCATACATCTGCCGGCGACCATGATCGCGTAATAGGATACGCTGCTTGCGAATCGGTCTGCCCGATCACTTGCCCACCCACAACACCCGCTCCCCCGATTAAGCCCGAATAGGTATGCGCCCAATGGTCCCGGCCGGGTATCGTTTGGCCAGGCAGAGTGGATACTTTGGGAGTACGTCCGAACTCTCCCATTACGATCACCATGGTTTGTTCGAACAGCCCACTGGCAGCGAGATCATCACCGAGCGCCTCTAAGCCTTGATCCAACTGCGGAAGCAACGTGTTCTTGAGCTTTCCCCAGTTGTCAACGTGAGTGTCCCACGTTTGGACAATTCCCATTGTTGCTTGCACAATAGGAACCCCAACTTCGATCAGTCGCTTCGAAAGAAGCAGTGACTGCCCAAAGGTGTTGCGGCCGTACCGATCCCGAACAGACGCTTCTTCACGGCTCAGTTCGAATGCGTCCGCCATTTTATTGGAGGAAAGCAGATTGAACGCGATTTGTTGTTGTTCTCGAAAGGCGTCTGCATCGCCCCCAGCGAGGCTGGTGTGCCCTCGTCCCAATTGCTCCAAAAGCTCATGCCGGGTTTGCATGCGAGCAAGCGACATTCCTTCGCGCATACTGAGCGCTTGCATACGAAAATTCGCGTCGTTAGGATCCCCTTGGATTTGCCAAGGGTCGTGACTAGGGCCTAGAAACCCCGCGTGCTGTCCAGGCCACGTCAAAGGGCCTTCGATAAGATAATTGGGCAAAGACACTCCGCTTGGAATGCCGTCGTTGCGAGGTCGAATGTATCCAAGAGCGGATGCGAAATTGGGAAAGTCGTTGCGAGACTCGACTCGATCTAAATCCGAACCGCCTCGAGGCAAAGGGGTTGGACGACCCGTCAGGGCAACGTGGGTCGCAAGCAAATGATTGTGTTCACGATGCGCCAATGTGCGAATCAGAGCCCATCTATCCATTTGGCGAGCAAGTTTCGGAAGATGCTCGCATACGACAATACCGGGGATCGAAGTGGAGATTGGGGAAAACTCGCCGCGAACTTCCGTAGGCGACTCCGGTTTTGGATCAAACGTATCGAGCTGACTTGGGCCACCACTGAGCATCACAATCAGAACAGATTTGGCGGCCCCCTTGCCCAGTCCCGAGGCGGAACTGCCATCGTCCGAATAGGCGTTAGACGGGAGGGTCGCTCCAACAACACCAGCCGCCCCCATTCGTAGGAAACCACGGCGGTCGAGACGGTAGAGTGGCTGGTTCATTTTAAAATACCATCAGGTGAGTAGGAAAACGGCGAGATCCTAAGTATAACAACGAAGCCTGTCTGACCGCAACTCCACGAAACAAAGTGGCTTGGGCGTCTCGCCCATGGAGTCACGAGCGCGCTCGTGCCAAGCGATGGTTGATTATGTCGTAGGACAGACTGCCGGGGTGTTTTTGCGCAAACAGGAACGCTATCACTCGGTCCAAACTGCTGGATCGGCGTCGCTTGGCATTCGCCAATCCCCGCGAGGCGAAAGCGAAACGGTACCCACCTTGGGGCCATCTGGCACACAGCTTCGCTTGTACTGCGAAGCAAAAAACCGTCGCAAGAATATCGCGAGCACCCTCTTGATTTCGTCGTCGGAATAGGAGGCGTCAAACGTTGCATTCTTTGCCAGAAACTTCAGCTTTTCCGGCGAGGCGCCGCCGCGAACGAAATGGTACAAGAAAAAATCATGTAGTTCGTACGGCCCGATCGTGGCCTCCGTGCTCTGGTGCAGCGACTTGTTTTTTGAAAGAGGGAGCAGCTCTGGGGAGATCGGTGTATCGACAATGTCGAGTAAAACTCTTCGGATATTCCCGTCGAAACGATTCATGGCCACATATTGAACAAGAAACTTGACGAGTGTCTTCGGCACGGAACAGTTGACGTTGTACATCGACATGTGATCACCGTTGTAGGTGCTCCATCCCAGCGCGGACTCCGACAGGTCACCCGTTCCAATCACAAATCCGCGGTTCATCAGAAGCATCGTTCGCATCCTTGCTTGGACATTCTCAAAGACAAGGTCGTTGCGTCCCTCGGATGGCAATTGTTCAAGTTCTTGTTGAAGTGTTTGCCAGGTGTGGTCCCCCAAGTCTATTCCAAAAGGCTTATGCTTCAGGTCTCGAAAAATACCGAAGCAACGATCGCGGATATCGATGGTTTCCAAGTTCAGCCCGAGGAGCTGCGTCAGTTCGGCAGCGTTGTCTTTCGTTTTAACGGATGTGCCGAATCCCGGCATGGTGATGCCAATTAATCGTCGATGATCCCAGCTCATTGCATCGAACATTTTCGCTGCAACGAGCAGAGCAAGCGTGCTATCAAGGCCCCCAGAAACACCTACCACCAGGGGCATATCGACTGGAAGTTGCGAGACGCGTTTTGCGATCGCGGCGCACTGGATTTCGAAGATCTCAGCGCAACGTTGCTCAAGCTCGGCGGATGCACTTGGTACGAACGGGTGTGCATCTACAAATCGTTTGAGTGGAGTAGCTTCGACTTCCAACTCAAATGCAATGCGGCGAAAGGATCGATGAAACTCTCGCGATACGGATTGATGCATTGTGCCGGCGACACGACGATCATGATCCAGTCGATCCATATCGATATCGGCCGTCGCGAAACTGCTGACGGCATGCCTATGGGCCGCCGATGCGATATTGAGCCCCGTACCGATACGCTGGGACTCGGCCAGCAGGTTCCCGTTTTCAGCAATCAGACAATGGCCGCCAAAGACCAGGTCTGTGGTCGATTCCGATGGCCCGGCGCTTGCGTAAGCATAGGCCGAAATGCACTTGCCGGACTGAGTTGCCACCAAATGTTTTCGGTAGGATGCTTTGCCAATCGTCTCATTGCTCGCAGATAGATTAAGCAGCACGTTGGCCCCTGCAATCGCTTGGCATGCGCTGGGCGGAATGGGTACCCACAGATCTTCGCAAATCTCAATGCCGACGGTAACTTGGCCGAACGTGAACAGTAGATCGGTGCCAAAGGGTACCAACACAGTGGATCGGAAAAATGAATCTGTTCCGTTCTCCGAACTCGCGAGAGACAAGTGCACTTCGTTTGGAAGAGGCATTGAGCCCGATTGAAACCATCGGCCTTCGTAAAACTCTTGGTACGTCGGTAAATGCTGCTTCGGAACGATTCCCAAGATTTTCCCCTGGGAAATAACCGCAGCCACGTTGAACAACTTTCCATCTATCGACAACGGCAATCCAACTACGATAAGCTGTTTGGTTTGAATCGTTTGAGCGAGCTGGATCAGCTCCCGAACGCACGCGTCCAAAAGCATTTTTTGTGTAAAGAGCTCTCCACAAGAATAGCCGCTCAAGCCCAATTCGCCGAAAACAAGGACGTCTGAATCCCCAAACAAGCCAATCGCGTTTTCGATCGCTTTACGATTTGCCAACGGATTTGCAACGCTCGTCTCAGTGCAAACAGTCGTAATTCGCAGAAAGCCTAGTGGATGCATGATTGGCGATCAGCGGGCTGGGCTTCGATGAAAATGAACGTGTTTCCATTTGCCTTGTTGCCGGTGCCAAACTCGCGTTTCTTCCATGGAAGTCGAAATCGCCTTGCCTTCCTGGAATCGTTGCGTCAAGCGAACATAGGCGATGACGGCAACGTCTCCCATGATGCGAATGTGGGGCGCCACAATTGTGGACTGGACTCGGGGTGAGCTTGGGGGTGAGGGTAGATTGAAGTAGTAGTTGTGAAACTCGAGGCCGTCCACGAGGTTCCCGAGCGCTTCGGGTTCAAAGCACGTTAGGGATTCATCGCACAGGACGATGTAGGTGTCCCAATCTCCCGAAGTAATCGCGACCAGTAACTTCTGGGTCAAATCCAAGATTGCATCGCGATCCGATTCTAACGACATTCTTTCTCCAACACTTATCTGAACGGTGATTTTACTCGGGCAACGCCATATGGACTTGCAGCATCAACTTGCCTCGATTATCGATTGACAACTCCGAGTTCGACGAACCACTTTCAATCAGTCTACCGAAAATTAAATAAGTTTTCGGTACGGTCCAAATACTTTTCCTCCATGCGCCTGGAAGCATTTGGACAGGGACGTCTTCCTCACCGAGAATCCATGGCTCATTAAGCATCCAGAGATTTCTCGAATCAGGTTTATCCCCTTCACCAATAGTTAGTACGGTAACAACGAAATCGTTGACCGAGGCTGGACCGATCCCAGGCAATTTGCCAATCGGGCCATATTTCATTACCGTTTTTGAGCTGCTGTCTTTTAGTATCTCAACAGCGATTTTCTCCAGTAATTCTCTAAAGATCACAGCGGATCGGCCTCGCAAGGATGCCGATTGCTCCGAAAGTATCTTTGCTACTTTGTAGTAGTCCCCAATCAGCGAAATTTTCTTTTCCTTGGAAGCTTCGTACAAATCTTTTTTAAGCATTCGAAGCATGCTGATGTTTTCCGAAATACTCGATGCGAGCGAGTCACGGCTCTCAGGCGTTAGGGGCGATTTGTAATCCGTGTCGTCGACCTCGATGGGCACATTTAACTCTTCGAGTGACTTCACCGATAGCGCATCAGCGAATGAACGCGCCGAACTCACATCGGTGTTGTCGTCGATGGCCTCGGCCTCGACTCCCGGAGGCCCGGCGATTTTTGGTGGAGTCAAGGTTGAATCGTTTTCAGTTAGCGATGGCAACGTCTCGAGTTGGGAGCTAGGAATGTCCGCTTGCTTCTGCGAAATCGACTCCCGCGAGGGATTCACTCTCAGTTTTTCTGGCACGATCCACGGGACATACTGTGATACGAAACGGGCGGTCGTTCCGACGTCTCGCCCAAAACCATACCACATAATGGCCGTTGCGATCGGTAACGCAGCCAATCCACCTAAAACCGGTGGCACAATCTTTCGGAAAGTAGAGGTTTCCTTTCGAGGAAGCTTATCGCCAGCCACATTGCAGACACTCCAGTCCGGTTTTAACCCCAGGGTCGCAAACTCACTTTCTTGATTCCAAGGGTTCCTTGGCAACGAGTCCCTTGGCATGGATTTCTTAGCCAGGGAATTCTGGGGCAAAACTTCCCCAACTAACGATTTCCCAGGTAAAGAATAGTTATTCAAAATTTCTTGCGGGGACGGGTATAGCACGCCGCATGCGTCACATCGAAAGAAAGAACTAGCTTGTTTCCCTCGCGAGGATTTGGGAATCTCGATCTGTTTGCCACATTGGCAAGTAAAAAATAGTTGCATCTTAGAGTTGCTGGTGGGAGTGAGACGTGATCGTTCAATGCGTCGTGCGTCAGGATACCATTCGGCAGTTCCGATTGCTTGTTGAAATTTCGGAAAATAATCGGCAATTTTTGGAAACAATCTCAAAAGTTGCAATTTGTGATGACAGGAAAAAGGGTTGCAAACGGGCAAGGTGAAGCGATATATCCACGATTCGGACTTGGCTGATGGGGGAATTTCGAACATAATTCGTGAATGACGGTGTTAAAAACCGGTAAATAAGGGATCATTTGCTGCGCACCCTTCGCGACTCCATCTACCTACCACCCGCCCAATATGCTCCTCCGAAAAGCGCATCTGAGTTTTCTAGCCATTCTTGCCTTAATTGCACTAAGAGTGGTTGTCGGCTGGCACTTCTTCATGGAAGGGACAGACAAGGTCCAAAAAGGCGGGTTCTCCTCGACCGGTTTTCTTTCGGCAGCCAAAGGCCCCTTGTCTAGAACCTTTCAATCCATGGTGCCAGATTTTGATGGTTCGGTCCGACTGGACGAAGAAAAAATGAAGAAGGCGTATGAGACATTCGCCTCGGAAGCGGGTGCTTTGTACACCTTTGCGGAGGATCAGACGGCCGAGGCGGCCACCATCGTTAGCGCAACCCGCAAGCGACTGAGCTCGGTTTACAAAGAATGGAAACCGCAAATTGAAGAATACAAGAATGGCATTTCGCGAGTGGCCAATTTGGAAAACGATCCAATGAGATCGAATGTTTCGTCGATGCGAAAGCAACGCGACGAAATCGAAGGCAAATGGAAGGGGCTCGCAAAACCTGCCCTTAATGACATCGACTGGATTAATCAAGAGTTCGAGACAGCCATCAACAGACTGGCAACCGAAGCTCAAACCGATAATGGCAAACGCGTTGCGAACTTTAGATTGCCAGGCTCTCCACCGATCGATGTGAAACTGATCGACAAAATCATTCCAATCTTCGATATGTGTGTCGGCATCCTTTTGATCGTCGGATTGTTAACGCCCTTGGCCGGATTGGCGGCAGGAATTTTCTTGGCGTCCGTCGTATTGACTCAATTTCCAGGGAGTTATGGTTCTCAGCCAACTTACTATCAAGCCATTGAAATGGTGAGCTGTTTCTTTCTCGCGTTCTCGGATGCGGGGAGGTACGCTGGTCTCGATTTCATCCCATGGAGTTTTTGGAACCGAAACAGTCAAACAATCGTCGAATCCCGCGTATAGTTGCATAGCATTAACCGAACCAATCCCTTAACTATCTTTCTACGATAGGATTTTTTCCAATGAATCAGCTTACTCCAGAAGAACGCGCCACCGGGCAATCCAATTATTATGAGGCTGTCGGCTTCACACGTCGCGAATTCATGAACGGCGTTATCGCAGCCGGAGCTGTCTCCGGTGGCGGTCTTGGCGCGATGTATTTCGGCTACCAAAAGGTAGGTGACCCGGTTCGTGTCGGTGTCATCGGTACCGGTGACGAAGGCAACGTCTTGATCGGGGGCTGTACCCCGGAATACGTTCAAGTGACCGCCATTGCCGACATTCGCCCATACAGCATTTACCGTGCCTTTCATGGTGACTGGTCTTCTCCAGCGGCAGCGACCGCTCGCCCAGGATTGATCAAGCAATACAAGTATGCGAGCGAAGCGGAAGCGAGAAAAAGCGTTAAGGTCTACGACGGCAGCAATGGCGGAATCGAAGCCTTGCTCGACGACGATTCCATCGAAGCCGTGATTATCGCCTTGCCACTGCATTTGCATGCTCCGATCGCGGTCAAAGCCATGATGAAGGGCAAACATGTTTTGACAGAAAAACTCATGGCCCACAACATTGCTCAGTGCAAGGTGATGGCGCGGGTTGCAGCAAGTAAGAGCGACAACAACGGCAATCCAATTCATTGTGCAACCGGTCACCAGCGTCACTACAGCGTCCTCTATGACAACGCCGTTCACTTGCTCCGTTGGGGCATGATCGGTCAGTTGCACCACATCCGTGCTCAATGGCACCGTGGCAATTTGCCGGGTAACGATTCTTGGTTTCCACCCCTTCCCGGGGACGAGCCCGGAAAAGACGGACTGAACAAGATCCAGACCGACCTTGCAAAATTTCGGAAAGAGTTCGAGTCTGCCTCAAGCCCTGCAGAAAAAGACTTGGTTGGCAAAAAGGTTGCTCAATGGGCGGCTTGGATGGAAGACAAGAGTATCGATCCAACCAAATTCGGATACCTAGACAGGGAGATGGGTGGCCGGACACGAACCGCCATGGAAGAACTCGTTCGATGGCGAATCTTTGATCGAACCGGCGGAGGCCTGATGGCGGAACTCGGTAGCCATCAATTGGACGCGGCTACAATCTTCTGCAGTGCTTTGAGAGCCGATGGAAAGAAAGCTCATCCCCTATCTGTGCACGCAGTCGGTGGACGGCACATTTTCCCAGCTGACCGGGATTGTGACGATCACGTCTATTGCTCTTTCGAATTTCCTGGCCCCGAGTATAGCGAAAAATTCGAACCGGGTTACAAACTCCCAAGTGGCATGAAGAAGATCGCGGGTTACTCGGAAGATCCGAATAAAAAGATTGTCGTGACCTATTCGTCCATCAATGGAAATGGTTACGGCGGGTACGGCGAAGTCGTGATGGGAAGCAAGGGCACTATGATCATCGAAAAAGAGCAAGACGTCTGGCTCTACGCGGGTTCGGACACGGCTGCATCTGCGGGTGTGAAGTCGACCAAAGGCGGATATGCGTTGGACACCCAAGCTAGCGGTGGAGCTGCAGCACCTGTCGCAAAGGCAGCAGCGAGTGGGCCTGTCAGCAAGGGATACACTGAGGAAATTGAGCATTGGGCCTACTGCATCCGCAATCCGGATCCAAGCAATCGGCCCAAGTGTCACCCCGAAGTCGCCATGGCCGATGCCGTGATCGCGCTGACCACCAATGTTGCCATGAAGCGTGGTGCGCGTGGCGAAGCAGGCTTTGTCAAATTCGAAGAGTCGTGGTTCAACACCAAGTCCGACGAAACTCCGGACGGAAGTAGCGTCGTCGAAGAAACGAAGCAGTTGGATAGCTACAAAATCCACGGTGGACAGACAGCGTGACCTTGAACGCTTCTGTAACTTCTGTTGCAAAACAAACGCGCGGCATCCCAGGCCGCGTTTTTGTTTGGGTATTTGTGGTTGCTCTCATCATCATCGGTTCGTTGACCTTCGCGGTTGGTCGGCGATTCCAAACGATCATGGATCGCTTGGAGGTAGTGCGTTCGCTTTGGCCAAACGCGTCTCAAGAACTGAACCAACGCTATGCTCTTGCGATAACCGCCCTAGACGATCTGAAAACCAGCGCTTCGGCCAGGAGTGAAATCTCACAACTCCGAACGGAATTCGAATTGACCAGTCAGTTTGATCGACAATCTGTTGCCGCCGCTCAACTCGAAGAGAAGATTGGCTTGGCTGTGGGCAATTCTGCCTGGAATCGAGAAGATTTTGAACGCCCCGCTTTGGCAAAACTGATCAACGCGGACCAGCAGCGAAAACGCGTTCAAGATGGTATGATCGGTTGGGTCACCATCAGAGGATTGAGGCTCAAACTGCCTCCCATTTTTGATCCACTTCCGACCGGGACATTAGCAAAACGAAGATGATTCAAAAGGACTGGAGCTCTTTTCTCGGCCATCAAAAGCAGCAAACATGGTTTCGAAATGCGATTCGGAACAATCGTCTTGCAAGTACTTTCTTGATGGTCGGGCCCGAGGGAATTGGCAAACGAACCTTTGCTCGACTCCTTGCAAAAACCATGCTTTGCACCGGGAGCGATCCTTCCGATTTCGCCCCATGCTGCCATTGTGAAGCATGCGCGCAGATCGATGCCAGCACCCATCCGGACCTGCTTGAAATTGCGCGCCGACCTGATAAGACAGTACTAATCATGGAGCAACTGGTAGGTGAAGGCGAGATGAGGATGCGAGAGGGTTTGTGTTACGAGTTGCGCATGAAGCCCTACTCGGGCCGGCGCAAGATTGCGATCATCGATGATGCGGACACCATTGCGGAAGAAGGAGCAAATAGTCTGCTCAAGACGCTGGAAGAACCGCCACCTGGCTCTCTTATTTTTTTGATAAGTACCAGCGTCCAAAGGCAGTTGCCGACCATTCGATCTCGCTGCCAAATGGTGCGGTTTCAGCCGCTGACGAGCGAGGAACTTTCGCGATTGATTCTTCGACATGGCATCGCGGATACGATGGAGGACGCATTAACAGTAGCTACGCAAGCAGCCGGGTCGATGTCTGCGGTCGCGAACTGGACCAACGTAGAACTGCGAGAATTTCGGCTTGAGCTATTTCGCCATTTGACCCAGAGACCACTCGATTTCACCAAACTCGCCAAGGCTGTCCAAGGAAACATGGAATCGGTCGGAACCGAGTCACAGCCACGTCGCGAAAGACTCAAAGTTATTTTGGACTTCGCGCTCAACTTCTATCGAGTCGGGATGCGCACGATATTGACGGACAGCGACAAGGAAGCGAGTCGACCGATTGCAGTGGAACAGTATGGCCATTTGCGGACTTTGGAAAGTAGCTCGTTTGTAGCGGCAATACGTCGATGCATGGAGGCCCGCGAACACTTGGACCGAATGGTCAGTCCCGCATCGCTCATTGAGGCATGGGCCGCAGATCTTGCCGTCATCTCACGAGCGTGACTCATCTCGCAAGCATAACGGCGAGCGGAGCAAACGACGACAATGTTCTGTCCTTCGCGAATTTACGGGGTTAGCCTGACACACGTCGCTAATCACATTTGCAACTGTTTTTCAACCCAATTAGCCGTTGGGCGATAGCCCCGGTTTTCCAATTGCTCGACATTCGTCGAGAACCGGGGCTAGCGCCCTTCGGCTACCAGTTTGTTTCACTCGAAGACTCAACCCGATGTGCTAAGTTCCGACAGGAGGTCGTCGGGCAAACGATAGTCCATCGCCCCGGCGAGTTCTCGGACTTGAGCAGCGTTTCGAAATCCGACGATGGCCGCTGTTACCGCTGGATTGCG
Source organism: Pirellula staleyi DSM 6068 (assembly GCA_945875845.1). Lineage (GTDB taxonomy): Bacteria > Planctomycetota > Planctomycetia > Pirellulales > Pirellulaceae > JBKCUI01. Next base: position 18,106 of record CAMCMB010000026.1, read on the forward strand.
CAAAACGTAGGCGATCGCAAGCTCACCCGCTTTCTTGCCAAGTTGATGGCCCATTTTTTGCAGGCGTTGAGCCACTACTAAATTCTTCGACAACAGCGGCTCTTGGAAGTGTGCATTTCGATTACGCCAGTCGTCTGGCGGAAGACTTGCGATTCGTTCTCGGGTCATCGAACCGCTAAGCATGCCAGAACCCATCGGAGAATAGACGATAACGCCAATGTTGTTCTCGATCGCATAGGGCAAGATTTCCAACTCTGCTTCTGGACGAATCAATGAGTAGGGTGGTTGTAGGGAAGTGATCGGTGCAATTGCCTGCAAGCGTTCCATTTGAGAGACGTTAAAATTCGAAACACCGATCCATCGAAGCTTCCCTTCCCGCTGCAAATCGACGAGCGTCGACCAACCGAGTTCGATATCCTCATCCGGTTCTGGCCAATGAATCTGATAGAGATCGATTACGTCCACATTGAGGCGTTTCAAGCTAGCTTCGCATTCGCCTCGTATGGAGGCTGGCTTTAGGGATTTGACAATCTGACGGCTTGTATCCCATGCTCGTTCGCACTTGGTGAAGACATACGGTTTCTTGCCGGGATACGACGACAAGGCTTTGGCCACGACTTCTTCGGAATGTCCGAGACCATAAACCGCAGCGGTATCAATCCAGTTTATGCCCGCGTCCAAAGCTGCATGAATTGCGTCGATCGAATCCTTGTCTTCTTGATGGCTCCACGAAAATGCCCATCCAGAACCGCCCATCGCCCAAGCGCCGATTCCAATCGGGGTAATGTGCATGTCGGAATTACCGAGTCTTTTTGTTTGCATTTCAATTTTTCGAAATCGGTTGTGAGGAGGGAATTTGCAATCACTCGAATCGTCGTCGATGATAGAGTTTGAGACCTGCGAGTGCATGATAGGTTCCACCACACTCTAGATCAATCTGTCCGGCCGCTTGGAGCATCGAACAAAGCCTCGAAACCGCTTTTTCCATCCAAGGTTGCGTGAGGTCCTTTTCGTCGAGGGCATATGCCAAAAACTCCAACGTATGACCGGTAGCGCTGATAGCGGCGCTCAGGTCGACCGAGTTTCCAGATCGCGTCGTGTAATTGGTTGAGAAGGAGCCATCGGAGTTCTGAAACTTTCGAGCGGACGCGATCGCCGAATCGACGGCTGTTTTCGCCATCAACCACCCTTGATCCATGCTCCCTTTGAGGCGTTGTCGGTAGCGAACCGCATGAGCAAGTCCCATCAGTCGATGCATACCACCGCAAGGGCTATCGGCTAGGTCTTGCTCCGCTTCGAATCGGACCAAGGGTTCGAGCGTCCATGTGTTTCCATCACTGGCTTGCCAGTTCAGATCCTGAGGGAAAAAGTTGGTCAACGCAATCAAGGTCCATGAGTATTCGCGAAAGGAATTGTTTGGGATATCCCACTGAGATTGTCTAGCCCAGTCCATCAATTGCATCGACTGACCGTTGACAACAACCGTGCGATCAAGCGACAGAGGGATTTGCGAAAAGTAGCCCAACCATTGGTCCGGGTGCCCTTGCCCAATGAAGCTACCGGCATCGACTCGTGCGATAATTCCGGGTTTCTTGGTTGTGGGTAAAACGGGGCCGAGGGAAAGTTCCCAGCCTTGAATCTCGCCGCCATTCAACAAATAATCGATTGCAAGAACTTCTTTGCCTTCGACTGTGAGTGGCAAGGACGGGCCGTAGGCGACGGAACCATGAATCACTTGCCAAGCGCCATTGCGGTCTTTATCGAGCGATCGATTCTTGAGATTGTTTTCGAGTGTGGCTTGGATCCTCGACTGCAAGTCCAACGACACCGAGCCCGTTTGCTGTTGGAGTGTGGACGTTGGCAAAGGTTGGTCGGCAAGTATTGCCCCGGTTGTCAACAGTACCAACCAAGCGAACACCACCGTTCGAAAAGTGGCGTAAGCTTCCAGCTTGCGAGAAAAGAGCGTGGCGTAAGCTTCCAGCTTGCAAGGCGAACGATCCCAATTGCAATGATTCATTTTATTGCCTGCGATCTTCCGCTTGTACGACGGCGAGAGTTGATTCAAAAAGATCGGACGCTATTTTGAATTGTGGTGTTTCCGATCGAAAACGTTTGCAATGCTCGGTGATCAGGCGATACAAAAATCGAAATACATTGCGTGGTGTGGTGAGGGATTGCAAGGCAGCGATAAATCGGGTTTCGGTTAGATCTGCATTGAAAAAATCTCGGGGACTCGGGCGTGCGTCTGGACTGGCGCACGCCCTCATTCGAGACGCAATCAAGTCATAAAGCGCTTCGCCGGTCCAATCGAAGGATGCGACGACGTTTTGTTTGTCAAGCCGCGCCCGCTCGTGGAATTCTCGGGTTTCGCGGTCGATGAAGTAATGCAGCTCGCTCGGCAACAATAGCTTGATACCGAAGTTCTCGTGCTTGAGAAGTTTGTTGTCGAGCAAAGGCCATACCAGTTGCTTCATGCGTTCCGCTTGACCGTTCACCAATTCAGGTTCATCCACTCGATCCACAATCACGATCATGCCAGGGAATCCAAGGGAACGCAGGAGTAGTTGCAGTTTCTCCAAGAGAGCGAAGCGATCGTCGCTGCGTTGCGATTGCGGTAGCGGTTGTTCATCCAGCTCTACATCCGAGAACTGCATCAGTAATTGCCTGAGTTGGCCTGGATCGCGTTGAAGAACACGAAGGTTTTTACAGACGCGAATCGCGAGCAAATGGTGCCGAAACCATCGGTAACCGAACATGCCCCATGCCAAGGCCAATGCGGCAGGCAGTAGCCAGACCAAGTATTTGAGCCATTCGGAATCCGACTGGTAAAGAAAGTAGGAAAGCCAAATGGCCAGAGCGCTTGATTCGACACCGATTACCACAGGCATCCATGGGTTGAGTGTAATGAATCGAAGGCGTTTTTTAAGGGCAGAAAAGCGAGTGTACAGTGTTCCCGTTTTCGAGTGGTCAAAGGTAGCAGTGAGCAGGAGTAGATCGCGACGCTGGCCTCGATCTAGACGGTCGATTGCGTCCTGGCGCACACTCATGGCAGGAATGTTGTTGCTCGCATTGGTTTGCAAGATTCGGTCCACGAGTTGCGTCACACCTTGGCTGAGGATCGCGTCCATATGATCCCAAAGTCGAAGCGAGTGAAGCACTTTGTCCGGTGAGGACTGCTGTCGGAGCGGGAGATGTTCTTGGAGAGCACCAAGGTAACTATTGAAATCATCAAACTCGACGAGGAATACACGCTGCTCGGGGAACTGCTCGTTGTGGGCCGTGATGTGACGCATCAACTGGAGTCGCATCGCTGTTTTTCCAGACCCTTTCGATCCAAAAACCACGGCTGTCGCGGGTTGTTTGGAGTCGCCAACGACTTTGCTCCAAGAGGGGTGAAAAGTGCCCGAAATGCAGAATTCCCGAAAAACAGAATCCGTTTGAGCGTCCTCGTCGGCGAAAGGGTTGCGAGTAAGTTGATGGTGAGTGAGAAATTCTTGTTCTGTCATAGTGTCTCTAGCATTGTCAAAACCTTGCAAAAAACAAGGGTAGAATTGGTTTCCGGCCGGTTTGGCTTCAAGGAATAGCTCCAATTTGCTATTCGTTCCAGCCGGAATTGAGTACATTCAGTGAGTGTTTCTCGCTCCGAATAATAGACAGCTGGGCATTCTCGAAAATCTTCACCAACCGAGCAAACGGACATGGCAGGAATTTCTCAAAAATTCACGTTCACATTTTTCGCTGGAGTTTCAAACAACGCTTGGCAACGAGCGGATGTTTCGAGGTCCATGTTGGGCGCCGCTTATGGGCTCTGGCTGATCCTTTGTGTTGGTTTTGTCGCCGCGGACGAACCTGCGGTCAAGACATCCGTCCGAAGGGACTCCAAGGGAGTAACACTTCCAAAACAAGTTGAGAAAATCGACCTGTCGATGTCTGCCAACTGGTCCGAGTTTGGTATCAAGCCATCACCTGTCGAGGAAGATCTAAAGTGGTGCAGGAGAGTGTTTCTGGACGTGATCGGTAGAATCCCCAGTTTTGAGGAGTTCTCTGAGTTCGCGAAGGACAAGGGGCCTGACAAGCGTTTTTCGCTCGTGAATCGGTTGATCAATGAGGATCGTTATACCGAGGAATATGCCAATAATTGGTCGACCGTTTGGACGAATGTTTTGATAGGGCGAAACGGTGGGATGGAAAACCGCAGTTTGACCAATCGGGAGGGGATGCAAAAGTATTTGCGTGACTGCTTCGCCCGCAACAAGCCTTATAATGAAATGGTTTTGGAGCTGGTGACTGCCTGCGGTGCGACGAAACCGGGTGCTGATGGTTTCAATGGTGCCACCAATTTTTTGGCGATGAAAGTTAATGAAGAAGAGGGCACTCAAGCGACAGCGGCTGTGTCGCGGATCTTTTTGGGACTTCAAGTGCAGTGCACACAATGTCATAACCATCCGTTCAATCAATGGAAGCAGCAAAAATTCTGGGAGTTTAACGCGTTCTTTCGACAGACCCGTGCTCTTAGAAGGTATGTGCCGGGCTCGGTCAATCGCGAGGTGGATCACATCGAACTGATCAACGAAGACTTTGCAGGCAAAGGCGCAAACGCAGAAAAAGCTGAGATCTACTACTCGCTCAGAAATGGGCTGACCAAAGTCGCTTACCCGGTATTTCTAGATGGTAAGGAGATTGACAAAAGCGGTTATGTGAGTCAGGTCAATCGTCGCGACGAACTGGGCAAGCTCATGATGGAGAGTCCATTCTTGGACAAAGCCATTGTGAATCGAATGTGGGCTCATTTCTTGGGTTATGGATTCACCAAGCCAATTGACGATCTTGGGCCGCATAACCCCACTACCCAGCCGCAGTTGTTCGACGAGCTCGCGAGGGACTTCCGAGACACAAGTTACGACCTCAAGCAACTAATTGTTTGGATCACGATGTCTCAACCTTATCAGGTCACCTCGAAAATTACCAAAGACAACGCGTCCGATGAACCTTCTCTCGGGGATCCACCTAAGTTTTCGCACTTCTACACGCGTCAAATGGGGGCAGAGCAACTTTATCAGTCGCTTTCGGTAGCCACACAAGCCAACCGCAAAGGAAGCCTGGAGGAGCAACAGCGGCGACGCGAAGAATGGACGAAGCAGTTCGTCATCGCCTTCGGTACCGATGAAGGAGATGAGACAACCACGTTCAATGGTTCAATCCCACAAAGTCTGATGCTTTTCAACGGAGACTTGATAAAGGAAGCCATTTCGCTCGAAACAGGAAGTTGGTTGCATGGTCTAGCTCAGGCCAAAACAACTCCCACTGACAAAATCCAGCATTTGTTCATTGCTGGTTTAGGCAGGCGGCCGAGACCAGAAGAAGTCAGCGTGGCCCAGCAGATATTGGTGAAAAGGAAAAATGAGGTAGGCGGGATGCTTCAGGATATGTGGTGGGCAATTTTGAATAGCAATGAATTCATTTTTAATCACTAGCTAGTGCGGATGGTTAAGTATTCGCAAAAAGTTCAATCAACAAGTCGTTCGAAAAAGTCATAAGGAATATAAGTATGTGGTCTCGATTTGCTCCACCGTCCGGCATGAATCGTCGGCATTTCATGAGTCACATGGCTGGTGCGGGTGCACTGCTAGGATCCTCAATGTCGCTGGGGCATTCGCTGCGAGTGCACGCGGATACTCTTAAGAAAAACCATAAGTCTTGCGTCATGCTTTGGATGGGTGGTGGCCCGTCCAGTATGGACATTTGGGACTTGAAGCCGGGAACCGATAACGGCGGTCCGTTTAAGGCCATTTCGACATCGGGTGACATGCAAATCTGTGAGCATATGCCTCTGATGGCCAAGCAGATGCATCACATGAGCATCGTTCGGTCGATGAGCACACGCGAAGCGGACCACAATCGGGGTCGATATTACATGCATACGGGCTATGTTCCGGATGCCAATGTGGATTACCCAAGCTACGGTGCCGTCTTGTCGCACGAACTCATGGCCCAACGCTCCGGTCTTGATATTCCGCCCTTTGTGTCGGTTGGAGGTGCAAGCGAAGGACCTGGCTTCTTGGGAATGGCCTGGGCACCCTTCAATGTGTCGAGTACCGGGCGTATCCGCAATATGGAGGCTAAGTTAGAAGGGGATCGACTCGCCCAAAGACGATTTGCTCTGGAAACGATTGAAAATTCGTTTATCGCTCAAAAGCGAGGAACGGTTCTGGAAGACCACCGCAAGGTGCTCGGTAAGACCTTTGATCTGCTAACCAGCGCTCAAATGGAGGCCTTTAATGTTGAGAAAGAGCCTGACGCCGAAAAAGAGAAATATGGTAAAAATGGGTTCGGACAAGGGTGCTTACTGGCTCGCCGACTCGTCGAAGCGGGCGTACCGTTCGTGGAAGTCGATTTGGGAGGCTGGGACAACCACACTGGAATTTTCCCAACGTTGCAGAATGACCGATTGCCGACCCTTGATAAAGCCATGAGCGCATTGGTGGCAGACCTTAGTGATCGTGGATTGTTGGAGGATACTGCGATTGTTTGGATGGGTGAATTTGCAAGAACACCACGTATCAATGCAGAAGGGGGACGCGACCACTGGGCGAGAGCTTGGAGTGTCGTTGTAGGGGGAGCAGGAATCAAAGGGGGCAAAGCGATTGGAGCTACCGACGAGGATGGAATGCAGGTTGTTACGGAGCCGTATTCCTCTGAGGATTTGATGGCATCGGTTTGCCATGGGTTAGGAATTTCTCTGGAAACTACGTTTACCAGCCGAAATGGTCGTCCAATGAAAATAGCCAATAGTGGCAAGATTATCAAAGATCTTTTCGGGTAACGAGTTGACCGCACACCCTGTTTCATCGCCCACGCCTGATATGAGCTGGGATGCTTCCGTATTGATTACGAATCATCAGGCCGGTGTATGGAGGTACTTGCGTTCTATTGGCTGCGATCACGCCCTCGCAGACGATTTAACGCAAGAAACATTCGTCGCAGTTTTGCGGAAGCCATTTGTTCAAGTCAGTCCAGCCGCCACCTCCAGCTATTTGAGACGCGTTGCATATCACTTGCTCGTTACGTTTAGACGACGACAAAAAAAAGTCGTGATCACGAGCGAAATGGACCAGCTAGACTTGCAGTGGATGCGCTGGGCTGGCACGGATGGAGATGGGGCGGAACTGACAGAGGCGCTTGAGGATTGCTTTCGTCGTTTGACGACTCGAGCGCAGTTGTCTTTGAAGATGCGTTTCGGAGAGAACGCGACGCGAGAATTGATCGCAAAAGAACTCGGCATTACGGAGCACGGTGCCAAAAACCTGATGCAACGAGCCAAAATGCAACTTAAACAGTGTTTAGACGGAAAACTGAATCGTGATTGATCGAGATAGAGACAGTTCGAAAGAACAACCGACTTTTGAACCCGCAGAAATCCTTTTGTCTAACTTGCTCAATGATGTCGTTTGCGAACAAAGTCCGCCAGAGTTAACCAACAGAATTGTCTCGCAATTCAATCGAGTCACTGCGTGCGAGTCTGCTTCCGCAACGACCAGCAAGTCCGCATCAATGCAAGATTTGTCAGGAGGTTTGTTCTCGCTTGCTGAGTATGACCAAGCGGTGGCATTTGCCGAAAGCGAGATTGCCAGAGGCTACGGATGGACGGTTCCTCTCGCAGCTGAGAATGCAAAAGGTAGAAGTCAGCTCGCGGAGAAGAAACTGAGTGTTTGGATCCAGCGGGGCACAATGCTCGTTGCGGTACTCGCGGCATGTGTACTGGCTGTGCTGTTGATTCCACCGGGATTTGAAACCAAGCCGACCATTGAACCTCGGATCAATGACATTGCTGACTCGCGATTGGATCAATCGCAACGAGTGGACCAAACCGTTCCGCCACAAGTTGCCAGCCAGCCCGATTCCGTGGCGGTGATAACGGCTGCTCCAGATTCCATCGAAAAACCCTTTTCAAACGAAAGGCAGCTTGCTATCGTCCCCGACAATCGCGTTGATAACGCAATTAAACCTCCGAACTCGCCCATGGTTGTTGCAAACAATCATGGACCTAGTTCGCCCACGAAACAAATGTCAGACAACGATATAATCGGTATCATTGATGATCAATTAAAACTCCTTTGGGAACGAGTTGGCGTGACGCCGCAACCGAGTATTAAGACCGAACTTTGGTTGGAACGATCCTCGCTGGCTATTGTCGGACGACTCCCAACGGCTGCCGAGAAAGAAGCATTTCGCAGTAACAAAAATGGCAGTCGCAACGTTGAGTACGTGGATAAGCTTCTAGCGAGTCAGGAGTTTTCAAAGCGATGGTCCGAAATAGTAGCAGGGCACTATCTTGGAAAGGGAGTCGAAGGTATCCGTTCTCAGCCCGGACCTCAGCTTTCCTTTGTGAAATGGATTGCAGACTCGCTGTCGAATAAAGTCTTTGTCGGAGACATCGAGCGCGAGATGATTTCCGGCCCAAACTCAGCTGCTACGTCGGAGAGTCCATTGCTCCGAACCGATCCCGCGGCCTTTTGGCTTGCGGATATTCTAGAGCGTTCCGAGGTTGACCACCGCGAATCGTCTGAGCATCTCTCCAAGAAGCCGCTTGAGCAAAAGAACGTTGGATTAGTGGCAGCGGCGCGGCAAACGATGCGAATCGCTGGAAGCGCGTCGATGGTTTGTTCGCAATGTCATGATGGCGAATCTCGCAAGGGCGACTTTGATGACTATCTGGCCGCCACGCAATCGATTCGTGGTCAGGATTCCTTTTGGAAAGTCCCTGCAAGTCTGTCTGGCATATCTCTCGACCGCCGAGTTGCGGGCGTACGACCTTTGAAAGTCGTGAAGTCTTCCGAGTATTTTTTTGAAGATGCGGAAGGACGCTTGAAGCTGTCTGTAGCTGGCCCCCCGATCCAAATCAATGGAACTACGGCGAGAAGTACGCTGGCGGATTGGTTCCGATCATCGGTAGAACCAAGACGAGCTATGGTGGAGTTGGTCTGGAATGAGGTTTTCAAGCAACCTTTGGTTCCCGTTTTTGGTTTAACGGAAGAGGAAGGCAACAACGACCGTGCGGATTTGCGATACTTCCTGGCTAGTCAAATGCAAACCGGCGAGAGAGACTTGGGAGCACTCCTACGATGGATGGTTTTGTCGAGCGCATTTCGTCTTGATGGACAAAAAATGGATTCGCCTTGGTATCTAAAAGCAACCTCGGAACAGATTGCCGAAGCGCAAAAACAGACAAGGCTTTTCGCAAGTTTATTTTCGTCCGAATCGTCGATACGTGAATCCAAATGGAATTCCATCAATGAGATTGCAAATTGGGTCAAAGCGAATCGCTCTTACGAATTGAACAATCAAGCGTTAGCACAGGGGGCGATAAGCCCGACTTCGCAGAGCAGCCTGTCACAGACCAGTAAGCCAAATTACAGCGAAGCCCAAGTCCGGTTCTTGGTCTCATTGTCGAAACCGTATCGAAAAGTTTCCGACGTCGCTAATCGATTGGCCGCTAGCCAAATGTCTTGGCCCATGCTTCTCGAGCATGCCTATCTCGTCAGTGATTCGCGTTTTCCGACTCAAGGCGAACGGGATGAATCCGAGAAACTATTCCAAGCCGTTGAACAAGATCGAGCAAAGGCATTGGTCATGATTATCAACTCAAAGCTCGGTTCCAATTGATTGGAACCATTGCGTCGTAAGCTCGGGAGGGTGAGGCTCCTGCCGAACCATTGCGTGGTAAGCTCGGCAGGAGCCTCGCCCTCCCGATGGATTTTTCAATTCGATGTTGCAAGTGCGCTTAGTTTAGGAAACGATTGGGGTTTCTGGCAAGACAGGGGCCCAAGCGGCGGCGATCAATCTCCGTTCTAAGGCCTCGTGCTCCATTATGGACTCAAACAGACATTTTATCTGTTTCCAAATATCTAGCGTTTGACACGATAGTTTACCGGAGTATTCGAGATCATCGAAGTGTTCACTCAGGGCGACGCACTGTAGGACGATGCTCAAGTGCTGATCGAGTGCTTTGGACACATTGCGATCTTGGTTGGGGCCCGAAACCGGGACGTAGCCATACGTCTCTTCTAAACGAAACTGTCCGGACAGTTCGTCACGAAGACGCCTCAACACGGAACCGCCATTTTGCTCAATCCAATCGCCACAAAAGGGCTCTTGAGCGTACGACCCCAGCAAGTTAACGTCGTCCCAAAGTGCAGTATTGCATTCTTTGAGTTCGTTTAGAAATGCGATATTAACAACGCGAACATAACCAACTGAGGTCATCTTTTTGCCTCGCAAAATCTGAGTTGGAAGGATAACGGTCGAATCGGAGTCGTGAAACTGCTTCTTGATGTGGAATCGAGGTTACCATTTCTCTCGCGTGCTCGCAACCATTTAAGCTCGGATAGGGAGAGCTCGTTCGTAAGTCTTTTAGCGGAGTGGCGCGAGCCTCCCGGTGAACTCCCAAATCATCTGCGAACCCTAACCGGACAGCTTGCGCTGTTCCACTAAAAAATGAGAGATATTTTGCGTAACGTTTACCCCAGAATCCCTAAGCTAAAATCTCTGGAATGATCTTCCCTTCGACGTTGGTCAGTCTACGTTGAATACCGTTATGTTCGAAACTCAGTCTTTCGAAATCAAGGCCAAGGAGATGGAGGATGGTTGCGTTGAAATGGTAAAGGGGATGGATATCTTGAACCGCTCTTTGGCCTAAATCATCGGTTGCACCATGACTCACGCCGGGCTTCACTCCCGCGCCAGTCATCCAGCAGGTGAAACCGTCTGGATTGTGATCGCGGCCTTTCGATCCTTTCTGAAAAAAAGGCATGCGTCCGAACTCGGTACACCAAACCACAAGGGTGTCCTGCAACAAGCCCCGTTGCTTTAGATCCTGGATCAAAGCGGCTGCGGGTTGATCGAGGATTTGTGCATGGATGTCGTATTGCTCTTGGATCGCGTTATGTCCATCCCAATTGAGCACGCCCCCACTCGCATAGGCGCCATTGAATAGTTGCACAAACCGCACACCTCGTTCGATGAGGCGACGAGCAAGGATGCAGTTTTTGGCGAACGCGGCCTTGTTTGCGTTTTGTGTATCGTCCGCGCCGTACATTTTCAGAATATGGTCGGATTCAGTGCTAAGATCGCTGATCTCGGGCACGCTGAGTTGCATCCGAGCGGCGAGTTCATAGCTTGCGATTCGGGCGGCCAGCTTGCCATCTCCTGGATGTTGTTCGAGATGCCGAGCATTCATCTTTTGAAGCAATGAACGCGATGCAACATCGGCGGGCGATGCGATGCCGGGCGCGATGAGGTGACGCACAGGTTCCTTGGAACTCAGCGTGGTCCCTTGAAAAGCGGCGGGCAAAAAACCGGGCCCCCAATTGTTGGACCCGTTCTGAGGAACCCCCCGCGGGTCGGGAATCGCAACGTAAGAAGGCAAGTTCTGATTCTCGCTCCCCAGTGCATACGTTACCCAAGAGCCAAGACTTGGGAAACCATCAAGAACAAAGCCCGTCGACAGAAAATTCTCGGCTGGCCCATGTGTGTTCGAGGTACTGGTGAGCGAATGAACAAAGGCGATGTCGTCGGTAAGTTCCGCCAGATGCGGGATCAAGTCACTCACCCATTTACCGGTCTGGCCGCGCTGATGGAAATTGTATTGCGGTCGAGCCAAGTTGCCTGCGGGACCTTGAAAAGTAACGGATGGTCCACCCGGCAGGGGCTTGTCATCCCATTTGATCAGTTCCGGTTTGTAATCCCATGTTTCTAACTGACTGACAGCCCCGGCGCAAAAAATGACCACCACGTTTTTCGCTTTGCCAGGGAAATGTGGCTGCCTGGCAGCATAGGGTTGGGCGGGATCAATCTTAGGTTGGTCGCTCGAATCCACAAGTAGTCCGTCTGCTCGCAGCATATTGGCTAACGCAATCGAGCCGATCGCAGTCGCGCTGTTCGAGAGAAACTGCTGGCGATTGAGCATGCCGCCGCCGAGGAGTGAGCCTTTTCCCGATTTTGAACTCATGGCAGAAACAAGGCCTCATTGCAGTTGAAAAGAGCTCGGCCAAAGGTCTCCAGTCCGAACTCGCGAACCACGGACTCCGCTTCTTGAAGCTCGTCGATGCTTGGCTCGCGACTCAGCGCCAAACGATAGGCATGCTGGATTTGATTCTCGAGATCGTCGCCAGCTTCACGCTTCAAGCGTTTCGCGAGGGCTTGGGATTGCTCAAGTGTAAAGACGCTGTTAAACAAATTGAGTGCTTGGATGGGTGTCGTGGATTCCCGACGAATCGCGGTGCTTTGCCCCGCATCAGGGCAATCAAAAGCCCCGAAGATCGCTTCGGTCTCGCGGCGAACCTTGTGAGCGTAGATCATGCGGCGAAGTCCCTCGCCGCGAAAAGACTCTATGGGCTTGTAGCCACTCAGCCCACCCCGTTTGTCAAATAAATCGTAGCCTCGTCCAAACATTTTGAGGTTGAGTTGCCCGCTGATGGCCAGCATCGAGTCGCGAATAGTTTCCGCGTCGATCCGACGCGATGGATATCGCCATAGCAAACGGACATCGGCGTCTTTTTCAGCCCCGAGCGGATTCACTGCCGAACTCTGCCGGTACGTTCGTGACAATACGATGAGACGATGCATGGCTTTCATCGACCATCCGGTTCGTATGAACTCAGAGGACAACCAATCCAGCAGTTCCGGATGTGAAGGCTGCATTCCATTATTGCCAAAGTCGCTCGGCGTTGGCACGATTCCAACTCCAAAATGCCCCTGCCAGATCCGATTCACCATCACTCGTGCCGTCAACGGATTCTCTGGACTTGCTATCCAATTTGCAAGAACAAGGCGGCGTTCCTGCTCAGCGGAATCCTTGTTGAGCGCAACGTCACCCAATGCTCTGAGCACTGCAGGAATAACCTCTTCTCGTGGTTGCTCCGGGTCGCCACGGCTGAGCAAATGGATTTTGTCCGGTTTGCGAAACGTACCGGCAAAGACTTTTTGTCCATTCTCTGCGGTTTTGATCTTTGCCTCCAAATCCCTTTTCTCGTCCAGTAACCGCGTGGCTGTCGCGGCTTCTTCCCGTGAGAGACCTACGGTGGTAAAGTTTCGGCCGCGATCCGTACCAGCGATCCAGGGAAAACGATCCGTGGAATCCGCCACCAATTGCCAGTTTGCCTCTGTGCCCGTTGCGATATCGATTTTGTATTCCGTCGCGAGGCGATCTTCGAACTTTCCTTCCCGATCTCGACTCCAGACGACGCGAGAAACCTCTTGTTCTGACGGGAATTCAAGTTCCACCCAGCCTTTGCCCGTCTCATTGGAAAGCCAGCTTTGGGAGTTGCCAACCAAGCCATCATGGACAAAACGTGGCTCGTGTCGATCCGCGACATTCGTGTCGCCAGAGGTTTTGACGCGAGTGCCGAAACTCGAGAGGGCAACGTTTTGTCCCTGTGCATTGTAGACTTCGAGTTCATCCAGACAGGGTTCGAGCCCGTTTGTTGCTTGAATTGTAAATCGCAGGCGTTTCGCAGTCACCGCTAAAAACCGATCCGTGTTCTTGCGAGGACTTACGGACGGACGTCGCGGCAATACCTGCGAGAGAACGGTCAAATTCTGCTCGGCTGTCCCTGCCTCCAGTGTGAAGACGGTTGCCAAGCGGTCGTCGAACTGTTCCTTGCGATCCCTGCTCCAAACGACCCTACCGATACGAGTGGCTGCCGGCAATTCCAACATCAACCACCCGCTCCCCTTTGCATCAGACATCCAGCTACTCGCGTTGCCATAAATTCCGTCGTTGAGATGCTCCGGCTTGTGGTTGGTCGAGATGTTGCTGCCAGAGACCGTGACCTTGGTGCCATGAACGGCCAAGGCAATGTTTCGCGGTTGCGGTTCGTCGGTAAAGATCTCAAACTCGTCGATACAAGGCTCGATCAGGCCGAGCGACGGATGGACGCTTGAATCATGGATCGAGAATCGGATCCATTTTGCTTCGATCGAGGGAAAGGTTTCAATGTTCTTGCCTGCGCTGGTGGCAGTCGATTTCGTATTTGGCCGTGCGACGGACACAAAGCTGTTGAGTTGCTCATCGATCTCCGCAACGCGAACTCGCATCGGTGTAGCTGATTGTTTGAGCGCTTCAGCCGCCGGTGTCCGCAACTCACGGTCCTCATATTCTACGCCCGACACGAACGCTTGCATCGAGTAATAGTCCATCGCACTGATCGGATCAAATTTGTGATCGTGGCAACGAGCACAGCCAATGCTCAGGCCGAGGAAAGTCTGGCCAATGTTATTGACAATCTCATCAATGGAATCCTGGCGGGCGAGTCGAATGGATGGAGCGTCCTTGCCGATTTGCCCAGACAACAGGACCGAAGCAGTAACAAGAAACCCAGTGGCTGCATCCTCACCCGAGTGGTCACCTGCGATTTGTTCTTGAATGAACCGGTCGTAAGGTTTGTCCTCATTGAATGCACGGATGACGTAATCGCGATAAGGCCAAGCGTTTGGGCGCTCAGTGTTGACCTCGAATCCGTGCGTGTCCGCGTAGCGAACGATATCAAGCCAAAACTGAGCCCAGCGCTCGCCGTAACGCGGTGATTGAAGAAGTACATCGACGGCGCGCTCAAACGCACCGCTTTCTGTGTCACCAACAAAGGCTTGAGCTTCCTCCGGAGTGGGTGGCAGACCGGTAAGGTCGAACGTGACGCGACGAAGCCAAGAGACACGATCCGCTTCTGGAGACATCGCCAATCCATTTATCTCCAATTTCTTTTGGATGAACGAATCGATCGTGTGGATTCCTTCTGGAGCCGCGATCGGCTTAAAGCTCCAATGATCCCGAATGTTTTTCAACAGTGCGACATCCACTCCGTCTGGCCAAAGAGCCCCTTCGTCAATCCATTGAATCAGCGTTTGGATCTCTTTTGTGTTCAATGCATCGCCTTCAGGTGGCATGCGATCCTCTTGGTCCTTGCTTGTGACCAACCGAATCAGTGGACTATCGGCTGACTTTCCCGGCAAGAAACATTCACCGTAGCCATCGCCCCCTCGGAACGCGGCTTGCTTCACATCCAGTCGGAGACCAGACTTCTGCTTCTTGTCGCCGTGACACTCGTAGCAGTGCTTTTGAAAAATGGGACGTACGTCTCGGACAAAATCGATGGTTTGGGCGCGGAGCCTGGGCGCATAGGAAAACGCAAGCAGCAGGCAGGTGATTCTGGCGTAGCATTGCATTGTGTAGTGGAAACGAGATGACACGGAAAACAAACGCAAGAGAGGGTGTGGAGGAAGGGATGCGCTGGCCCTTTATCTTACACTCATTTGGGCATCCTTGCGCTGTTTCCATAAACCGGACGCTAGGGCTTGTTGATTTAATGGTACGACAGACTTCCAAGTCCGTCATACCGCCCTTAACCAATGACGACTTCACTAAATAGAGAGCCCGCTAGCGCGTTCCGGCCTGTGTAAACTCCCCGACTATTCTCGGGAAAAGCCAACCTTGCCATCGAACGTGTAAAGACCTTCGTGCTTGATGATATCGAGTCCGTTTTCGATGATTCGGTTAAACAAACCCATTGTCGCTTTGTGCGTTGTGACAGCTCCTTTGTCAAATGGAACCAGAAAACGGCATCGGAACGAGTCCGAGAGGAACGTGTCTTCGGTTCCTCCTGGCCATACTTTCATGCCCCGATTCGAAAGCATTTCAAGTTCCAAGCCGTCGAGCCCTAGCGGCTTCAGTTTTGCTGCGAGCATTTCCGCTCTGT
The DNA here is from genome assembly GCA_945875845.1 of Pirellula staleyi DSM 6068. Taxonomy (GTDB): domain Bacteria; phylum Planctomycetota; class Planctomycetia; order Pirellulales; family Pirellulaceae; genus JBKCUI01. Next base: position 33,855 of record CAMCMB010000026.1, read on the forward strand.
CGACACAATCGATGAAAACATCGACGCCGACATAGGCCTTCTTCTCAGAGGACCGGATATATGGAGGGCGAGTTGTCAATGGTCTTTCCAACGCTTTGGAATAGTTGACGGCTTTCAACAATTCCGGTTTCTGACCAACACGGGAAACGACCGCGGCCGCAAATTCTTTTGTACCAACCTTTTCTTTAGAAATTCCTTCCTTGAAAATGTCGTAGGTGTGCACGCCGTCCTCGATCGTCTTGAGCCAAGCATTGTGGGCCAGTTCGGCGATATCCGCTTGACCAATGTGGACCAGCATTTGTATCGCACCGAGGAAAAGTCCGGATGGATTCGCTAGGTTTTGGCCAGCGCGTCGCGGAGCGGATCCGTGAATCGCTTCGAACATCGCACAACTATCTCCGATGTTCGCGCTGCCGGCTAAACCAACCGAACCAGCGATCTGGGCTGCAACGTCGGACAAGATATCTCCATAGAGATTCGGCATCACGACGACGTCGAATGCTTCGGGGGTGTCTGCAAGCTTCGCCGCCCCAATATCGACGATCCAATGTTCATTTTCAATATCTGGATATTCAGGGCTAATTTCGTCGAAAACTTTATGAAATAAACCGTCGGTCATCTTCATGATGTTGTCTTTGGTGAAGCAAGTCACCTTTTTGCGACCGTAGGCGCGTGCGAATTCAAACGCATAGCGAACGATTTTTTCACTACCCGGACGCGAGATCAGCTTTAAGCACTGCATGACGTCGATGGTTTGTCGGTGCTCGATCCCCGTATAAAGATCTTCTTCGTTTTCTCGAACGATCACGACGTCCATTTTCGGGTGCTTGGTTCGAATATACGGATCGTAGCTCAAGCAGGGACGAATGTTGGCATATAGCCCGAAAGCCTTGCGAGTGGCTACGTTGAGAGACTTGTAGCCACCACCTTGTGGCGTTGTGATGGGGGCTTTCAAGAAAACCTTGGTTCGGCGGAGGCTTTCAAAGGCACCTGGTTCAATACCAGCCAAGTTCCCTTTGAGGTACTGCTTTTCGCCGATTTCAATGGTCTGAATGTCCAGCCGTGCGCCAGCCTCCTTAAGGATTTGGAGGGTTGCTGCCATGATTTCCGGCCCGATACCGTCACCGTGCGCGACGGTAATTGGAGTTGCTGATGACATAGTTTTCTTAAGTGGACAGAGGAATTGCGATTACCGAGGTTAGAAATGGTATTCACCAATGCCAACTCACACAACTCGGTAGGGGAATTCTAGGGAGCTATTTCAGGACGTTTTTTCTCGCCAACGGGCCTTAAAGTTCTCGTAGTCGTCACGGGTGTCGATTCCTCGGGGCGATCTATCAACGATTCCCACCAAAATGCGACATCCCGCCTGCAAGAATCGGAGCTGCTCCAGCTTCTCGATTTGCTCAAGTTCGCTCAGCGGCAGATCGCCGAGTCGCTGCAGAAAATCCCGTCGATAAGCGTAAATTCCCAGATGTTGTAGGAATGGAGCGGGTTCCTTGTGCAACAAGCTATCCTCCCAGGTGCGAGGGTGCGGAACGACGGAACGACTGAAATAGAGAGCCGCCCCATCATGACCTTTGACAACTTTGACGCATGCCGGATCCTCCAAATCGGTTTTGCTCCGAATGGGAGTCGCGAGCGTCGCAACATGCGCAGTGGGATCGGATTCGAGCAATTGCATCACCGCATCGATCGAGCTCCCGGCAATCTCTGGCTCATCTCCTTGGACATTGATGAAGATATCAACGTCCTCTCGGCTTCGAGCAACTTCAGAAACTCGGTCGGTGCCACTTTGCGCATTCGGATCCGTCATTTGAGCACGGCCACCGAACGACTTCACGTTCGCACACAAGCGATCGTGATCCACTGCGACGGTAATGCCTCGCGGACGAATGGCGGTTTGGCAAGCACGGTAGGTATGCTCAAGTACAGTCCTACCCGTTTCGCTCAGCAACAACTTCTCTGGCAAACGCGTCGAGGCCAACCTGGCGGGAATTACGATTTCGCCAATCATTCGTCGCCAATCATTCTTTAGGTGCGCTCAGAATTTGTTCGATTTGAATTGCCTTGCGGCCCTTAAAGGAACCGGCTGACGCGTGAAACTTGACTCGATCTGCGATCTCGACTTCGAGCGGTTGACTAATGTCCTTCTCCGTCGAAATAATGTCGCCCACTTCCAAGTCAAAAAGGTCCGCTGTTGTGATCGTTGACCTCGCAAGCGTCACGATCACATCCGCAAGCGAACCATCGAGTCGCGAAATCAGTTTTCCTGTCGTCTCCGCGTTTTCACGCGCCGACGCATCGCCAACCCAGCTAGTGCTCGTCAACAAACTCCCAACGCGTTCGATTGTGCTGAACGGGATACACAAATTCGCCATGCCGCGAATAGCGCCAATCGAGAGTTCGAAACTTACCATCACCACAACTTCATTGGGTGGGATAACTTGAACCAAGTGCGGATTGCTTTCGACTCGTTCAACCTCGATATTGAGATCGAGGACGTTGGACCAGGCAACTTGCAACTCTCTCTGGAATTCTCTCGTAACTCGACTGGCAAGTCTCAATTCTATTTCGGATAGTGGACGCTTCAGCGATGATTCGGCACCGAAGGTGCCACCCAGCATACGATCGATGATTGGGTAGAGGAGGGTCGGGCTAATATCCAGCACCCAGTTCCCTTCTAACGGCTTGGGTTTGAGGACGTTGAAGCAAGTTGGAGTATCAAGGCTATGGACGAACTCGCTGTAGGTCAGCGGATCGACGCTGATCAGTCGCGCTTCGACACCGATGCGTAGAACGGCCGAAAGGGTTGCCCCGAGACTTCGCGAGAAACCGTCGTGCAAAGATTGCAATGCACGCAACTGCTCCTTGCTAACGCGTTCAGGGCGTTTGAAATCATAAGCCAAAACGCGAACCTTGCTGGTCGGATTCTTGGTTTCGGATATCGCTATTGGAGTTGCAGTTGGAGCGAGGTCATTATCGATTGCTTTTAATAAGCTCTCAACGTCATCGCTACTTAGTACATCGTCTGCCATATCGAATTCCCATTCCTATGTCCGAACATGTCCATCCCCATAGACCACGTATTTGTAAGTAGTCAGCTCGCGCAAGCCACAGGGACCGCGCGCGTGAAATTTGTCGGTGCTAATCCCAATCTCGGCGCCTAACCCCAATTGGCCACCATCGTTAAACCGGGTCGAAGCGTTTACGATCACGGCGGCTGAATCGATCAAGGTAACAAAGCGACGGGCTGCGGATAGGTCCGCCGTCATGATTGCATCGGTATGATGCGAACCGTAGCGATTGATATGCTCAATAGCCTCATCGATGGAACCCACCACTCGAATACTTAGGACAGGACCAAGATACTCTTGCGACCAATCTTGCTCGGTTGCTGCTACCGCGCTGGGCAAATGGGTCAATGTCTCTTCATCTCCCCTCAGCTCAATCTTGTTTGGGGTTAACTGCATTGCGAGCATCGGCAGAAACTCCCTCGCGACGCCGCGATGCACGAGCAACGATTCCAAGGCATTGCAAACACCCATGCGTTGGCATTTCGCATTTTCGACAACACGCACGGACATAGCCAGGTCTGCGTGCTCGTCCACATAGATATGGCAGTTGCCGTCGTAATGCTTTAGGACTGGCATCGTCGCTTCTGCCACCACGCGTCGAATGAGACTTTCCCCGCCGCGAGGAATGACAAGGTCAATCCATTGATCGAGCTTTAGGAAATGTCCGACGGCTTCACGATCGATGGTGTTAACCAATTGAACTGCGTCGATTGGAACGCCGAAATCAACGCAAGCCAATTGCATGATCTCAACGATCGCTCGCGAGCTTTGCATGGCTTCTTTGCCACCTCGCAGAATGATGGCGTTGCCGCTTTTGACTGCGATCGCGGCTGCATCGGCTGAAACGTTGGGGCGTGACTCGTAGATAAAAAAGAGGACTCCGAGCGGGACTCGGACTTTCGTTATTTGCAGTCCATTGGGTCGAGTGGACCCCTCGATCAATTCGCCAACCGGATCCGGCAAGGAAGCGATTGCTCGAAGGCCCTCCGCGATTTGCTGGATCCGATCGGTACTGAGACGGAGCCTGTCCACTTCGGCCGCAGTCAAACCGAACCCCTCCGCATTTTGAAGATCAATCTTGTTGGCTTCCAGGATTTGGTCGCACGACGCCTCGATTCGCTGTGCGGATTCAAGCAGCCACCGATTTTTGATCGCGCCGGACAAACCGCACAGTACCCTAGACGCGTTGCGAGCCCGACGTGCCACCTGGATGCAATAGCTAGCCAACTCGTTTTCGGTGGAAGTCAACATCGATGAGGATACTAGCAATCGGGCTCGGGAAACGAACTTGAAAAATGCAAATGCTTTTTACCTATTGTGAAGTATCGAAAAAGTTGTCTGTAAGGTCAATGTTGAAATTACCAGCCGGAAGTTTCCTTTTTGGCGGGTGCATGTCAGCGTTTGCGAGGGCCCAGAAATCGCGATGAAGTGCAATAGGGAAAGGCAAAGTCGCCGAAGTAATCGCCGATCTTCGCAAGCACCAAAGTACAATCGGACTTCCGAAAGTAGACATTCCCGACGATGATCCACGCGAACAACTTCAAGTCGTGCTTCAGTATTTCGGGTCGTGCTTCAGTATTTGGAGAACAATGTTGATCGCATGAAGTACGATCGATACCGCATGCAGGGACCTCCTACAACTAGTGCTTGGATGGAGTCTGCGATCAAGGAAGTAAACTATCGAATCAAAGGAACGGAAATGTTTTGGAAAATCCCAAAAGGAGCGGAAGCCATTCTGCACATCCGAGCGGCCCGCTTGAGCGACGACGGTCGATTGCATAGGTTTCTAGAGGGAAGATCCGGGTCTCCGACTGTACGACGACCTACCGAATCCCCCCAACTTGCTGCTTAGGAACTACAATCCCTGACATGCACCCCGCTTCGGCAAGGATAAGGTAGGCCGGATCTTTCTCTCCGCCTCTGTGTCCCTGCACCGCTGCGTTCCATTTTCAAAGTTAGCGCAGTGACGCAATGGCGCGGAGTCGCAGAGAACGACTCGGTAAGTGAACCGCTCAAGCACTCCGCCCCTTGCTCACCGGCCCCTTGCTTTAATGGTACGACGGACTTCCTAGTCCGTCGAATTCCCCATTGACCGACTTGGAAGTCCGTCGTAACGCCCTCACCCAATAACGACTTCACTAAATCAACAGCCCGTCACGCGTCGGGCCGCTATCATTCGAGAATGAGGCACGAGCATGACTCCCTTTGTCGAAACAATCAAAAAAATCGAGCTTTTTCTTGCGAATTCACCAGACATCCTCAAAGGTGCCCTGGATTCCAGACGATTTACAATAAAGAATAGAACGGCTCAGATGAGTTTCCAGGTCTATCACCCAGTTCATCTGCTTCTTCCCTCTTGGAAATACCATGGAGGAAATTGGATGTTGGCAAATGCGAATGAGGAACTGCCTTACATGATCGGCTCTTTCAGTCCCAATGACTGGGTTGTATACACTCGCGAAAAACACAGTTTGTCACCCGGCCGAAGGGCTAAAAACATTTCTCCATCCCCTCATGGCGAAATGTACTCGTACGAAGTCGACAAATATTGGATTGTAAGGCAGGTCCACAAAAGCGAGGTTGTTCTCGAAACACGTCGTGGAAAAACGCATACACTTCCAGCCGAAGATTTTCGACTACGAAAAGCCAACTTTTGGGAACGAATCTTCTTCTCTCAGAAATTCCCACCGAAGACTCCACGTGCTCCATCCAATTTCGCTCACGGAACACCCAACGTTAGCCATTGAAGACACATCGCATTGCTGGCTCCGATTTAGTCAAAGCGGCCCAGCTTCTCAGAAGTGGCGAACTAGTCGCTTTTCCAACCGAGACGGTTTACGGCCTAGGCGCCAATGCGATGGATTCTGCCGCCGTAGACAAAATCTTTGTCGCCAAGGGACGCCCCGCCGACAATCCCCTGATCGTCCATCTTGCATGCTCTGAGGAAGTAACCAGAGTCGCACGTGATATTCCGACCCTTGCTCAGGAATTGATGCAACGGTTTTGGCCAGGTCCCCTGACGCTGGTACTGCCGAAACAAAAGGATGTTCCAAATCAAGTGACGGCTTGCTTGGACACAGTTGCCGTTCGCGTTCCAGATCACTCCGTTGCATTGGAACTGATTCGCCTCGCAGGTGTCCCGATCGCCGCCCCAAGTGCCAATCGATCTGGACGCCCGAGCGCCACGACTTGGCAAGCGGTCGCCGAAGATTTGGAGGATCGAATTGCAGGCATTGTGTGCGGTCCACCCGCATCCCTGGGTTTGGAAAGTACCGTCGTTGATATGACGAGTATACCGCCTCGTGTACTGCGCCCAGGGGGCCTGTCCATCGAAGAAATGCATTCGTTCGTACCAAGCATCCAACCCTATTCCGCACTCCCCGAACATGGTAGCGAATCACTCGTTCATTCGCCCGGGCTTAAACACCGACACTATCAACCTCGAGCGGCCGTGATGGTCGTAGATTTAGCATCCTTAACGCCAAGTGATTTTGTGTTAATCTCCAAATTCCGTCACGCACACTACATTGGCCTAACCCCTCCTACAAACTCGCACGCGTTCCAGACCGTCCTGGTATGCAAGAACGCGGAGGAGTATGCGTCAAAAATCTTCGACTTTTTTAGACAGGCAGATTTGCTCCAAGCGGACATGGTGTGCTGCGAATGCGTCCCCGAGGTCGGCATAGGTGTCGCGCTCATGGATCGCTTGCGACGCGCGAGCCATTTCTAGAGAGTCCATCTAGCAAGACAACCCCACAACCTCGGCAGTCCAGCCTCGGCAGTCCAGCCGAGCGACACGCCTGGGAATTGTGTGCTAGTCGGGATATCATATGTCCCACTCGATTCCCTTCGACCTATACCCTCCCAAAAATCACCTCTAAATCGATTCCTCTAATGCCTCAAATCAATAAGTACTCTGCCAGAATCACACAACCCAAGAGCCAAGGAGCATCGCAGGCCATGCTCTACGGTACCGGCATGACCCCTGAGGACATGAACAAAGCTCAAGTCGGCATCGGCAGCGTCTGGTACGAAGGCAACACGTGTAATATGCATTTGTTGGATTTGGCCATGGCTGTTAAGACAGCGGTCGTCGCCGAAGATATGGTTGGCATGCGATTCAATACCATTGGTGTTAGCGACGGCATCAGCATGGGGACCGATGGAATGTCGTACTCTTTGCAATCGCGCGATCTTATTGCCGACAGCATGGAAACGATCATGGGAGCTCAATGGTATGACGCGCTGATTGCGTTGCCGGGTTGCGACAAGAACATGCCGGGGTGCTTGATCGCGATGGGCCGTCTCAACCGCCCGTCGCTCATGGTTTATGGCGGTACGATTCGTGCGGGCAAATGGAATGGCCATTCGCTCGATATCGTTTCGGCTTTCCAATGTTATGGTCAATACATTGCGGGCCAAATCGATGAAGAAACGCGAGCCAACATCGTTCGCAAGTCGTGCCCGGGCGCCGGGGCATGCGGAGGCATGTACACGGCCAACACGATGGCGTCGGCGATCGAAGCCTTAGGCATGTCCCTGCCTTACTCGGCATCGATACCGGCCGAAGACCCAGCCAAGATCGACGAATGCCACCGGGCAGCCAAGGCCATTCGTCATTTGCTCGAAATAGACTTAAAGCCGCGCGATATCATGACACGAGCGGCATTCGAAAACGCGATGGTAGTTGTGATCGCCCTTGGAGGCAGCACCAATGCAGTACTGCATTTGATCGCGATGGCTCGCAGCGTCGATGTCGCACTGAGTCTACAGGACTTCCAAAAGGTCAGCGATCGGGTTCCATTTTTGGCAGATTTAAAGCCGTCTGGCAAGTTCGTCCAAGAGGATCTCCATTCGGTAGGGGGCACGCCAGCTGTCATCAAATTTTTGCTCGCAGAAGGGTTTATGAACGGCGATTGCATGACCGTAACCGGGAAAACGTTAGCCGAGAACGTGGCTGATTTACCTGGCCTCAAACCAGGCCAAACCGTTGTGCATCCGATTTCAAACCCGATCAAAGCCACGGGGCATATTCAAATACTCTTCGGAAACTTGGCCGCTGACGGGGCTGTTGCCAAGATAACGGGCAAAGAGGGGCTTCGATTCGTTGGCCCCGCGCGCTGCTTCGACAGCGAGGAACTCATGCTGGCGGCTCTTGAGAAGAACCAAATCCAAAAAGGTGATGTCATCATCATTCGCTACGAGGGCCCCAAGGGTGGTCCTGGTATGCCCGAAATGTTGACGCCCACATCCGCGATCATGGGCGCAGGTCTGGGGTCGGATGTGGCGTTGTTGACAGACGGGCGTTTTTCCGGCGGATCACACGGCTTCATCGTAGGGCATATCACCCCAGAGGCTCAAGAAGGCGGCCCGTTGGCATTGGTCCAAGACAACGACATCGTGTCCATCGATGCGAATACGAATCGCCTCGACGTCAACGTTTCCGAATCCGAAATGGCCGCTCGGAAAGCAAAATGGCGGGCTCCGGCACTCAAAGCCACACGCGGCACCCTCTACAAATACATCAAAAATGTCAAGAGCGCAAGTGAAGGCTGCGTGACGGACGAGTAAAGTGTTCGGGCTAAATTCGTAAGGAGATTGGATCCACGCGGAGCGATCATCTAAGATAGGGTGGTACTTTACGACAGCCTAAAGATCGGTGAACGAGAACACACCGTCCAGGATAAACGTAATTTTTAGCCGCAACAATCCACTTTCGGTTTTCGGTTTTTCACTCTGTTCGAAATCATTATCCATACCGATGTCTGGTTCCACTGAGTCCATGTTCGAAAAGTTGCCACATCGCACGGATGCGCCGAATGACGCGCGAAATGACTCCGAGAAAAATGACTCCGAGAAAACCGTCATCCGGCAGGGCGAATTAATCGATATTAGCCTTTCTCAAGCTGAACACGGTGACAACCGGCCGGACAGCGTTGGGAAAGGTTCTGATCGGAGCGGAGTGAATAACGCAGCGGAGTCCTTGATTGGTCAACAACTGGACCATTTTCTCATCGAGTCCCTGGTAGGAACCGGTGGCATGGGAGCCGTATTTCGCGGACGCGATTTGCGACTTGATCGCGTTGTAGCCATCAAGGTTGTTCCGGTTGGCGATCGTGGCGCCGAAGCGATGAAACGATTTCGCTTTGAAGCACAAAGCGCCGCGAAACTGGATCATCCCAATATCGCTCGCGTCTACTATGTCGGCGAGACGCATGAGTGGAGCTACATCGTATTCGAGTTCGTCGAAGGGACGAATCTTCGTGAACTCGTATTGAAACAAGGATTGCTCTCCATCGATGAAGCTGTCTGTTTGACTCGCCAAGTTGCGGAAGCCTTGCAGCATGCGAGCGAGCGCAAAGTCGTTCACCGCGATATCAAGCCATCGAATATTCTGGTCACTCAAACAGGGCAAGCCAAACTCGTTGACATGGGACTAGCGAGGACGACGGAACTCGATAGGTCGACCAACGATCTGACTGCCAGCGGAGTGACTCTAGGTACATTCGACTACATTTCTCCCGAGCAAGCGCATGATCCTCGCGGAGCCGATGTACGAAGCGATATTTATTCGCTGGGTTGTACCCTCTATTTTTTGCTCACGGGACAACCGCCATTTCCGGATGGCACAGCCTTACAGAAACTCCTGTTGCACGGAACGAAACTACCGGAAGACCCACGCTACTTCCGGTCTGATATCAGCGATTCCATGATCGCGATTTTGAGAAAAATGATGGCAAAAAAACCAGGCGATCGCTATCAAGAACCGAACGACTTGATTCAAGATCTGCGTACTCTTGCCGATTTGGAAGAACTGGCTTGGGCTAAGGCTTCAGACAATACGGCAATTTTGCCGGCCACTTCTCAACGCACTTGGCTTGAGGCGTCACTGCCATTTCTCGTTTCCATGGTGGCCATATTTGGAATCGCGTTGTGGCTTCACAGCATTAGCGCAGCCTTTCCCATTCCCCGCGAGGTGATTCTCGATGCGGATAATGCCGTGTCGGCCAAAGAACTCAACGTTGGCGGAATGACTCCACCCCTGTCGGCAGACAAATCAACCCAGATCACAGAGATCGGAAGCCCAGCAAACACCCTCTCAACCAAGCCTGACGGGAAGGCGTCATCGACGGGTTTGACCGAGGAAGATACGATAACGGTCAGTACCAACGCCGTATTCGATAGAGAAAAGAACCCCTTGGTTGTGCGAACGATCGACCAAGCTCTGGAGCTTGCCATGGGCCAGCCTCAGATCAAGCGTATCGTGATCCAGTCGCCAACAGTGACCACATCCTTAAGTACATTAAAAGGGACCGTTCGCTTCCAATCCAATCTAACGATCCAGGCGGAAAACGGTCAGCGGTGCAAGTGGATCGTTGATGGTTCGGAAGTGCCTGCGGAAAGAATCGATTCAACAGCGTGTTTCGAATGCGTCCACGATCAACTAGTGCTCCAGAATATCGATATTGTGTGGCGAGTCAACGCAATGTCTCGACGGCGTGCAATGTTCTCTATCAATGCGGGCGCGTGGCTGCAATGTAAGGGGAGCTCTGTAACCGTACAGGATGATCTTACTTCCTTTAGCCAATCGACATATGAACCAACATTTATGTCGATGGGGACTTCGTTGCCATCCGTGTTTCTCGTGGAGGAATTAATCCCAGATGCTGTAAGCGACATGACAAGTGGTAAATCACAGCGACTCGTGGCCCGCATAAGCGGAAACGATTTTTTCGTGCGAGGCTACTGTGATTGGTTGAGATTAAAGTCGCCTGTACGAACCGAAGTTGAGTTGGAAAATGGATGGATGGCGATCGCGGGTTCGATGATTGAATCCAGTGGTAGCCGAGTCGCGAGCCGGTCCGGCGTTGCACTACGGATCGATATGCGAAACGTTACAGCCTGTGTTTTGCGATCTTGGATGCGATGCAATCTGTCCAACTTGCTACCGTACCCGATCCCAACGGTTCGAATTGCAAATGAATGTGTGTTCACAGGTTGCAAATCGTTGATCGAATGGAATGCTGTCGAATGCCAGGATTGGAACCTTTGGGAACAGTCGGAAGAAGGAAAGAAGCTGACGAAGTGGATCGATCTCAGAGGCATGGACAACACCTATGACGATTTATCGCTGGCAAATTATTTTTCGCTCAAGATGAGCAATGGTATTTCTCCTTCTATCGCATTGAATCCAGATGCCCATATCGTGGGCGATGAGCGAGGTCTTGAGACGGCCGCTGCATGGAGGAAACGTCCTTTACTGGAATCGACTCGACTTCACGAAGCTACGTTTGAGTCTTTGGAGTGGTCGTCTCGTTCCTTTCAACCTGGCTATCACTCGCAGCCCTAGTCTATCGTAACCCGACGCGTGACGGCTTGTTGATTTAGTGAAGTCGTTATTGGTTAAGGGCGGTATGACGGACTTCCAAGTCCGTCAATGGGGAATTCGACGGACTAGGAAGTCCGTCGTACCATTAAATCAACAAGCCGGTGAGCGAGGGGCCAACCGCGATCCCTCGCGTAACGGCTCGTTGCTCTAATACACTGGCTTTGCATTTCGTGCTCGTGCTCAATCCGAAGGACGGTGCTCGTGCTCGTAATCGGTGGGGCTGGCGATTCGATTACGAGCACGAGCACCATATTATTGAGCACGAACACGTAGAATATGGGTAAAGACGAGGCGTCTTGTCTATGGCGTCACGAGCGCGCTCGTGCCACACGATGGTAACCCGTCCCCGTAAGCGGGGTGCCGACTGCAATCCCACGCTCAATGAATTGGTGAACGACCCATTTTCTCTCCTACTCTCTTCCTTTGCGTCTTTGCGTCTATGCACCTCTGCGTTCCATTTCAAAAGTTAGCGCAGGGACGCAATGGCTCGGAGTCGAATAAGAAGATTAGTGTTCGATTAGCGAAGATTCGTGTTCCAATCATTCCTTAGTCAGCAGAACTTTCTCCCCAACATGCATAAACCTCTTAGCACTAAGTGCTCGACAAACGTGGCCGGCTTGACAACGTGTGGAAGCAATAGACTGCCATCTCCGCCTGTAACAATCACTTTGACATTAGGTCCGTTTGGACTCTGATTCCGATAGCGTTGCACAAGATGCGATGCCCCCCCCACCAATGCTGCGTTGACTCCCGCCGAGATCGCCTGAACCGTATTTTTGCCGGGTAACTCAGGCAAAATAGCCACAAAGTGATTGCCCAGCCAGGGCAACTGGTCTGTTCCTGCGGCTAACAACTGCAGGGATAACCCTAATCCAGGCATGATCGCACCACCGCAGAAAACGCCTTCACTATTGACGAAGTCGACCGTAACAGCGGTACCCGCTTGAATCACGATGACCGGGCCATTGGGTTGGTTTTGTTCGCGAGTATAGTCATAAGCTGCCCAAGCCGCCAACAGTCGATCGATGCCTGTTTTGGCTGGCTCATCGACGTCCAGTTTCATGGGTAAATCCGAATGGACGACCACCTTGGTCATGTCCCGAAATCCGTGCTTAACCAAACTTCGATTTAACTCTTCGAGCGCCGTTCGTTGTACGCAAGAAATGAGCCAACTCTCACTCGAGCTAGTGTTGAATTGCGAGACAAGCCAGTCAAATGCGCGATGATCCCGAAGTTCACACCAGAGCTGGTTCGGTGCAGACTCTTGTTCTGGTGTCGGTTTACGGTGTGTGGACAAAGCAGCGGACCAAGATAATCGGTAGACATTTTGCTCCGTAAACAGATTTTGATCTGCAAACAGATTTTGGTCTGCAACCTGCGTTGCACGTAAGCCGCTATTACCAATGTCGACCAAAATCATTATTTGACAGCGGCAGGCTCCGCATGATTTTGCTCGGCAAGTAAAGATGCAATCTTGGTCACGAGTTGATTGAGGCCTAAGCCCGTCACTGCGCTGATAAGAAACACATCGCTGCGTCCAAGATTTTCGCACATCATTTGATGGATCAGTTTAGCATCCGGAAGCTCCGCTTTGGTAATTGCCAAAATCTCCGGTCGTTCGGCAAGATCGCTGCTGTAATCCCCAAGTTCTTTCCGAATCGTATGATAATTCTCGATCGGATCGGTTTGATCCATCGGCATCGGCTCCACCAGATGAACAAGAATACCTGCTCGCATGATGTGTCGCAAGAAATCATGGCCGAGCCCCAGTCCTTGAGCCGCTCCTTCGATCAAACCGGGAATATCCGCCAGCACAAAGTTTCTATCCAGGTCTACCGATACCAAACCCAGATTGGGAAACTTGGTCGTAAATGGATAGTCGGCAATCTCGGGGCGAGCTCGTGAAAGTCGGCTCAGAAGTGTGCTCTTTCCAGCGTTGGGCATTCCGATAAGACCAACGTCCGCAATCGTCTTCAGCTCAAAAATCAATCGGCGTTGCTCGCCCATACCACCCATCGTGGTGTCTCTCGGTGCCTGATTTGTCGATGATTTGAAATGGAAATTTCCCCAGCCACCTCGACCGCCGCGGGCGGCTACGATTTCGTCACCTGGGTTGACCAAATCCCTCAAAATCATGCCGGACTCTTTGTCGAGCAAGACGGTTCCGGGCGGAACATGGAGAATCAGGTCCTGCCCCATTTTCCCGTGGCAATTGGAACCGAGGCCGGGCGAGCCACATTCGGCTCGCCAGTGTCTTTGATGTGCGAAGGAGACTAGAGAGTTCACACCCGACTGGGCGCGTACGATAACGCTGCCACCGTTTCCACCGTCACCGCCGCACGGGCCACCTCGTGGAACGTGCTTTTCGCGACGAAATGCCATACACCCATTGCCGCCTCGACCGGCGATGGCTTCTATCTCGACCCGGTCGACGAACATGGTAGACGATCAAATCTTGGTTGAATTAGCGAGAGAGTGTGTGTGCTTACGCTGTCAAAGCTTCAGCAGCGGGTCGGACGTTAATACGTCTGCCTTCTCGGTCGAAGTAAACATTGCCTTCGATCAAGGAAAAGATCGTGTAATCCTTGCCCATTCCAACATTGCGGCCTGGATGCCACTTGGTGCCTACCTGGCGAATCAGAATGTTCCCAGAGATGACTTTTTCACCTCCAAATTTCTTGACTCCGCGACGTTGAGCATTGGAGTCGCGACCGTTTCGCGTGGACCCCTGACCTTTCTTGTGTGCCATTGAGCAATCTACCTGTACCGAGTCAGACTATCAGAAAACTAAAACCTACCGCGAATCGCGGTCGCTTAGTTTAGCGGTAAATCCACTCATAATCAAGTCGTTCTTTCAGGTTAAACTGCTGGAGAAGGTAGTCCATTCGCGTTCGGTTTTCCAATGCCGGTAGTCCGAGATAGATGCGATCTTTCGCAACGTCGATCACATCCCCTGGTCGCCAAAAATAGATTCGTAACGTCTTGCGGTCGAAGTTTTTCTTGCCCGACTCGTCGATTCGGATTTGATAGGCGTTGGTTAGACCGCGAACGTCGACGGCGAAAAAATCCAGACGTGGGTCGACATCGGTCCAAGTGGCAATTCCCCAAAACGAATTGTCGGCATCAAGGGTACTTAATGGAATGTCGCGTTTTCCAATCTCGATATGGTCGTAAATTGGCTTGCCGACTCGCTCGCGGGCAGCGATGGCTGACTTCGCGGCAGGCAAGATTTGAGCGTCCAGGCTCAGGTTTCGTTCTTTGCTAACAAGTACGAAATACGGCAAGAAGCGGACGGACTCGAAACGGACTTTGGATGGAAACTCTGGGATTTCGCCCTCGCTTTCCACTTTCGGCGCCAAATCTTGGCCGGTATAGCGAACCTTGTAGAGCAAATACCAAACGACTTTTTTCTGAGTTCCTCCGCTTGCAAGTGGCAGATCGACTTCGATGAGACGGGCGGGCTTAAAAGAAAACTCCAACCCCCAAACTTCATGACGAAGGGTGACATTGCGGGACAATGCCAACAACGTTTGGCTTGGGGATGCGAAGTAGGGCTTGTTCTCTGGGAAATCAGGAGCAGTCCACTCGAGTTCCGGATGTTTCGCGACGAAATCCAAATCAAATGGACCAATGGCCGTGTCCTCGGCGTTTTGATCAGGCTGCACAACCGTTAACGCAATCGCGTTTCGACCCGAATTCCCACTGGCGGTCGAGCCTAGCGAGTCGCTCAACAAACCGTTCTGAGCAACGGAAAAACCGGCGTGAGTTGCCAAGCACATGACAACGATAAAACAATGCAAAACCCTGGTTTTCACAGTGCAACATTCCACTAGGAGATACTCACGAAGCATGGGCAAGCTCAGAGCGCAAACTCAATACCCATCAAAAAACATACCCGGAGTATAATTCGCCGCGGCGACCCGCGCAATCGAAAACTCCGGGATAGTGTATTTTTCGGGAATGGAGGGACTGATTGAGCGGGATCCGTACGACCCG
This sequence comes from Pirellula staleyi DSM 6068, assembly GCA_945875845.1. Lineage (GTDB taxonomy): Bacteria > Planctomycetota > Planctomycetia > Pirellulales > Pirellulaceae > JBKCUI01. The sequence continues at coordinate 49,317 of CAMCMB010000026.1, forward strand.
TTTCAGAAAAGCCCAGCTAGAAAAGCCCAGCTAGAAAAGTCCTGCCGGAAAAGCAGATTCCGGCAGACGCTGGTCGACTACTTCTTGCGATGCCGAATCCGGGCTCGCATACGTCTTTTCTTCCGACCAATCTTTCGACGACCTCTACCGGTTTTCTTTACACCCACGAACACACGCTCCTAATCAATTGCAAAAAACACGCTGTTTCCGCCACTCAGTGACAAAACAATCAACGTAAACGCACAAAAATCAAAGTTCAACACGTCTACCAAGTTGCGTAGCCTAACATAAGATCAGGTATTCCGACAAGTCCATGAAGTCAGATTAAGAAAACGAAATCTCACTCGGAGCTTGGCAGGGCCATGGTTGCTTCCTGCATCGGCTGGCCGTTCGACGAAGAACGGAACGTTATAACTTCCTAACCTAAACACACAAATTATGCTTTTTGATGCCGTTATTTTCGATTTGGACGGAACATTGCTCGATTCTCTGGAGGACATTGCTACGGCGGCCAACCGGGTTCTCGAGGATTTAGGCAAGCCAACGTATGCGATTGCCGACTACAAGTACTTGGTTGGCGATGGAGTCGCAGTGCTTTTCCAGCGGGCGCTACCGGAGTGCGAACGTCGGCCCGAGCTCAAGGCAGACTGCATGCAACGCTTCGATGTAGCCTATTCGGCGATCTGGAATAATCGATCGAAACCCTACGAGGGTATCTTGCCGATGCTAAAATCCCTCAGTCGTGAGTCCCTAAATTTGTCGGTTCTGTCGAATAAACCCGAAAGTTTCACGAAAATTTGTGTCGAACATTTCTTTGGGGATGTCAAGTTTGACCACGTATTAGGCCATTCCCAACGTTTTCCGCGCAAGCCAGACCCCGCAAGCGCCAAATGGATAGCGGATCAAATCGGTGTCGCTAACGATCGTATCGCTTATGTGGGTGATACGAACACAGACATGAAAACTGCGATTGGAGCTGGCCTGCGTGCGATTGGAGTCACGTGGGGATTTCGTCCCGAGAGCGAGCTGCTCGCCAGTGGTGCGCAGATCATCTGCAATGACGTCGATCAATTGACCGATTGTTTGCTGAGCTCTCGATCGAATCCTTAACCACGATTTTGATTCGAGTGATGGGACGATCTCAGGACGCAGGAAGCCATGAAAACAGTCAGTCCAAATCCGCGATCAACCGATCAATCCAAGCAAGAAGAATTTGAAGTCATCAAACGCCGCATACACCAACGGCTAGTCGACAAGCTTGACCTTTCGCGGGTCGGGGATCTCAAAGGGGAATCGTTTCGACGCGAAATCCGTGCGGTCGTTGAGCACCTGTTCGATAGTGAAAACACGTTCCTCAACCGATCCGAACGCGACAAAATTGTTGAGGAGGTCCTCGACGAAACGCTTGGGCTCGGGCCTCTGGAGTTTTTGCTCAAAGATCAGTCGATTAGCGATATCTTAATCAACGGTCCAAAAAACATCTTCGTTGAGCGAGGAGGTCAACTGGTGAAGACCGACGTTGAATTTCGCGACAATGCTCACTTGATGCAGATCATCGATCGAATCGTGTCCAAGGTTGGGCGGCGTGTGGACGAAACCTGCCCGATGGTGGATGCCCGTTTGGAAGATGGTTCTCGGGTCAATGCGATCATTCCTCCGTTGGCACTCGATGGAGCATGCGTATCCATTCGCCGATTCGGTTCGAATCCGCTCAAGCTCGAAGGGCTCCTCAACTTTAAAGCATTCACGCCCGAAATGGTCATGCTGCTTGAGGGCTGCATCAAAGCCCGGTTGAATATCGTCATCAGCGGTGGAACAGGCTCCGGCAAGACGACATTGCTCAACACATTGAGCAGTTTCATTCAAAATGATCAACGTATCGTGACCATCGAAGATGCTGCCGAGTTGCAGTTGCAGCAAGAACACGTTGTAAGACTCGAAACACGGCCTTCGAACATTGAAGGAACCGGTGCCATTACCGCGACCGATTTAGTTCGTAATGCACTGCGGATGCGACCCGAGCGCATCATCATCGGTGAGTGTCGGGGGGGCGAAACGCTTGACATGTTGCAAGCGATGAACACTGGGCACGATGGTTCGATGACGACCGTCCACTCGAACTCACCCCGCGATGCGATCGCTCGGCTTGAAACGTTGGTCATGATGGCAGGATACGACTTGCCTGTCAAAGCGATTCGGCAGCAGATCTCGGGTGCCGTCGATATCATCATTCAGGTCAATCGATTGCAAGGTGGGCCTCGACGTGTCTTGAACATTACGGAAGTGCAAGGCATGGAGCAAGATACGGTCATCTTGCAAGACATATATCGTTTTGTTCAAGAAGGGGTCGGCGAAGACGGGAAGGCACACGGCTATTTCGAATCAACCGGAGTCCGACCTTCCTTTATGCCAAGGTTGGAGTCGGCGGGCATCCGACTACCAGCCAGCGCATTCCGCCAGCGGATTATGATGCGAGCTTAATAACATGATAGTACTAATCATCGCGGCCTCGGCAGGACTATGCGTTGCTGCCGTCGTAGGCTTGGTTGCAACCATGGTGCGAGGAGACGAAGCGTCGGTCGCCGAGGATCGTTTGTCGACATTGACCGCCAGGGGACGTGATGACTTGTCGGGCAAAGTAGAGAATGGGCTTAGGCTGCGCAATTCGACGGAAGGAAAATCGAACATCCTAGATGATTGGATGGCGCGAACGTTCAACATGAAGGCTGCGCTGGAGCAGGCGGACATAAAGCTTCCTTTGAGCAAATTTGGACTGTTGTGTGTTGGGTTGGCGGTCACGGGTGCATCTGCTAGTTTGTTCGCACCGATGCCTTATCTGGTTGCACCTCTGGTCGGAGTGGCACTGTTTTTCTTGCCATTCCTATGGGTTAGCGTGCAACGGAAAAAGAGGATCAATAAGTTCAACGCGCAACTCCCCGAGGCGCTTGACATGCTCAGTCGATCCCTTCGTGCGGGGCACTCGCTGGGCGCAGGCTTTCGATTGATTTCCGACGAGATGCCGGCCCCTCTAGCCCGTGAATTCGCACGCTGCCACGAAGAGCAGAATATGGGTGTTTCCCTGGAAAAATCGCTCGAGGCGATGACGGTTCGAATCCCAAATCTTGACTTGCGCTTCTTTGTAACGGCCGTGATTCTACAGCGCCAAACGGGTGGTGACCTGGCGGAAATTTTGGAAAAGATCTCCCGTCTTGTTCGTGCTCGCTATCGACTCGCTGGACAGATCCAAGCGCTCACGGGTGAAGGGCGATTGTCGGGTGTCGTTCTCCTGGCCCTGCCGCCAGGACTGTTCACCACGATGCTCTTTTTGAACCAAGAGTATGTCATGAAACTCTTCTCCGACCCGATGGGGCAACGGATGCTCGGAGGCGCCATCGTGATGCAGTTGATTGGTGCAATCGTCATCAAAAAAATTATCGATATCAAGGTTTGAACGCGAGCCGTATTACGCTCTGCCTCGGACAAGTCACAAAGTTAGGAAATAAGAACCATGTTGATTCTTGCTGCGATCAGTTCTGGTGCGTTAAGTGTGATTATGATTGTGAGCATTTTTTTGGCTGCAGGCTCGCTCGCTTGGTTTGCAATGGACTTTTTCACCAAAGATGATCGAGATGCCGTCGAAGACCGATTGGACATGCTCAACGTCTCCATGAAAAAGGAAGCTGGTGTCAAACAGACCAATGTCGAAAAGCTGACGAAAGCGTTGGAGCAAGCGTCACCCGCCATTTCCAAACACATGGTGGCAAAAACCGAAGGTGAACGCAATAAATTGAAAATGCGATTGACCGAAGCGGGTTTTCGATTTGATTCAGCGCCTGCGGTCTTTCTCACAATCAAAGTGTTGGCTGCGTTGGGGGGAGTTGTCTTGGGTGGCGGAATCACCGCGATTACCATGGGGTTTGGCAACGCCGTCTTCTTGAGAGCCGTCATCGGAGGTGGGATTGCCTTCTTCCTCCCGGAGTTGATTCTCAATCTATGGAGAAGCAGTAGAAAGAAGCAAATCACCCTGGGACTTCCTGATGCTCTGGACCTCTTGGTCGTGAGCGTCGAAGCAGGACTCGGACTTGATCAAGGTATTCTCAAGGTGTCAGAGGAAATGCGATCGTCCTACCGAACGCTTGCCGATGAACTTCAGCTCAGCACTTTGCATCTGCAAATGGGCCTCAGTCGTGCCACCGTACTGCAAGAACTCGGCAGTCGTACGGGGGTTGAGGACTTGCGATCACTCGCGTCGCTATTGATTCAAGCCGATAAATTCGGTTCAGGGGTTGCACAAGCATTACGAGTGCAAAGCGAGTCGATGCGGATCAAACGGCAGCAGTTAGCCGAAGAAAAAGCAGCCAAGACGGCCGTCAAGCTCATTTTCCCGCTGGTGCTTTTCATATTCCCGGGAATCTTCGTGGTTCTTGTCGGGCCAGCCGCAATTCAGATGGCCCGGGAAATGTTTCCAGCAATGCAGGGAAGGTAAGGATCGTTCGAGCGGCAGTTTGACAACCGTGCCACGCTTTGGTAACCCGACGCTTACCGGCTTGTTGCTTTAGTGAAGTCGTCATTGGGTAGAGGCGGTAAGACGGACTTCCAAGTCCGTCCATGGGGAATTCGACGGACTAGGAAGTCCGTCGTACCATTAAATCAACAAGCCGTTACGCGTCGGGTTACCATAGCCCGACCCAGAGGGCCGAGTCACTACGGATACTCACTAGCTCAAACTACGTCATCCAACTTGTCATTCATCTGTTGATGCAATGCTTGGATGGCTTTTTTCAGTTGGTGCCATTGAATAAACGCCATGTGGGTATCGATTTGTTCACCGTCGTTGCGATCGAATCCGCGTTCGCTAATGCGAATGACATCGTCCAGAGCAAACATTCCAATGTCCGCAATTTCTTCTTCGTGAATGGCTTCGGAGACCTCTGCTTTTTTGCCAACTTGTTTCATGACGCGATTAACTGCCCAAACAGCGGCACATTCGGAATCGTAGCAATCGACAATTCCACGAATCGAACCACTTTGAACATAGAACTTGGCCATTGAATGCTTATCCCTTTGGAAACTCGAAGGCAATTTGAAAGGTGACAAAGCACACAACCACTTGCGTCTGCCTGATATCGTGTTGGCAAGTGGTCATTGCTGAGACAATTAAGTTATCGCCGACCGCGTTGACACGACCGGTCACTTCGAACGCTGTTTTCGAATAGTAGGGGGAATATTTTGGGGAAAACAGCAGTTCCTTTGGGAAGAAGTGCTTTGCATTGTTGAGTTTCCTCTGGAGTGGCCCATATACTAGGTAAAGCTCTCGTCGCTTACGAAGAGCTGCCCGTTTCCAATTTTTCGGAACTTGGAGTTACCAATCGAATGAGTATGACCCAGCCCAAGCAAAAGATCGCAATTCCTGTTTCGCTCGTCAGGCAGTTGCACGACTTTCGCATCAAAGTCTGGAAGATCAAGATGCTAGAAGCATCTGGAATCGCATGCCTTTCCGTTTTTTTTGGTTTCCTTGCCGTCTTTGCTCTGGATCGATTGTACGATTCGCCAGCGTGGATCCGAGCCACTGTTCTATTGCTTGCGACTGCTGGAGTCGCTTCGATTCCCCTATGGTTTCAAAAATGGGTGATGCGGATCCGGTCCGCCGAATCGGTTGCAAGACTGCTGGGTAAGCGAATGCCCGCGGTCGGCGACTCCTTGCTTGGCGCAATCGAGCTTTCCCGTAGCGATTCGGAACAATCTCGATCACCCGCATTGTGCCAAGCTGCACTCCAACAAGTAGCGAATGATTCCGCCAAGAGGAATCTACTGGACGCAACACCTAGTTCTCAGCACCGCACATACGGTTCACTTGCCGCGATGGGATTGGCAGTCGCGATGGGTCTGTGGATCCTCTACCCTGCGGCGGCCTCCAATGCGTGGGCGAGATTCGCTGCTCCGCTCTCCGATGTGCAGCGGTTTACATTCGCCGCTCTTGATTCCGTTCCGTCGAAAGTCATCGTCCCTCATGGTGAAACATTCCCGATCTCGGTTAAGCTCACCGAGGGTTCGGAGTGGTCCCCGAGCATAGCGTCCGCCACAATTGGCAATCAGACCCGCTTGGAGAGCCAATTGAACAATCGGTCCTACGCGTTTGATTTGCCACCGCAAATCAACTCGGGCACACTCTTGCTTTCCATCGGAGACGCTTCACCGAGCATTCAAATCGTGCCGAAGCTGCGGCCGGAGTTGGAAAGTATTGTTGCCAACATCAAGCTTCCCGCGTACTTGAATCGTCCAGAAGCCATCAACAAAGATGTTCGAGGTGGTGGGCTATCGGTCGTTCGAGGCTCGGAAATCGGTTTTGACGCAACCGCCACAAGCACCTTGGCTTCTGCGTCCATCGGACAGCAAGCCGTAACGGTCGCAGACCGGTCTTTTCGACCCGCCGCAGGGCTAATCGAAGAATCCAACAAATTCGAATTGCAGTGGACAGACACAGATGGACTTTCCGCCAAATCCCCTTTTTCAATCAACGTCTCGGCACGCGACGACGAAGCCCCATCGGTGTTCTGTGATGGACTTCCTCGATCCCGCGTATTGTTGGATTCCGAGCAGATCCAGTTCACGGTTCGCTCCCTCGATGATTTTGGTGTGAAGCATGTTGGTATGGAATGGAAGACCGCGGAAGGATTTCAGTCGAGCAAGCCACTGATTGGAGAATTGATGCTGGCGGCTGGCAACGCCAGTGCGGAGACACTCGATGCGATGGCTACCTTCCAAGCAACCTCGCTCAAGATTCCACCACAACCGCTTGAAGTTAGAATGTTTGTGGAAGACTATTTCCCCGATCGCGGCCGAGTCTATTCACCCGTGCATTTGCTCTACGTGTTGACTCCGGATGAACACGCGCATTGGATTCTGGACCAAATGAGCAAATGGCAACGCGAGTCGCTCGAGGTTCGGGACCGCGAACTGCAATTGCTGTCAACCAACAAGAAAATCCGCGATCTGCCTGAGGAAGAGCTCAATCAAGACGACACGCGACGCAAAATCGAGCAGCAAGTGTCCGCTGAACAAGCCAATGGACGCCGTCTAAACAATTTGACGGGGCGCGGAGAAGATTTGCTGCGTCAAGCGGCCAGGAACCCAGAGATCGGCGTTGGGCATCTCGAAAAGTGGGCCGAGGTTCAACAGATCCTAAAAGACATTGCAGCCAATCGCATGCCCAATGTTGCGGATTTGCTCAAGCAAGCCAAAGAAGAAAAGAGACTGGCCAAAGCCAGCACAGGCAATAGCGAAAAATCGGGGCCCATCGCTGGCCAAAACAAAGACAACCAAACCTCTCCGTCGGCTGACGAGCCAGATGCAGCCCCAACTCCCCCGGGCCCGACTGTACCGTTGATTGCCGATCGAGAATCCTCGCAACAACCACCGATTGAGTCGGATGATCCTCTGCAAAAATCCAAACAAGGCCCCCCTCCTGCACTGCGTCTACCAACGACGACGGTGATGGGTAAGCCACAACCGAAAAAACCGGGTGAAGAGGAAACGGAGACGGAGAATAAAATCGAACAGGCGGTTCGGAAACAAGAAGAATTATTAGCTGAGTTCGACAAGATCGCTGACGAACTTAATCAACTAATGGCGAATCTCGAGGGTAGCACTTTGGTGAAGCGACTCAAGGCAGCATCGCGCGAGCAAATCCAGATCGCAGATGCAGCCTCGACGGAAATCGATAATGCATTTGGGGCCCGTCTTCAAGGGCTCGCACAAGTTCAACAAAAACGGATCCAGCAACTCCAGGGTCGCGAGGAAAACGCGCTGAACACCGTCAGTCTGATTGTCGATGATTTGGAAGCATTTCATCAGCGGCGTCCGCTGGTAAAGTTTCAAAGCGTTCTCGATGAAATGAAAACAGAAGATGTCCTCGGAGGAATTCGTCTTTTGTCCGATCGCATCCTTGAATCGCAGGGGCTCGCCATCGCCGAGGCCGAGTACTGGTCGGATACGATGGACCGCTGGGCAGAGGACCTCGTCGATCCAGCCTGCAAAGGTGAGTGCAAAGGGAGCAAATCCAAAAGTTCACTTCCCCCGTCGATCATCCTCGAAATCATGCAAATTCTCGAAGCGGAAATCAATCTGAGAGACCGCACACGCGTTGCCGAGCAATCCAAGGCGATTTCCGAGAATGCGAAGTATCTTGAATCTGCCTCCGAACTTGCCGCAAATCAAATGGATATTGAAGAGCGAACCGCCATCGTGCGGACCAAGATATTGGAGCTGCCGGATGCACAAGCAGAGTTTGTCAAAGAGATTGAGTTGCTACAGCAAGTGGACTTGGTCATGTTGGATGCGGCAAAAATCTTGAAGCGACCTGAGACGGGCAAGCTGGCAATTGCTGCTGAGACAGAAGCGATCGAATTACTGTTGAAAAGCAAACGTATCAATCCCAAAAGCGGTGGAGGCGGCGGTGCCAGTCCTGGCGGCGGCGGTGGTGGCGAGACTCAGGATGCCGCCATTGCCATGCTGGGACCCGGCATCAACGAAAAGGAAACTCGCGAGGACCATGGAGTACAACAGTCGACGGGCTCGTCGGGAACCAGTTTCCCAGAGGAATACCGACAGGGTCTAGACGAGTACTTCCAAAGACTCGAACGCAAATCTCTGCCGTAAGTTCGACTCCTAAAACAACCGGCGGGAGGGTGAGGCTCCTGCCGATCCATGATTCCATATGCTTTCTCTAACCAATTCATTGCTCGGGAGGGTGAGGCTCCTGCCGAACCTAAGCGTAAAACATCTCGGCAGGAGCCTCGCTCTCCCCTTGATTTTCAATCCATTGGGTACTTCAAAGATCGTTAAAGGGGCAAGACTCCCAAAATGACTCGGTGCGTTTTCAATCGAATGGCGATGGCCGTCCTCTTTTCCTTTTGTTGCTGCGAGGCTATCGAGGCCATTGCGCAAAATGCACCTCCGCGATTGCAACCTCCAGATCGCGTTCCAATCAAGGGTGTGGAAATCAACGCCGCAAACATCCAGGTGTTAAAAGATTTCCCGGTTCAATGGGCTGTAGTAGGACCCGCGTTTCCTGTGGACGCAGAGCAATCCAAGCGACAGTTATATATGCTGATGCGAGGGCTAATCCAAAACGAGTTATCCATAGTGGATTCCGTCTGTGACCTGGATGACAAACAGCGCCAGGCCCTTGTGGATCTTGCTGAGCAGGAATGGACCGTTAAAACCAGCGCTTCGGTTTCGAAATGCTTGCAACAGCATGTTTTCGGAACCATCGATCTCGATAGTTTGGCCGAACGAACCGTTCGGAGTTGGCTCGTGGCATGCACATCCACCGAATTAGTAGCCAACTACGACAAAGAGTTAGCAGATCGCATGGAGTATAGGAAGCACGCTTTGATCAGTGCGATGCTTGACATGCTTGTGGTAAAACTAAACTTAAGTTCGATGCAGATGGAACAAATTGAAGCGATCCTAGACGAGAAATGGAGAGACCGTTGGTTTCGTTCCCTGGAAGCGACTTTTAACAACGTGTCCTTGCTACCCGATATTAGGCCAACGTGGATTTCATCCATTCTCACAGATGCACAGCAGTCCGCCCTTGTCACGCGCGAGACACAACAGTATCTCGCTTCCCACCAAGTCACACAGGATTCGCCAAGTTTGGCTCTCGACACCCGATTCGTCCTTGGATCGGTTGCAAGCTCGAATGCAATCGCATTAGCGATGGAAAGCAAAAAGGAAGTAAAAACCCCGACGAGTGAGGAACAAAACGATGCGACCAAGCGTTAGAGGTTCGGAATCGCAAACGAAAAGACCTGGGTTGCTGTGCCGTTTCCTTCTTCCGGTGCTCTTGCTGACGTTGGGAGCTTCCTCCTATGCAATCTCCCAAGAGGCAAATCGACCGCAATTACCACTTCCCGCTCAAGCGCAAGCGGAAATCCAAATACAGCGCCTGCCCATCAATCAACAGCGACGACAACCTCCTATCGCTGCAGATGTGGACGTTGCAGATGGTGACGATGCAGATGACGATGCGGTGATTTGGGGCCAGGGCGTTTTTGGGCGAATGGACCGCCAAACGATGCGGGAGTCCATGTTCGGTGCCATGGGAGGATCCGAAGCAGCCTTCGAAAAACTCAAGCGAGAGAGCATTCGACGCGAGGTAGACCGAATCAACGACATTTGCTCACTCACCGATAACCAACTGGAAAAATTAAACAAGGCCATCGAATTGGATATTCAACATGTTCATGCCAAGGTCGAAACGGTTCTGAGCAATTTTGACTCGAAAATGACAGTGCAGCAATTTCAACAAATTCAGCAAGAAATTCATGCAATCGCAGCTACGATAAACGGCAACTCAAAGCAAGATGGAGATGTCTGGCGAAAGGTCCTTCGCTCTCAACTTACCGCAGAACAGACGTTAAAAATCGCTGAGGACAGACAGAAAGTGGAAGCGAACCAATCGCGAACACAGCAACTCAGAATCCTACTACGCATGCAACGAAAACTCGGATTGACGGCAGCGCAACGCAAGCTCATGAGCGAATGGATAAAAGAGGAAAACCCAACCCGATTTGATTTTGCGACCATATGGAAAATGTTGGCTTCCGTCGACGACAACGCGATTCCATTCACTCCCACCCAGCGCAAGTTGCTCGCACAGCCCCTTGGACCGGCCGACATGCCGATTGGCGAGTTCCCACAACTTAATGCGATTCGTGTGCTTCAGATGCGACAACCATGAATATGCCTGTGATGATCTACCAAAATGCTCGTTTTCGTTCGCCGACTAGTCCAGCTCCAATTGGGCTCCTACTCTTGGTTGGATTCCTTCACTTGTTTATGCAAGTTACAGACGCTTGGGGGCAGGCGAAGATTGGCCGAGATGGCAATGCCGTCCAAGGTCAAACCGTTCCGCGAGATGTTCGAGATATTTATGATCGCGGATTACTTTGGCTTGAGAATACGCAAGATGAGAGCGGTGGCTGGAGCAAGACGGGAGGGATGTCTGGGGGAGGTGTTTCCGGATTGGCTCTCATGGCATTCCTCGCGTCTGGCGAGGATCCGAACTTCGGCAAGTATAGTTTATCGGTTCGCAAATCGATTCAGTCGATCATTCGAGCTCAGAACCCAAACACCGGGTACCTTGGCGATAGTATGTATCAACATGGGTTCGCCACTCTTGCGTTGGCGGAAGCGTATGGCGCGATTGACGAGCGAAATTTTTGGCCAGCTGATGCGGATAGCAAACGTACTCGATCGATCGGTCAGGCGCTGGAACTGGCGATTCGAACTTCGGTAACGAGCCAGGACAAAAACACCTACGGTGGCTGGCGATATTCGCCAGACGCGAGTGACTCGGATACCTCGGTTGCCGGTGCCATCCTGATGTCACTTCTCGCGGCTCGCAACGCTGGGATCGAAGTCCCTGACAAGAATATTGACCGAGCTATCAAATACTTCACAGGCATGACGTCCAGCAGTGGACAAGTCGCCTATGCAGGTGGGATGGGTGGTTTTGATAATTCTCCGGCGAGAGTCTCCATAGCCACTTTGGTCTACTCCATTGCCGGCCGAAAAGATCTCAAGGAATTTAAGGCAACCTCTACGTTTCTAAAAGCGTCGGATTCGACCGAAGTGAACGATCACTATGGCGAGTATACGGCTTACTACAAAGCCCAGGCCCTCTTCCAGACGGATTTGCCGACTTGGGAGAAATGGAACAAAAATCTCATTCTGGAACTCAAGAAGAAGCAGAAATCGGACGGCCATTTTGACGGCAACTTCGGACCCGCAGTTGCAACGTCGATGAACCTTTTGGCACTTGCACTCAATTTTCGCTTTTTACCAATTTACGAACGATAGAACATCGATTGGCCAGTATGCATTTTATAAAAACAATCGTGTTGATCCTTTGTCATCTTGCCGTGTGGCAGCGGGTGAACACACAAGCTGCGGACCCGCAGCCTGCCATTCCACCGAAGATTGACAAATCGATTGGCACGCTCCTTTTGATCGGCGGCGACGTTTACCGAGGAGAAATCGCGAGCGGCTCGAATCAAGAAGCCAACGGTGCGCTGATCTGGCGATGCCCCGCCTTCGCTTCCAACTTGATCGTTCCCTGGAACGCAATCGACCGATTGACACAGCCTATATTGGATGCTCCGCAATCAAAAATTCAGGCTGCGGACTCCACTACGGAATTGTTTGTGTTCGAACTGCATTCCGGCGAATCCATATCCGGGCGATTTGCAAACATGACGGATCAATGGATTGAAGTGGATAGTCCGTTGGCGGGAAAACATAACCTGCCTATTGAATCCATCCGAAGCATTTTGCGAATGAGGCCAACGATGGTTGCCCAGGGCGGCTCGCTTGCCATTTCGGACTGGAAACAAGTTGCGCCACCCATCAAGGTCGGCGGTCGAAGCAAGTGGTTCGAACGGACGGGTTCCTACGATACGGAAACGGCTGGTACAGCCATCACGCAGCAAGTCGTGATTCCCGATTTGGTTGCTATCGATATCGAAGTGGCTTGGGAGCAAGCAAGCCCGAATTGGATGTTGACGCTCGGTGAGCCACGTCACATGGAGTTGCATTTCCGAAAGCTTGAAACACGAAACATGATATCGATTACGATTCTTGTCGACGATGAACTTTCGGCAGATATTGAAACGGCTCAGATTCCAAGCGATGGATTGACTTCAATATCGCTGAGGATGCTATGCGATTCCAATCGCGGTCGCTTTGTATTACTGCAGAATGGAATTCCTATCGCGCAGTTGCGTTTAACCAAATCGATGCGATTGACAGGTCGGCATAGCCTCACCTTCACCAACATCGCGCAAGGCCAGATTTCGATACGCGAGCTTAAAGTCTATCCATCGGTTTTCACTGCCCCATCTATGAAGCTCAAGGGAAAGCCTGACTCAGTTCCGGATGAGGCCCGTGTGACCGAAACACTATTACGCAACGGAGAAACCTTTGTTGGCCGACCAAGCGAATTCGATGCCGCTACGCGGTCTTTTGGATTTGCGGATGGAAATACCAACCTTGGCCGCGCATCGATCGATCAAGTCGAGCGAATCGAGTTTCCGCCAAGCGAAATGACAACTACTTCCGGCGAGAGCAAACCCTTTTATGTGGCGGAACTCAAGTCGGGAGCCAGGTATTTTGGGCAGGCCGCCAAAATGCAAGGGGACAATATTCTTCTGACCATCGATTCCATTAAGTCCACTGTGCAAATTCCTATTCAAGACCTGCAATCGATGGGGCTGAGTGTTTCCCGAGTCATCAATCCCAAAACCAGCGAGACTACCGCCTCGGAGCGAATGATGAAGTTCGTGTCACCGTGGACAACATCGACAGGAACGATCGACCGAGTTGCGTCCATTGCGACCGAGGAAAATGGTACCGATAATCGACCAAAACTATTCTGGAAGCCCATCGCAACCAACTCCGTTGCACTTGCTCGCGATGCGATAGGCACAATAGAGCCCCTATTCATTGGGCCAGCAAAGGCCTTCAACGTTTTGCCAGATGCCCGAAGCGTGAATCCCAGGACTGGGCAAAAGCCGACCGTGCCAGATTATGGGCGACCTCTAAAAGACGATGAGCCATCGCTGTTCCTCAAGAGCGGCGACTGTTTCCCCGCCGTGGTGGACATCATTGATGAAACACAAACGAGATTCAAGTCTGAGATTTTCGAGTCGGGCCAAATTGACAATGAGTACGTGAGAGGCATCCGAGTCCTTGCCTATCCCGGCACTGACATTAATGAAAAAGGAGTTCGAAAAAGACTGCTTACGTTGCCTAGGTCGCAGCGCAGCAATCCACCTTCTCATTTGATTGTTTCCAGAGAAGGAGATGCCATTCGCGGACATTTAAAGGGGCTCACACCCGATATTGCGACCATGGAGGTCCGCGGATCGGAGGTTGCAATCATGATGAAGACCGTCGCGGAAATCATTTGGTTGCTCGACGCGCCTGAAATCGTTCCACCCGGTAAAGAGCTTGAGAAAAAACCGCTTCCTGAAATTCAACCAAAGCCAAAGGGTCTCGATTCCAATCGCGAGCTTGAGTGCCAAGCACTGTTCAGTTCAGGCACTCGTATCAGCGTTGTGCCTGACCGTATCAAGAACGGCATCCTATACGGCCAACACCCTCAATTAGGGAACTGCCAAATCGATCTTTCCAAGATCTCCCGATTGGTACTTGGGGATTCGATTATGGAGGAAGCGGAAAGGAACCGATTTGGAAAATGGCGACTCGAAAATGCCATCGATCCAAAGTTCGTCAATGATTTGGACTCGGCAGAAGAAAGTGGGGAAGCCAACAGCCCGAATTCCGTGCATGCGAAAATGGTAGGTGAAGCGGCACCCGACTTTGAACTTAAGAAGCTCGACGGGACATTGTTGCGATTATCCGATCTTCGCGGGAAAATTGTCGTACTCGATTTCTGGGCAACATGGTGCGGTCCCTGTATCGCATCGTTGCCAAAGTTGACTGAGATTTCGCAAGAGTACAAAGGTTCAGGCGTTGAATTGGTCACGATCAATATCGAACAAAAACCTGCCGAGATTCAAGCCATGTTGAGCAGGTTAGAGATCAATCCAACGGTCGTCCTGGATTCGGACGGAGCGACCGCTAGGGCATATCGAGCGCAGGCCATTCCTCAAACAGTCGTAATTGATCGGATGGGAAATGTTTCTCAAATCATCGTCGGTGCCGGAGATTCCTCGGAGAAAAAAGTCCGCGAGACACTCGACGTGATGTTAAACACCAAGCTCTAAGTGGCGTGAGCTTCCAGCTTGCGATAAATGACGCACTTTCCAACGACACAAAGATCGTTGGGGCAGGAACGCTCGCTGCGCTTGCGTTGATTGCAAATAGCATGGCTGAACAAGCCGCGAAGCAGGTTGTTTTTGCCCATCATGACCTTGTGTCATGAGAAGCAAAGTTCGGTCGGCTAAACTAGTCCAGTTCGATGTGGCGAATAATGGTTGACCGAATGTCGTCGTCCATTTCGCAAGCGACCATGTACACTTTCAAGGAACCTTTTAGTCGCAAAACTTGACTCAACAACGCATCGGTCCGGCGATCCCTGTTGCGAACACAAACGACTTGGACATCGAGCACTGTACAAACTTTGATGGAGCCCTTTTTCCCGCCCGCGAGCATTTCCACTTCGTCAATCGTGATCTTCAATCGGAACTTTCCTGGACGTTGATTTTTGATTTGCGGGAAGGGGGTGTTCCTGCAATCGACCTCAAGCACAGCCTTGTTCCTCTCCACATGCAATACCCTAGCATGGAATTCCTGTACGAAACCCTTTAGTTTTTCGAGCGTGACGCTGCGAGGAACATTGGTCATCAACTCAAATTGCTGCACGGGGTCCTCGGCAGACGTGAGCCAATTTCGCCAACTACGGCCTCTGCTCAACCTCCAAGAGTCGGATCTGTTGTCGACCTTTTCTTTAGAATCCATTCCAAGTCCTACCACGCGGTCGCGACCTGTTTCTTTCGCGATGAGTAACCCTCGGTCCGCACGTAAAATCAAGGATTCGTCCGTATCCTCGGGTCGGATGGTGCTTACACCAAAGCTGGCGGTCATACATGCATGCCGTAAGGCCGCAATGGGAGTTCTGTGCAACCGCTTTCGAATCGATTCCGCAAGCTCTTTGGCTTCGTGATAGTCGCATTGACTGCATAGCATCACAAATTCCTCTCCACCGTAGCGAGCTACAAAGTCGGTGTCGCGGCACGAGTCTCTGAGAATACCTGCAAACACGACCAGCGCCTCGTCGCCAGCTTGATGAGAGAAATTATCGTTGATGCTTTTGAAGAAATCGATGTCGCAAATGATTGCGCTACCAGGTCGGCTGGTGCGTTGATGATAGGCAACGAAGTCCGGAAGTTGGCGATTTAACTCCCCTCGGTTCGCGATCTTGGTGAGTGGATCTTGTGAAGCGCGTTCGCGAAGATAAACGATCTTTTGCTCAAGGTCGGACGTCTCGCTAATGTCTTCGAGAATGATCGCTCCGCCGCAAAGGGAGCCTCGTTCATTGAGAACGGGTACGACTTCCACTTGAACATGGATTGGTGGCGTGCTAGGGTCGCGTCGAACGGTCAATCTCTTTTGAATTTTTTGTCCGGTTTGCATCAACGCCCTGAAAGGACACTGCGATTCGTCAATTGCAAATCCTTGGGTATCGCAAAGCCCTGCAAGGGAAGGGATCCAATGTTGCTGGAAAACCGATTCTGCTGTTCGACCTGTCAACCGCTCTGCAGCTCTGTTCCAATCGATGACTTGAAACTCGGAGTCGATGAAAATCACACCATCCTGTACATGGTCCATAATGCGACGATAGAACGTATCGCTGAGCGTATTTACCCAAGCGTGGGCCGTGCGTTCACTTTGCGTTAATCCGTTTTTTTCGTTGTCTTGATTCGTCCCAACAAAGCGACTTTGCCCAGGGTTGTTCAGTGCGTCGAGCCAACGGCTACGGGCACAGATGTGAAGCTCGAGTTGTGGATTCAATACGATTTCGGCAAACGATCGGACCAGCAGAGGATCGAATTGCGATCCGCTGAGCCGAAACAATTCGGCCAAAGCATTCTCCGAGGAAACAGGCTCACGCTCCGCTTGCTCAATGGTCATGGAATCGTATGCGTCGATGATATTGATCAAGCGACTGACCATGGGTGCGATCTCATTGGAATCGCTCTTGCTAGAGGAGCAAAAGCTAGTGCCGATGCCTTCAATGGCAAGCAGCAGATCACGAGACGCACCTCCAGCTCTAAGGATTTCCACTCCGATATGCGCATGCAGCTCCATCATGGTTTGTTCGTTTTCGGTCAGTATCTCCGGCTTTTGAAGAACGCGATCCGGGATTCCGAGTTTGCCGATTTCATGCAAAAGACCGACCACTTCGAACAGTTGAAGGTGCTCTTCCGGAACTCGGTTGTGGACTCCCCAAGCCGAAGCCCAGAGTGCAACTCTCAATGAGTGGGAAGCCGAAGGCGCATGCTTGGCTTGCAACGAGACGTATAGACTCGTGACAGCGCCCAACTTTGAATGCGCCATGGCCAATTCGGTTCCAGCCTCCATGAACGAGTTGCTTCGTTTCCCGATTGGCGCAGGCCCATCAGGACACGGCTTAGCATGTTCAAAATCGACGTGGCATTGTGTTGGGGAGTTTGTTTCCATCATTCCGAAACCAAAAAGGGGTGGGCTCAGTTGATTTGACCACTTACTTCGCTTGCATTCGTTTGCATTTTCGAACGACGGAAAACCGTAGAACGGAATCTGGTTGCAGGCAAATCAATCCCATTTCCGGTTCTGCGGATCGTCCTGGAATTTAACTCAAATTTGGCCATTTGGGATTGTAGGGATTGCGCTAGCCGGGCTCGCTTTACCGAAAGACGATTCTTGGATTATCATGTGTGTTTGGTGGCTGGTTTTGCAAACGCTGCCTCCCCTCCTCAAAAACAAAGGTAGCCAGCTGATGAAATTCTCTCGCGGATTGCGTTTCGGTATTGCTTGCTTGGGTCTGATAAGCCTGGAAGTGCAACTGAGTTCCGTTTCAAGTGCACAGCTTCCAACAGGCTGGAAGGCGCACGATTGGGATCGTCAACGACCGCAAGTTGTTACGCCGGGCATGTCAAATCTGCCACTCGCGCCTCCATCCGACGCGGTCGTTTTGTTCAACGGCAAGAATCTCGACGAATGGCGTGCCGTCGACGGCGGACCAGCCAAATGGATCGTCAAGGATGAAGTGATGGAATCCGTGCCGGGCAGCGGCTACGTCTATACCGCCAAGTCCTTTGGGGATGTGCAATTGCACGTAGAATGGGCCGCACCTGCTCAAGTCCAAGGGAAAAGCCAAGGCAGAGGCAATAGCGGTGTCTTTCTTCAAGGCCTATTCGAAGTCCAAGTGCTCGATTCCTTCGACAATATTACGTATGCAGACGGGCAAGCGGGAGCCGTATATGGCCAGTACCCTCCCCTCGTCAATGCATCTCGCAAGCCCGGAGAGTGGCAGGCATACGACATCATCTATCGCAAACCTGCCTTTCAGGACGACGGTAATCTCCTGCAGCCAGCGCGGATCACAGTCCTTCACAATGGCGTATTAGTCCAAGACAATGTGCGGCCGCTTGGACCCACCTCCTGGATCCAACATGGAACGTATCAGAAAATGGCAGACAAATTGCCGCTTTCCTTTCAAGATCATGGCAATCCCGTTCGGTACCGAAATGTTTGGCTTCGCGAGTTGCCAGCCGAAAGGATTAGTCAACCGGAAAAACCGTATGACCCTGTCATCGTAGATCTCACTCCCGAGCAACTTGCCAAAATCGTCGGCAAGTACGACCGCAACTCGGGCGGGATATGGGAAATTTTTCAAAAGGAGAACAAATTGTTCTTTTCGATGATAGCAGCCCCGCTTGAGATGATCCCGCATAGCAAGGAAGAGTTCGGGCTAAAGTACACAGCGGGCAAACTAACGCTAACATATGACGGATCAGGAAACCCAGCAGAATTGCAGTTCTACATGGGTGGTGAAACCATGAAAGCAACGCGAGCCAAATGAAAATCACCCTTTTCAGCAAAGACTTTTAGTTCAACCCCCTTCCCCAAGAATTTAACACCATGAATCAAGTTGTCTTTACGGTTTCTCTCGTACTTGGGCTGTTTGCGTTCGTTTTAGTGATCATCTTTTTGGCAATCTTTTCCAGGTACTTCTGGCTTTGGATCCAAGCGGTGATGACCGGAGCCAAAGTCACTGTGATCGACCTATTGGGGATGCTGTTCCGACGTGTCGATGCCCGCACCATCGTTCGCAGCAAGATCATGGCAGTGCAAGCTGGCATCAAAGACGAAGACCTAACGACCAAGTCGCTTGAGGCACACTATCTTGCCCGAGGCAATGTCCCTTTGGTGATTAGGGCTCTCGTGGCTGCTCGCAAAAGCAAGCAGATTACATTGTCCTTTCGAGAAGCATCCGCGATCGATTTGGCTGGTCGAGACGTGTTGGATGCAGTTCAAACGAGCGTTTACCCCAAGGTCATTGATTGTCCGCCCAAAGGAAGTGCCGTCGCTTTTCTCGATGCCATTGCCAAAGACGGTATCCAACTCAAAGTGAAAGCCCGCGTCACCGTTCGTGCCAATCTCCAACGCCTCATCGGCGGTGCAACCGAGGAGACCATTATCGCGCGAGTCGGTCAAGGAATCGTTAGCGCCATTGGGTCATCCACCAGTCACAAAACCGTCCTCGAAAACCCAGACGTTATTTCGAAAGCCGTGCTTGCCAGTCGATTGGATGACCAAACGGCATTCGAAATCGTCTCCATCGATATCGCCGATATTGACGTTGGCGAAAATATTGGAGCTCGATTGCAAGCCGACCTTGCGGAAGCGGACACTCGCGTTGCAAGGGCCAAAGCGGAAAGCCGACGCGCGGAAGCTGTCGCGACCGAACAAGAAATGATTGCCAAGATCGAAGAAAGCCGTGCGGAAGTCGTCGCCGCAGAAGCGTCCGTTCCCAAGGCGATTGCGGACTCTCTACTGAGCGGTCGCCTAAGCATCATGGACTATTATAAACTCCGCAACATCACGGCCGACACCGAAATGCGACAAAGCATCGCTGGTACGAGCACCACCGGACCGTCCAATCCAACCCGACCCAATTGATCCAACCCGATCCAAGTCCAGCGGATCCAATAAGGAACTTTCAACGATGGCTGACGACCTAGATGACTTTCTCAAGCAAGCTGCCCTTCGCCGACAGCAACGCCAACAGAAACGGCCCGTGGCCAAACCTGCGCCGCCACCCATTATTGAACCGCCACTGCGTCGTCCCGAAATCCCACGTCTTCAGCCGGAATCACCCAGCGATCAAGCGGGCGATTATTCCGCGCCTTACCAGGCGACGATGGGGAATCTGTCCACCAACCTTCCTTCGGCCCTTCCTTCGGCAAACTCGAGCCGGGGTATTCGTCAATCGGACGAGCGAATGGAATCGCATGCAAACCAAGTGTTTCAGCACGAGCTCAGCCAAATTCGAACGACGAACTCCGTGATCGCCGCTGGCAAAAAACGGGACCAACCATCGAGCCTTTTGGAAACCCCAGCCGCCGCTGCCGAACCTCAACCCTCCGCCAAGGTCTCCTCGGTTTCGATGATTAAACAACTTCGCGATCCACAAACACTGCGAATGGCCATTATCGCTCACGAGATCATGAAGCGACCTTGGCAATGACCGGGCCCGATTTTTCAAAAGGAATCAACGGGCTCTTGCCTGTGATTGCTCAAGACGCATCGACGCATCAGGTACTCATGTTTGCATGGATGAACCAAGAGGCTTACACCGAAACAATTGAGACTGGTTTTGCCACCTATTTCAGCCGCTCTCGAAATCGACTGTGGAGAAAAGGGGAGGAGAGCGGACATCGCCAAGAAATTGTCGAACTTCGAATCGATTGCGATGCGGATTGCATTTTGTTGCGAGTGAATCAATTGGGGGCTGCGTGCCACGAGGGATACGTAAGTTGTTTCTTTCGCAAGATTGCGAACGGTGATTTCACAATCGATCTTGAGCGGATTATCGAGCCGGCATCTGTGTACAAATCGCCAAAATCGTAAACCATGCCTGAGCTTCCCGAAGTTGAAACCATGCGACGTGGTCTCTTTCCAACCATCGGCGGTACCATCACGGCGATTCTTGAGCCGATCATTCCCTATCGGCCAATCAAAATGGAACCGAGTATCCAGCCCTTTCGCCAGAGAGCGATCGGCGCGAAGGTGGAAGCGGTCGACCGAATCGCAAAACGAGTGTTGGTGCGATTGAGTACCGGAGACTCCATCGTGATGCAGCCCAAGATGGCAGGTATTGCCATGCTTTCGGATCCGCCAAGCGAGCAACATACGCGGGTCATTTTTGAACTCAGCGGAGCCGAAGTCGACCGGTTTCTCTATTGGGACCGTCGTGGGCTCGGAACGGTTTGTCTGTGGAGCCCGGAGGAAGTCGCATTGCATCTCGGCCCGAGTCAACTAGGCCCGGACGCATCGATCGTTGACCTTGAAACTTTTATCGCAAGGTTTCACGAAGTGGATCGAGAAGTCAAAGTTGCGATGCTTGACCAAAAACGTGTTTGCGGAATCGGCAACTTGTATGCTGCGGAGATACTGCATGCCGCCAAAGTCCATCCTACTTTGCGATGCCAATTGATAAGCAAATCGGTTTGGAAACGTATTCACGAACAAACGCTTCGCATTTTAAACGAGGCGATCGAAAAAGAGGGGTCTACGTTGAGCGATGGTACTTATCGCAACGCCATCAACGGGGAGGGAAGTTATCAGAATCAGCATAAGGTTTACGATCGAATGGGCGAACCCTGCCAAACTTGTGGAAAGGGGGTCATTGAGCGGATTGTGCAAGCCCAGCGAAGTACCTTTTTCTGTCCGCATTGCCAACGGGTACGACGGACTTCCTAGTCCGTCCTTGGAATGCTATGTTGACGGACGGATGGCATGCCAGTAAAATCTCAATTCTTAGATGGTGGTTGTAGCTCAGTTGGTTAGAGCGTCGGATTGTGGTTCCGAATGTCGCGGGTTCGAGTCCCGTCTTCCACCCCTACTAAAAACCCTGGTTTTCCTTGTGAAATCCAGGTTTTTTTCGTGTTTTGCCTCTCCTTGCTCGTGCTTAGTGAAACGGTGCTGGTACCAATTCCATGAACCGGAGGACGCGGCGGGCCGTTTTCTGAGGCTAATCAAAACTCGCTTCCCCAATGATCGGCGACGTTCCTTCGGCCATTTTGCTGCTTCGCTATGCTCAGCGACCCAATTGCGGTATACGTTCTACATTCCTGATTTTGGTAAAATCGGAGGGGGAACTTTTTAAGCTGTTACGAAGCGTGAGATGGTTTGCCGCTGACTATTGATCGCTTACCATGGATACCGATTCAACCAGCGTGTCTCGGGAGATTTCGTTGTAGCTAAGAATGCGCAAGTCCGACATCTTTTCTTGCGTGATCTGTCGCAATGCCACGCGGATCGTGGGACTTACCAAGACGCAGCGTGGCTTGTTCTGCTCGTCGAGTTTTCTTACTTGATCGGCGATGCGATTGCAAATTTTCGAGATCGTGTCCGGCGACATACGGATGAAAACCCCTCGATCCGTCTGCTCTGTCCCCGCAGCGATTCGGTCTTCCAGGGCAGGGTCGAGCGTGACGACTCTAAGCCCCCCGCCCGAATCGCGATAGCGATGCGAGATCGTGCGTGCCAATCGATGTCGCACGTATTCCGTCAGCCAAATGGGGTCTTTAACACGGTGGGCAACATCGCCGAGCGTTTCGAAAATGATGCTCAATTGTCGAATGGGAATGTCTTCGCGAAGCAAATTTTGAAGTACCTGTTGAACCTCTGCTAACTTCATCACCCCTGGGATAAGCTCATCGACGACCGTTGCCGAAGATTTCTTGAGTTGATCCACGAGTTGCTTTGTAACCTCCCGCGTGAGCAATTCATCGGCATGTTTGCGAGCCGTTTCTTGGAGATGCGTTGCCAACACAGCACCACACTCCACAACTTGGTAACCATAGTTTTCGGCTTGTTGTCTATTCTTTGGATCGATCCAAAAAGCTCGTTTACCAAAAGCGGGTTCAAGCGTTTCGTCTCCTTGGATTTGACCGGTGGTCAAATCGGAGTCGATCGCGAGCAAGCGGTCGGGGCGCAGCGTACCGCTCGCAATTCGGTTTCCGGCCATTTCAAGTTCATATGCATATTCTGGGAGGCTCATCCGGTCTTTGATTCGAACCTTTGGCAAAAGGATCCCCATCTCGCTAGCAAGCGTCGCTCGTACGGTTGAAATCCTCTTCATGAGATCGCCGCCGCGATTTGGATCTGCCAAAACAATCAGCTTGGCTCCTAGTTCCAGACGCAATGCGTCAATTTCGAGGTAGTCTTCGACTTTCTTTTCTGCAGGCGCGTTTCTGATCGAATCGGCGTCGGCCATTTTCTTGTCCGCAATTTGTTCTGTCTGTTTTTTTTCTCGCTGGATCATCAATGCGATTCCAATACAACCGCCACCCATGGTCAACATTGGCATGGTCGGCAACGGAGTGAACGTGAGCAACAGTAGAAAAATACCGGACACAACCAACGCTTGCGGGCGAGAAAAAATCTGCCGCAGGAATTCGCCAGAGAATTCCGACTTTTGAGTGCTGCGAGTGGTCAGCAATGCGGCAGCCAACGAGATCAAAAAAGCGGGCACTTGGCTGACGAGGCCATCGCCGATGGTGAGCTTGGCGTAGACGTTCGCGGCCTCGGGAAGTGTCATTTGGGCATAAGCGCAACCCATGTATAACCCGCCCACCATGTTGAGCAGGGTGATCGCGATACCTGCGATAGCGTCGCCGCGAACAAATTTACTAGCCCCGTCCATGGCGCCGTAGAAGTCCGCTTGCCGCATCACTTCTTCGCGACGTTTTTGTGCTTCCTTTTCATCGATTGCGCCTGCGCTCAAATCGGCATCGATGGCCATTTGTCGGCCGGGCATACCATCCAGGGCAAAACGTGCAGCCACTTCGCCAATCCGCGTCGCACCTTTGGTGATCACGATAAAATTGATCAAAAAGATGATGATAAAAAGAATAATTCCAACTTCGAGATAGTCCCCTGACACAAACTCGCCAAACGCCTTAATCACGCCTCCGGCTGCATCCATCTTTTGCGTGCCTGTCCGTGTCAAAATCAGTCGTGTTGTCGCTAGGTTCAGCACTAGCCGTGACAAGGTTGTCGCAACCAACATCGCTGGGAAAATATTGAACTCCAGCGGTGCATCAATGTAAATCGTGGTCAGCAGAATAACGACTGCGATTGCAATGTTGGCCGACAGCAGAATGTCCAACAAAAATGGAGGCAGCGGAACAAGAATAACAACGATGCAGGCAATGATTCCTATCGGAACAATCGCATGGCGATGCCTAAAAAACAGCCTGGTCCAAAAATCCATTCAGGACGTCCCTACCGCGAAAACTTGAGAAAAACTGGAAGTTAACTGGAAAACTACTCTGCTTTCTTGCAAGATGTCTATATCGCTTTTCATTCGCGAACGATAATGTAGAGAAATCGGAGACCAAACGGATTTGGGTTCTACTCCATTTGAATTGACAGCATTGATATTCATTTACGACTTCGGCGAATGGCATCCAACGAATCGTCTCAGGACATCCAATACTCCGTTCTTTCGCCCAGATTCTGGCACGGAATGCCTACTTGGATTTGGTTTCGCGAACTCGCTAAAAACGGTTTTAAGGTTTCCCCATCCAAGCTGCATCTTGCTTTGGGCGTCTCCTTTTTTACGCCCTTTTCGGACCTGCTGGGTTTTGCGCAACATTGCGTTTACGGCAGCAGCATTGCTCGAACAGAACTCGCCGGCCCCCCACTGTTTGTGCTCGGACATTGGCGAAGCGGCACAACGCTTTTGCACGAGTTGCTCGCGCTCGATGAAACTTATGCATCTCCGACGACTTTTCAGTGTTTTGCGCCACGTCAATTCTTAGTGGCCGAAGAAATCGTAACGAAGTACGGCGGCTGGCTGATTCCGAACAAGCGTCCGATGGACAATATGAAGGCGGGTTGGGCTTTGCCGCAAGAAGATGAATTCGCGCTAATGAATTTGGGCGCCCCAACGCCTTACTTGAGACTGATGTTTCCTTGTCACGAGTTCCCGTATCAAAATACCCTCTCGTCGGATGGTTTCACTCCTGAAGAGCTGAAGCGTTGGACGGTTCTCTTTGACTGGTTCTTACGTGCACTAACCTATAAGTCAAAGAAACCCCTAATCCTGAAAAGTCCTCCACACACAGGCCGCTTGGGTCTTCTCAAATCCATGTATCCGGAAGCGAAGTTTGTGCATATTGTTCGCGACCCTCGGAAAATCTTTCCCTCGACCATGAAACTCTGGAAGTCGCTGGATCATGTTCAAGCCCTTCAAGTTGGAGAGTACGAGGCTCGTCTTAAACAATTTGTTTTGAATTCGTTAACTACGATGTACACATCCTTCGAACGAGACCGAATCGGGATGTCGAAAGACCAACTGATCGACGTGCATTATGAGGACTTGGTTCAAGATCCCGTCAACGTGGTGCGCCAAATTTATGAACAACTCGGACTCGCGAATTTTGAGTCGATTGAACCCCTGTTGCAGAACAAAAAGCAACAAGACAAAGAATACAAAACGAATCGGTTCGGGTTAGACGCTGCCGAAGAGGCGGAGATCATGACCGCTTGGAAGGGTTACGCAACCCAGTATGGCTACGCATAACGGTATCACCAAATGCTCAAGCCACTTTCGATCGACGGACATCTAACAACCATTTGCAATAGTGTAGCAAACAACCCAATCACAATCGTCGAAGCCCCTCCAGGCTCGGGCAAGACGACTCGAGTCGCGCCTGCTTTGATGGCTCTGAATTGCGCGGCAGGCAAACGATTGTACCTATTGCAGCCAAGACGGTTGGCCGCCAAATCCGTTGGACAACGCATTGCATTGGAACAAGGGACACGCCTCGGTGATCGCGTCGGGTACCAAGTGCGATTCGACTCGCAAATCTCACGCGAAACACAGCTTGTCGTCGCAACAGAAGGGGTTTTGCTTCGCAGACTGCAAGAGGACCCTGCGATCGCTGATACTTGCATCGTGTTGCTCGATGAGTTTCATGAACGATCACTCGACTCGGATTTATTGCTCGGCATGCTCCGACGCATACAAACCGTTTTACGCGACGATTTGAAGCTCGTCATCATGTCGGCAACCATCGAATCGAACGCCATTCAAGCTCAGCTCGGCGGGGCACCCGTTATTCGCGTCGGTTCCCAAAACTATCCCGTCTCGATTCGATACCGTCCTCCAAAAGCACAACAACGCCCAGTCGATCATATGATCGAGACACTGAACGAGGTCGTTCCGTTGCATGGCGGCGATGTGCTTGCATTTTTGCCTGGTGCCGGCGAAATTCAACGATGCAGCGAAGCGTTATTGAATTCGAGCATCGGCCGCGATTGCGATATCGTCACACTCTTCGGTGCAATGCAACTGGAGGAACAATCCCGTGCAATCGAGACTGGACCTAGACGCAAAATCGTACTTTCGACCAATGTTGCCGAAACATCGCTAACAATCGAAGGCGTAACGGTCGTCGTCGATAGTGGATTAGCAAGGGTCATGCGATTTGCGCCCGAAGTCGGGCTCGATCGATTATCGCTCGAGGGGATCAGCCAAGCCTCCGCCACGCAACGAGCTGGCCGAGCTGGCCGAGTCGCGCCGGGTACATGCTATCGCCTTTGGTCCGAAGCGTCGGACCGTTCGCGTCAAGCCTTCTTAGAACCCGAGATCCGCAGAGTCGATCTCGTTTCAGCCGTATTGCAACTTTATGCTTGGGGCGAGGGGGAAAGCGACGACTTTCCATGGCTGGAACCACCACGCCCTGAGTCGATCGCACGCGCCCGCGATCTTCTTGAAAATCTTGAAGCCATTCGCAATGGCAAGATTACCGAGATTGGCAAAGCCATGGCAAACTTGCCCACACATCCGCGGTTGGCTCGAATGGTGATCGCGAGCTATGAGGCGGGTTGCTTGGATAGAGCTTGTCTGTTGGCCGCGTTGCTTTCCGAACGAGATCCCTTCGACCGCCGAGGGGACCGGCATGGAAATCGATCCGGTTCGATGCAAACAAGAGCCCCAAAGCGATGGGATAGCGACTGCATCGAAAGACTCGTTGCGATCGAGGATTTTTTAGATGGAAAGTTTTTCAGCTCACCTTTTGGCGAGCTTCATAAAAGTGGTGTTCGCTCCATCGCAAATGCAGCAACTCAGTTGCGAGAACAATGCGTCTCAGCCTTGCAAGGCTCCAAAAACGCACAAGTTCTGCGCAATTCCGACGATTCCGAAACGCTCATGCGAATGTTGCTCGTCGCTTTTCCTGACCGTTTAGCGAAAAGGCGAACGTCGGGTAAACCGAATGGCTTGATGGTTGGCGGCAAGGGAGTCGCACTTTCACCCCAAAGCGGAGTGACGGAATCGGATTTATTCTTGTGTATCGAACTAGACGCTGGGGCAAGCGATGCGGTCGTTCGGCAAGCCAGTCGAATCGACCTCGAGTGGCTTCCCTCAGAAAAGCTTGTCGAACGAGATGAACTGTTTTTCCATCCCACTCAAAAACAAGTAGTGGCTAGGCATCGCATTCTTTGGCAAGATCTCGTATTAAGCGAGACGCCCACAAGCGTGCAAAACGGTGAGCAATCTGCGACACTCTTGTTGCAGGCGGCTCTCAAAAACTGGGAACAAGCATTTCCGGTGGATGACGAACGAGTCGAGGGATTGGTTGCCCGAGTGAACTGCCTGAGGGAATGGATGCCCGAACTAGAGTTGCCAACGATGGAGGAAACGTTTTTTCATGAAGTGGCTCGGGAGCTTTGTCAGTCGCGGCGCTCGCTCAGTGAGCTTCGCTCGGCACCGTGGTACGATTGGATCCAGTCTCGCTTTTCAAGTCAACAATGGCAAGCCATCGATCGAGAAGCCCCCGCGAAGATCATGGTTCCCAGCGGAAGTTGGATCAAGATTCACTACGAAGTGGGTAAGCCACCCACCATGGCGGTGAAAATCCAAGAGATTTTTTCCTGGCGAACGACGCCTCGGATCGCGATGGGACGGATACCCGTATTGTTGCATTTGCTGTCACCCAACATGCGACCCCAACAGATTACCAATGACCTAAGTTCCTTTTGGGCAAATGGGTATCCTATTGTGAAAAAAGAACTCAAGCGACGTTACCCAAAACACTCTTGGCCCGACGACCCGATAACTGCCGTGCCAGGAAAACGCTAACGTCAAACGGGCCTTGTGCCACCAATGTTGGAGATTGAATTGATGCGCGTATGGATCCTACTGATTTGCAGTCTTGCATGTTGCACGGCCCAGCCAGCCTGCGATCAAGAATTTCCGAACATGAAATTCGTCGCGACCCAAGGACCGCCCGATCCATCGCAAGGTCAATTGATCCAGTGGGAAGGTTGGTCATTCCGATGGCAATTCCGCGACATCGAAGGATTGATGCTGACCGATGTTTTCTTTCAGGGAAAGAAGGTTCTGAAAGCAATCAATTTGGCGGAAATCTATGTTCCCTATGCGACAGGTTGGCCTCGACCAGAGGACTTTTCGTTGGGCGGCTTTCGTGCAAATCCGATGCCTCTCCAACTCGGCAAAGATTGTACAGCCAACGGAACGCAATGTCGTGCTTTCAATCGTGATGGGAGCCAAGCCAAAGGCCAGACGGCAGATGTCATGATCCACGAGGAATCGATCGGATTCCTCTATGCAGGCAAACAAGGGCGTGCGCCCGGGAAGATGCTCGTGCTCTGGGCCATGGTTCATTTTTCTGGTCCGAATGATGGTTACACCTATGTGATTCGTTGGAAGCTCAGGTCGGATGGTACGATTTGCCCAGAGGTCGGAGCAACGGGCGGGCTCCAACACCTCAACGTCGGACTGGAATCCGGTCGCGGCTTGGTCGTTGGCAAAGATGAGCAAGGAGACAATCAATTCGCTCCCTCGCATGTTCACAACTATTACTTTCGCATTGATTTCGACATTGATGGATCCGAGGGAAACGTGGCCGAAGAATTCGGTTATGTTCTTGACGCGACGGATCCGTTGCAAGCCAAGGCGGTTTGGCATCCGTTCGAGACAGAGGCTGGTCGTCCACGTCGGGAGGATATTTTTCGCTCGTGGCGCGTCTTAAATCCAACATCTCTTAACGCGCAAGGTAGACCGCGTTCGTATCAACTCATTCCCGGGGGCAGTGGAGCATGGAAGGATGGCCTGCCCAATCCTGTACTAAAGGGAGATTTCTTCATTACGAAGTTTTATCGAAATGAGTTTCCATATTCCACTTCGGACGACCGTCGGATGTTGGAAGCATTATCGGGGTATTTGAACGATGAAAAGGTGATGAATACGGATTTGGTCGCATGGTACCGGCTTTCGTTCGTGCATCACCCTCGCTCGGAGGATTGGCCTGCACAGCCAATCGTATGGAACAGTTTCGAATTGATGCCACGCGACTTCCTGGACGCAAGTCCTCTCGATGTTTCAAAGTAGTAGGCACATTCCATGTGCCGTCCAACAAAGTCCCAAGAACTCTATCCCCCCTTCTCCTCGCGAGGAGAACGGGTCGGGGGATGAGGAGCCGGTCGATTCTCACCTAGCAAATCCCTCGCCTTGCCAAACATAGACGAAAACACGGATGCAAAAAGCACTAGCATCCCGCTCGGCTTCACACACGAACTCGAAACGTGAAAAAAGGAGAGCCACGTGTCCCACGGGTAACTGGGCCTGTGGTAAACTCCTAAGGAGCAACGGAGTGCCGAGCGAGGTTGCGAATGGAACACCGTTCAACCAAAAGTTGCACCTGATTTCGCGATCAGCCCAAAAGGCCACACCCAAGTTCACGTCCGCGAAACAGGTGAACTTAAACGTTGAACTAAACCGCTTCGCCTACGAGCCGCAGTGAGTCTTGTTTGCTCGCTTCTTTGCGGATCATTCTCGGCATCCTTGCCGAATGCATCGGAGCTTCCTGCTCCAATCATCATGATCCTCATCTTGCTATCTATCCCGATAACACTCGCGACCAACACCTTGCTCATACTCTATTTTGCCCGTTTGACGATTAAAGCGATTAAATGACTTGCGCTTTTTGTAACGATAAGCATGCTGCTCCGCAATATGTCCCTTCGCACCATCGACTCCTACACCTACCACGTCGATCGCTTCGCCAAGCATTTCGGCAAACAGCCTGAAGACCTTGGGCCAGAAGAGATTCGTGAGTTCCAACTCTGGATGATCCAAGTCAATAAATCTTCTTGGAGCCAGTTTAACCAGGCCGTTTGTGGCCTACGGTT
>CAMCMB010000027.1 GCA_945875845.1 Pirellula staleyi DSM 6068
CTTTACACGCGAACGAGTTTACTGATCTACGGGCTAACCCTCGTAAGATCGAATAGCAGCTTGCGGCGTACGACGGAAAATTTACCAACAATTGTCCCGACCACCCTTGACACAAAACAATACATAGCAGCGAAAGGCGACGATGATAACCAATACTCGTTTGGCAATAGGCTAGCCCATTGCCAAATAATCTTCCAGTATTTGGCGAGTCGCCCGAACCCCAATCGAGTCCGGTATCATGTCGTTTGCTTTTCCATCGTTTGGCATGCGAAAGGAACCATGCAACTGCCTGCATCCTGTCCCCGTCAAAATTTCGAACGCGTTGGATGCTAGAACACCGCCCGCGGGAAGAAACTCCACTCGATGACAAGCATGCTCGTTCCATTTTTTGAGGTTGGTCACGCCGTCGATTGCCCGAAGCGGTCCGCCGCTTGTCAAGATTCGATGAAAGCCAATCGCAACCAAGTCTTCGATGGATTGAATCGGGTCTCGAACGAGATCAAAAGCTCGGTGCATTACCAGCTCGCACTTTGACTGCAACCTTGCTACCCGATTGAGAAAGCAAGTGTCTAAGGAACCGTCTGTAATAAGCCCACCAATAGCAATACCGTCCGCACCCAACTGAATAGCATGCTGCGACTCGTAAATCATTTGCTCGATATCATCCTCCGCAAATTCAAAATTACCGGCACGGGACCGTATCAAGACGATCAGTGGAACCTCGACGGCTTTTCGAACTTCCGTAATCAAAGAGGCGCTTGGGGTAACTCCGCCAACACTTAGGCGTTCGCATAATTCAATGCGTTGTGCCCCAGATGAAACAGCAATCCTGGCAGCTTGAACTGTGTCAACGCATACTTCGAGCATCGGCCTAACCTACTTCAGACTTCAGACTTCAGACTTCAGACTTCAGACTTCAGATCTGCTATCTGCGATTTGCGATTTGAGATCTGCGATTAGTTAACAGCTAACCCCCCTTACATGACCGCTGGCACAAAGAACCAAACGACGGTGAGGACGACACAGATGGTATATGCGACAAACAGACTTGGACGAAAAACTCGCAACGGAACATAGGCATCGCTATTTTCAAACAATTTGCTGAGCACTCTCCAATAATAACCGGCTGCAATCACTGCGTTGAAGGCCATCAAGATGGCCATCGCGATGCTAAGCGGATCTTTGGTTCCCGCAGCAACTGTCCCCATGAACACTAGGAACTTAGCCCAAAAGCCCGCGGTCAGCGGCAACCCGATCATGCTGATCAAACATACCGTCATTCCGATGGAAGCCGCAGGACGTCGATAAAACATGCCGGACAGATCGCCGACCAATTGCGTTTTGCCGCCCGCCGCCTCGATCTCGCCCAAACAAGCAAAGAAGCCAAGCGTCATCGCGGCATACGCAGCCAAATAGGAATACAACACGTTCGGGTCTGCATTTTCCCTGAGCAACGCAGTCATCGCTAACATCAAATATCCTGTGTGGGCCACACTCGAGTACGCCAACAATCTTCGAAGATTGTTCTGGGCAGACGCAAAGAAGTTTCCACCCAACATCGTCAAGGCCGAACAGACGAACAACACGGGTACCACAATTTCAAGCGTCTGGCTGTTCATGCCCGTACCCATGATCCGAATCAAAGCGACAAAACCAGCTACCTTTGGCAAGTAACTCATGATGCCAGCCATGGTAAGACTCGTACCCTCAAACACATCCGGCGCATAAAAGTGAAATGGAACAGCCGTCACTCGAAACGCCAGCCCACACATCACGAGCACCAATGCGAGTGATGTCAACCTGTTTGCAGTCGCGAAGTTGCCTTGAATAACCTGCAGGTTGGTCGAGCCAACGAATCCGTATAGATAACTGATTCCCAGCAAAAAGAAGCTAGACGCAAACGTACTCAGTAAAAAGTATTTGATCGTCGCCTCCGCACCTGCATTGTCACTTTTGACGATTCCCAACATGATGTAAGTCGGAATACTGATCAACTCGAGCCCAAGAAACAAAGAGACAAGATCGTTGGATGCACCGACAATTGGCACCGCACCAATCATAATGATCAAGCAACCGTAGTACTCGCCCAAATGGGCCCTAGGTGCCGTTGACCAAGACATCAAGATCACGATCAAGCCACCCAGAAGCGCAAGTCGCTCAGATGCCAATGCCGAAGCATCGAATCGAAAAAGTCCTTGTCCCAAATCGTCAGGAACCACCCGTATCCATCCAAGGATTGCAGCAGCCAACAGCAACACGAGAGAAGCAACAGCCATTCCGCTGCGTTGCCCATGCACATCGCGCGCTTTACCGGACTTGAGCACCAACGAAGCTGCCAGCAGCAACGATCCTCCCAAGATCAATGTGATCGCAGGTGCCATCAGTGCTAATGAGGATTTGATTGTTTGTAATGTGTCCACAGTATTGCCAAATTCGAAATGAGGTACAGCCCTTCGCGTTGTCACAAAGGAAGCTGCTTACCGTTGTCTTATGGTTGTGATTGTGCCAACTGGTCGATATCGGAATGGACGGCTTTCGCGCTTGGTTCCGACACAGACACAATGCGTTTGATGTCGTTCTCGATCAAATCCATCGAATCCTGCGGTCGAACTCCGATGAAGAGACAAACGCAAGCCAGGGCGATCAAAGGTACGAACTCGGTTGCTTTCAAGTCACCATCCACCTGAGCATGGAACCTGGACTTGGCGTCTCCATTGCTACCGAACAAAACTCTTTGAACTATTCTCAGGCCGTACCAAGCTCCTAAAACCGTTCCCACAACTGCAATAGCGGTAAAAAGACCTGAGACGCGAATCATTCCTGTCATTGCGAGCAATTCGCCAACAAAGCCATTTAAGCCAGGCAAGCCCGCACCCGCCAAGGTAAAGAAGACCATCATCACGGCCAACTTGGGGTAGATCGACGCCAACCCGCAATTTTCATCATTCAGTGACACTGGTCCGCGTCTTTGTTCTAGCATCGCCAAAATCAAGAACATGCTGCAAGTGATGATCCCGTGATTGAACATTTGGATCGCAGCACCACTGAGCCCTTCACTGTTCATCGACATCAGTCCGAGAGTGATGAATCCAACGTGACTAATCGAGCTGTATGCTAGGACCTTTCTCAAGTCCGATTGAGAAAGAGCCACCATCGCACCATAGACAATGGCGACGGCTCCTAACCCTCCGAAGAGCATTTGCGCATAGGTCGACAAAGCCAATGGCGTCAGAGGAATCACAATTCGGATAATCCCAAACACTCCAAGTTTTGCAACGACCGAGGCAATCAACGCGGTCGTGTTCGGGTGAGCCACGGTGTAGGTCGTCGGCAACCAAGTGTGCAAGGGCAAGATCGCTAACTTGATTCCAAATCCCAACAGCAAAATCCAAACGATCCACTGATCTTTGTTTGCTAGAATCGAAACGGAATTAAGAACGTCGCCAGGGGCTGCATTGATCGCAGCTAACTGGCTTTCTTTGGCAATCGCAGACAACAATTCGAGGGAGACCGTCGATGGTCGACCCGGTGTTGCGGACTGCAGCGCAATACCGATGAGCCCAATCACCATCGGGACGCTACCCACCAATGTGTACAGCAGGAATTTACGAGAAGCTGCTACCGATTCTGCTTTATTTCCCCACCCGTTCATCAGCAAGATCAGCGGCAACAATACGGCTTCAAAGAATAGATAAAAGGAGAGCAGGTCCATCGACAGAAAAACGCCTAGCAACATCGATTGCGTGATCAACATTAACGCCAGATAACTTACTAACCGTTCACGGATTTGTAGTGTGGCCATGATCATGGTGACGAAACCCACAATCCCCGTCAGCAGGACGAGCAGTGCGCCAATTCCATCGGCTCCGAACTGCAAATGCCAATAAACGGGATGTCCACCCACTGAAACGGGCAGGCGAATATGGAGCCATTCGGGCGCAAATTCGACACGAGGAATTATCGTGGCACCACTTGCTGCGGAATCCGGCACAGCCGAGCCACAAACTTGAAACATCAGTAACAAACTGAGCGCAAAAACTAAGCCGGAGGCACCCAGCGCCAATCCGACAAGCGATTCGGCTTTGGATCCAACCAAGAATATGCCAATCCCAACGACGAGCGGCAACAAGATTAACAGCGGAATAAGTAACGTCATGAGTGTTGCAGGTTATCGAGTAGCGATCCAAACAGCGACGGCAGCAATCCCGACAGCAGTAATAAAAGAATAGCCGGGAACACGTCCGTTTTGAAAGCGTTGACCCACGAGCCCGAATAGTCGCGGGACCGAAGCGATTTGCATCGCTAAACTATCGAGAACGTTGGTGTCGAACCAACCAAGAATTCTGGCAAACCACTCTAAGGGAGCGACGATCGCTGCATTGTAGAGCCAATCGATGTAAAGGCGATTGCGGCCAAACTCGGCGAAGGATGTCCACGCACTACTTGCCGAAGTGCTTGGTTCGACCTTCGACAAAGCGTACCCGATTCCAATGCCCACAACCGCTAAAATACCCGATAAAATCATGACCCAATATTGCTCATGGTGTTCGCCATGTGACATCAGTGCAGGTGTTTGTTCGAGGTACTTGGCGAGCGCACCGGTGGGGCCCAGTAACAACCCGGCCAAGGTCGCACCAACCGCAAGAACCACCATTGGCACAAGCATCACATTGGTTGCCTCGTGTGCATGATGTCCGGCTTCTGCAGGCAGCTTTTCTGCTCCTAGAAACGTTTTGAAGTAGGCGCGAGAAGTGTAGACGGCGGTCATTAATGCCGTTACAAAACCAATACCCAGTAATATTGAGAACTGCGTTCCATATTCGCCATCTTTGCTTGCATCCGCGAGAATAGCTAGAATTCCGTCCTTGCTGAAAAAACCAGCTAAGGGGAACAAACCAGCCAGGGCAGCCGCACCGATCAAAAACAGAATATTGGTTTTTGGCAAGACTTTTCGAAGTCCCCCGAAACGACGCATATCGATCACGTCACCCATCGCATGCATGACATTGCCCGCAGCTAAAAACAGCAAGGCTTTAAAAAAAGCATGGGTGATCAAGTGGAACATGGCTGCCACCACCGCAACGACCATCAGTTCCTTAATTGCGCCTGCACCCAACGCCATAAACAGATATCCAAGTTGACTCACGGTGGAATAAGCCAAAACACGTTTCAGGTCATCTTGGAAAAGTGCCATCCAGGCCGCGATGAACGCGGTGATCCCACCCAACCAAGCGACGGTGCTCAGCACTGCCGGCGTAAACTCAAGCAACGGAGACAAGCGAGCCATCAAGTAAACGCCTGCTGTCACCATCGTTGCGGCGTGAATCAACGCCGAAACCGGAGTTGGACCCTCCATCGCGTCCGGTAGCCAGACGTGGAATGGAAACTGCGCGGATTTGCCGATCGCTCCAATCATCAACAAGAAGCCAATCGTCGTGAGCAACTCAGGATGATCTCGAACAATAAACGGAACGGCTTTGAAAATAGTATCGAAGTTCAAGCGTGCAAAAAAACCGTTGGATGCACCTATTTCCGTCTGGCCAACCGTGTAAGCCAACAGCAGGATTCCAAACAAGAAAAAGCAGTCCGCGATGCGGTTGACAAGAAACGCTTTGGTGGCTGCACGTGCAGCGCTCGGCTTGCGGAACCAAAAACCGATCAACAAATAGGAACAGGTTCCTACGCCTTCCCAAAACGCATACAGCATCAGTAGATTGTGGGACAACACAAGCATCGTCATAGAAAACACGAACCCGCAAAAGACTGCGTAGTACCGAGCAAAACCAGGGTCATCGTGCATGTAGTCTTTGGAATAGACGGCTATCATGGCAGAGATACACGTCACGACCGTCAGAAGCGACAGGCACAGCGTGTCCACTTTCAGCGATATATCCAGCGTCAAACCGCCTACATTGAGGTAGCGATATCCCTCGAATGTTGTCCCGCTGTCGCCTTGCGCGCCGAAAGCGACTAGACAGATTGTAAAGAGGGCAGCGAACAGCAACGAGATGATAGCAGGCAGGTGAGCAATCTTGCGATCACCCCGAAAAGCCAACACCGTACAGATAACGCAACCCACAAGTGGGGCTATCGGTACCATCCAAGCGAACAAACTAAACATGGGTGACGCCCTCCGGAGTGCGAGCGTTTATGCGTTCGGCGATTTCACCGGTGACAGCATCGAAATTGGCTGGGACAGGTAATTCCATCGGATCCAATCCGGATGGAGTCAGTTTTGGAAATTCTTGCTCGTTGTGTTCCATCGATACAGCAGACTCGAACTCCTTAGGAACGATCGTTTCGCTTAACTCGTCCCAGACCTTGATGTCAAGCGTTGCCTTGCGTCGGAACAAGGAGACGACAAGCGCCAATGCAATTGCTGCTTCGCAAGCGGCAATGGTCAGAACCATGATTGCCAAGACTTGACCTTGGAAATTCTGATGGTGCCTCGAGAACGCGATCAGATTAATACTGACACCCGAGAGCATCATCTCCAACGACAAAAACATCAAAATCAGTGATCTTCGCGTCAGAAACCCGACCATACCAAGTACAAAAAGAACGCCGCCAAAAACGAGCAAGTTCTGTGTCAAAATGTCGTTCACGCGGGCTCCTCCGTTGTTCGTTGGGCCAAGGCAAGCGCTCCAATCGTCGCAACCAGCAGCACCGTGCCGGCCAACTCAACTGCGATCAAATAGTCTGTGTAAAGTGCCCGGCCAAGACCCGCTGTGGTGCTCGGCACAAGCCTCGCACTAGGGGTTGTCTTTTGATAAAACTCCTCTGCTTTCTCCGACCGCAATTCCGGGGGGAGACTCGATTGACTGTAAGGTCTTGTTGCATCGACTTGGTTCGAAGCGAATGCCATTTCTCCCGTAACGCACATCGTAATCGTGGTTAAGAGGACAGCGCCGATGGCAGCTGCCAAAAGTGGGTTTGTTAATTGAATATCGTAGGTTCTTAAATCGGTGTGTTGTGCAAACATCAGCACGAACAAAAAGATAATGATCGTCGCTCCTGCATACACGATCATGGTGGCCGCTGCGACAAAGAGTGCGGATTGCATAAACAGAATTCCACAAGTGGACAGAACGGCCGTAGCGAATCCCAGAGCCGCGTATACCGGTTCACGAGCCACTAAGAAACTAACGCCGCCAGCAGTCGCCACCGTGCAGAAATTCATCAGCATCCAGGACTCAAGTGTGCTAGGGATGAATCCAAAGGCGAAAACAACCGCTGCCAAGATAGCAACGATCCCAGTTCCAGTAGCAGCTTTCGACTTCACAACCCCATGTTGAATGAGCATGTATCCGATCGCTCCAAACACGATCGGAGCTAGCATCCATAAATTCCAAGTAGCAACGTCCGTAGGGAGAGCCACCGAAGTCGTTTCGGGAACCGACAACGCTTGTGCCATAAAGGAAAAGCCTGGCAAGCTTTCGGCCAACGGGTTCATAGCCATGGAGGTGATTAAGGAATTCATATTAGCGTTCTTGATAGAATGGTTTTAGCCGTGCCGGCCTCGCCCTGGAGGGGGTGGGCCTTGTTTTGCAGTCGTGGCTTCCACGGAGGCCGGACCCAGTGCACCGCGATTGGTTCGAATGGGATCGTTGCCTGAATCAACTGTTTCATCGTAGACGGACAGCAATTTTTCCTTGTCATAGATCATCTCTTGGCGAGTTAAACCCGTCAGGTCATAAATGCTAGTCAACTCGATTGCGTCGACCGGGCAGGCTTCCTCGCACATTCCACAGTAGATGCATCGCAATTCGTCTATCGTGAACGTCTCAGGATACTTGTCCCGGTCCTTCCACAGAGGGTCATCCTTGGGTGCCGGTGCAGCGATGATCTCGATGCAGTTGGCAGGGCAAGCGGTCTGGCACATGTAACATGCCACACATTTGACACGCCCCGCTTCGTCTCGATTGAGTCGGTGAACGCCACGGTAGTTTGGAGGAATAGTGGGTTCAACTTCTGGGTACTGTCGCGTCGTGGTCTTGCCAGAAAACGCATGCTTCAGCGCGGTCCCAACTCCCGAAAGAATCGCTGGCAGATACATGGCTTCTACCCAGCCCAGTTTCGGCTCGTCGCCCCATTTTACCGTCTTTGTCTTTTTCGTACTCGTCATAGCGTTACCTCACTGGTCACATGAGCCATCGAAGGCCGTCCAGCCGATCGTGGTCTATTGATGGTGAATTGCAATTGTCGTGCACTGATCAACGACCCGATAAAAATGAAAATCGCAGTGAATGCCAACAAGTGCTTGGGCAAGTCCAATGTCAACACGACCGCCACACACAACAGATTGACCAACCCTAAAGGAATCAGGCCTTTCCATGCTAGTCCCATCAGTTGGTCAAACCGAAATCGCGGCAACGCCCAACGAAGCAACATAATAAAGGAAACGACCATCGCAACTTTGAAAACCAATACAAACGTTCGCAACAACATACCACCCAGTGAGCTGTCGACTGGGCCTGTCAAACCAGGGAAATGCCAGCCGCCGAAGAACAACAACGACGTTAAGAAGCTCACGGTGATTACGTGCGTATACTCTGCCAAGAAAAACAGAACAAACTTGATGCCGCCGTATTCGGTGTGAAAGCCACCCACAAGCTCTTGTTCGCACTCCGGCAAATCGAAGGGCAATCGGTTGGTTTCTGCCAAAGCGCTGGTAAAGAAAACGAGCAGACCTACCGGTTGCCAGAACATGTTCCAGTTCCAAAACGGCCCACCTTGTGCAGCGACAATTTGTTCGATGTTCAGTGATCCGGCGGCCGCGATGATTCCTATGATCGAGAGCCCAAGCGGAATCTCGTAGCTGATGAACTGCGCACAAGATCGAATCGCACCATAAAGCGAATACTTGTTGTTGGAGGCCCAACCTCCAAGGATAATGCCATACGCGGACAAGGAACTGATCGCAATCATCATCAGGATGCCGATATCGATACCCGGAGCCACGATGTATCGAAAGCCGCTAATGTATTCCGTCGGAACGGGACCAAAGGGCATGACAACCAACGCAAACATGGCAGTCATCAAACTAAACGTTGGGGCAATGAAATACAGTAACTTGTAAACGTGTGCTGGGATCGTTTGCTCTTTCAGAAAGAGTTTGATCGCGTCCGCAATGGCATGGAACAGGCCAAAGGGTCCGACCCGATTGGGACCTAGCCTGTCTTGAACAAACGCAGCAAGTTTCCGCTCGACGAACGTCATGTACAATCCAAGGAACGGCACGAAGGCGAGAATGACGCCTATGGCAGCAAGCGTCGGCCAAAGCGTCGGCCAAATTTCCTTGAAGTATTCGAACATGGATCAGGTAACTGGGTTAGGGTTGGTTGGTGTTGGTAGGTATTTTCGAGCCGCTACGTTTTTGTGTTTTACGAAAGAATTGGTTCGGATGCGGTTGTTGCAATCTTAACGCCATAGTCCCCCAAGTCTCCGACGGACAATGCAGCAAGAGCTGGCACAGTCCGACCGATCTCCTTCCGCAACGTCATCGCATTGAAAAGACCCTTGCGCTGCGACAACTCCATGAGAATGCGACCATCCGCTCTCGCATCACCGGGGCAACGAATGGCCCCATGAGCTGCTTGAGCAAGCCCTGAATGGTTGACATACGTTCCATCCCGTTCCGCAAAGGAGGCTGACGGCAAAACGAAATCGGCTCTGTTGCTCAGCGGCGACGGGAAAATATCTTGAACGATCAACAAAGCTGGCTTGCCAATCGCCCGATCCATCGCTTCGGTTACCCAACCTTGAATGTATCCACCCACAAAATAATAGGCTGTCGCATCCGCTTTATGGAGCACGTTGTCCAGCGTGACAACTTGACCTTCGTAGTGACGCAAAATGGCCTCAACTCCCAGGCGATTCGGGCATTTCTCCGCCCGAATGGTAAACTTGACTTTGTCTTGGGCTGGGGATTGGCCCTTGGAATCTTTCGGGTACTTGTCATCCCCTCCGACGACAGGAACGGGGCCAAGCACCAATC
This sequence comes from Pirellula staleyi DSM 6068, assembly GCA_945875845.1. Classification (GTDB taxonomy): domain Bacteria; phylum Planctomycetota; class Planctomycetia; order Pirellulales; family Pirellulaceae; genus JBKCUI01. The sequence goes on from CAMCMB010000027.1 coordinate 9,998, forward strand.
GGATCCGTTGATCGAGTCCCTTCAGGAATCCCGCAAGCAAATAGGCTTCTTCGACCGACATAAACGGCGAAAGGACGGCAACGAATCCGCCTGCATCGTTCTTGATCGCCTCTTTGATTTTCGAGCGAGCAATCGACAATGCTTCGGACCAAGGATCGGAAAAGTCGAGATCTGCGGTTCCAGAGGGTTTGCGATCGGGCAGATTCGACGCTGGAGCCTTTGAAAAAGATGCAGAAATTTTGGGCAGCTTGAGCCTGAGATCGTCGTGAATGTATTTAAATCCGAATCGACCCTCGTCACACATAAAATGCCCTTGCGCAAGCGGATTCTCACGAGGTCGCAATCGATAAACTTTATCTTCGCTTTGATCGACTTGGATACTGCAACCTGTCGAGCAACCCGTGCATACGCTGTCCGAATGCGTAAGCCACCACACGCGTTTTTTGTACAAGAAATCTTTGCTGCACAGCGCGCCGACTGGGCAAAGATCCACAACGTTGCCAGCGAGCTTGTTATCGCAAGGCACCTCGGGAAAAACATCGATCTCCTCGTGACTACCGCGAGCCACGACTTGAAGTTCGGCCGTGCCACTGATTTCTCGGGTGAACCGAACGCATCGAGTGCACATGACGCATCGGTCCGTGAACAATGCGATTTGCTCACCGATATGGTACTTGTCCATTCGTTGGATTTTGGGTTCGTCCAACCGGCTGTGGGCTTTGCCAAATTTGTAGGTATAGTCCTGCAGATAGCACTCGCCCGCTTGGTCACAGATCGAGCAGTCGAGCGGATGATTCAGGAGCAACAACTCCAGCGTCATGGCTTGCGTTGTTTTGACTTTGTCCGTGTCGGTCCGAATCACAGTCCCTTCTCGGATCGGCGTTTGGCAACCCGGCACCAACTTCGGTCCCATGACCACGGTGCCATCCGGCTTGCGCTCGCCTACTTCGACCAGGCACATACGGCATGAGGCCACGACCGAGAGGGATTCGTGCCAACAGTAGTGCGGGATCTCAACCCCAGCCTTGCGAGCGGCAAGGATACAATTGTCCTTGGGATCAGCATCGACTTCGATGTCGTTAACGATAACCTTTGCCACTTGTGTCGGTTCCGGATTGATAAAATGGATCGGATTGTTGATTAATGTGAGCCGGCCAACGCGGGGCTTTCGCTGCGTCGTCCACTTTGGATGTACTCTTCGAATTCGGGTCGGAACTTATGGATCGCGTTCTTCATGGGCCAAGCAGCCCCGTCGGCCAAACCGCAAATCGTAGTTCCCGGGATCGTACCCATCGAACCCGAGATTTCAAGCAACAAATCAATGTCGCTGAGCTTGCCCCGACCATCGCGAATACGTTCCAAAATTTTCGTTGACCACGCAGTTCCCTCGCGACATGGCGTACACTGGCCGCACGACTCATGTGCAAAAAACCGGCATGCGTTGTAAAGCACATCAACCATGCTTGTATGATCGTCAATGACGATCACAGCGGCTGTACCAAGTCCCAAGCAACCGACGCGTCCTGGACCCGCAAAGTCCAGCGGCGTATCGAGTTCTTTCTCGCTCATAAAACCCATGCTGATGCCGCCAGGCACGACGGCTTTGGCCTTGCGACCTTTCCACACGCCACCGGCATGCTTATCGATGAGGTCGCGAGCCGAAATACCCATGGGCAGTTCCACGAGACCGGGCTTGTTGACGTGTCCGCTAATGCAATAGAGCTTGGGTCCGTACGAACCAGCATCCCGAGGATTGTTGGGATCCTTTGGCACTCCCATGCTCATGAACCATTCGGCGCCGTGATTGAGGATGTGCGGAATGCATGCCATTGTCTCAACGTTGTTCACAACCGTCGGACGGCGAAACGCGCCTTCGATGGCGGGAAACGGCGGCTTGATGCGAGGCCAAGCCCGCTTGCCCTCGAGGCTTTCGATCAGTCCGGTTTCTTCGCCGCAAATGTAAGCGCATGCACCTCGATGCAAGTGCACGTCCAAATCGTAGCCGGAACCGAGAATGTTCTTGCCTAGCAGATTGTTCGCATACATCTCATCGATCGCGTCTTTCAGCACGCGATAGCATCGGCCGTACTCGTAGCGAAGATAGAAGTAAGCGGTTGTCGTCCGAGTCGCAAAACTGCTGATCACAATTCCTTCGAGCACCTGGTGCGGATCTTGTTCGATCAAAACGCGATTGTTAAACGTCCCTGGCTCGCTTTCGTCGCCGTTAATGCAAAGATAGATTGGGCCCGATACGTCCTTAGGCAGAAACGTCCACTTGAGTCCCGTTGGAAAGCCAGCCCCCCCTCGCCCGCGAAGTCCAGATGCCTTCACAACATCGATCACTTCGGTGTTCTTCATCGCAAGTGCTTTTGCAAGCGCTTGGTAACCGCCGTCGGCCTTGTAGGTTTCTAGCTTGTGGCTGTTCGGCTTACCCTGACGAGCAAGCAAAACGGGTTTGAAATCTTCGTTGCTCATGCTCTACCTCTTACTTGTTTTTCAACATCATCCGCAGTCACACACAACGTCAGTTCATCATCGACCAGCATGCAGGGAGCACCGTCGCAAGCGCCTAAGCACTCAGCCAGTTCAAGAGTCACTTCCCCATCGGCCGTTGTTTGTCCCGGCTGAATATTCCAGCGTGAACAAAGCTCCGCGAGCAACTCTTCGCCACCTCGAAGCATGCAAGGCAACGAGCGGCAAATCCAAACCCGTTTCTTGCCAAGCGGATCTTCTTCGGTTCGGAAGAAACCGTAGAACGACAGTGTGTCGTTGATTTGAGCAGGGGATAATTCAAGAATATCCGCAATTTCGGAAATGGCTTTGCGACTTACACAGCCCTTTTCTTCCTGTACCACGTGCAAGGCCGGCAGCGTAACCGCCTGCTTACTTGGATAGCGACCGAGGTGCTCCTCGATCACCTTTTTGGCATTGGAACTCAATTCGCTCATCGATCCAACTCCGCTGCAATAATGTTGATACTTCCCAGAACAGCAACCACGTCGCTCAACATGCAACCTCGCATCATTCTTGAAAACAAGGAGAAGTGAAGCACCGACGGCGGTCGCGTTCGGGCTCGGTAAGCACGAAAGGAACCGTTCCCAACGATGTAATAACCGAGTTCGCCGTTGGGTGACTCAGTTGCGGCATAAACCGATTCCTTGGGAGCTGGCATTTGACGATTGGGCATCACGTTCTCGAAGTGATGTATAAGGCCTTCGATACTTCGGTAGACTTCACGTTTGTCGGGGATGGTCTCTTTTCCTGTTCCCGGGGCAAAGATCGGGCCCGCAGGAATGTTCTCAACGGCTTGCTCGATGATTTTGATGCTTTCTAGCATTTCCATCATTCGAACTTGGAAACGAGCGTAACAATCACCACCTTGACTCGCGCACACATCGAAATCGAAGTCTTCATAGGCAAGATACGGTTCATCGCGACGAAGATCGCGAACCACACCGCTCGCTCGGGCCACGGGACCTGTTGCCCCACCGGCAATCGCTTCCTCACGGCTAAGAACACCGACATCCCGCGTACGCTCAACGAAGATCCGGTTCTTCATGACAAGCCCGCTAAAGTCGCGATAGACCTTGGGGAAATTCCGAGCGAAATCGCGGACCATCGTGACCCAATCGTCCGTCACATCGTAGAGCAAGCCGCCAACGCGAGTGTACGAAGTATGGAATCGTTGGCCCGAGGCACGCTCGCAAATTTCGTAAATGGTCTCGCGTTCGTTGAAGGCATACATGAACGCGGTCGCACCACCCAGGTCTAGCACACAAGTGCCCAAACAAAGAAGGTGGTCATGTATCCGCATGAGCTCAGCGAAGATGGTGCGTATGTACTTGCACCTCGGTGTTAGCTCGATGCCGAGTAGCTTCTCCACCGCATGGTGCCATGCGATTTCGTTGGCCATCGGCGAGATGTAGTTCATCCGATCCACGATGGTGACATACTGATTGAAATCAAGCACTTCACCTAGCTTCTCAAAGCCGCTGTGCAAGAAACCGATGTCCGGCTCCGCATCGATGACCATTTCGCCATCCAATTGCAAAACCAAACGCAATGTCGTATGGGTTGCCGGGTGCTGTGGTCCAAAGTTGAGCGTCCAAAGACCTTCGCGTTGGTTTGCGTTGAGATCCGGGCTTTCGAGCAGTTCTAAAGGCATGCTAACAAACTCCGCTCAGCTTTCCGCTCGTGTGATGACTGGGAAATTATGACGCTCGCCTCGCCCCTTGACGGGATAGTCCTTTCGCATCGGGAAAGACTGGAATTCCTGAGGCAACAGCAATCTTTTGAAGTTGGGGTGATCCGAGAAAAGGATTCCATACATGTCATATACCTCGCGCTCAAGCCAATCGGCTCCAAACCAGACCGAAGTCGCAGACGGAATCGTCAGGTCTGGCTCGTTGAGATACGTCTTGGCGATCAAACGCAGTCCATTGTCAATATTGAGCAAACAATAGACAACCTCGAATCGATCCGTTGCATTGCCGTACTCAAGCAAATCCACCGCCGTCAAATCGGAGAGCTGATCGAAGCCAGCCGCTTTGAAAGCATTCAAACACTTGAGAAGCTCGGTCGACGGGAATACAACACGAGTCTGGTCGCGAAATTCGGACCAAACCAGCGAGACGCCGTTCAACGATTCGGCGAGTTTCACCTTCACCGCATCGATTTCAGCGGAATTCGGTTTTGTTGTTTCGGTTGTCATGATTTAGTGCACCGGATCGTACTTAGGATCATCGAGCTTGAAACCATTGCGTTCACGGATTCGAATCAGTTCATCTTCATCAAAACGGGGTGGGCCTTCGGGCAGAATGCGGAGCTTGAATTCGCGTGCATTATAAGTTCCACCTTTTTGGATTTTTTCCTGGAGGTCGATGATCCCACGAATCAATTGCTCTGGTCGCGGCGGGCAGCCTGGAATGTAAACGTCCACCGGCATAAATCGGTCGATGCCTTGAACCACGGCGTACGTGTCGAAAACGCCGCCTGAACAGGCACACGCACCCATCGAAATACACCACTTCGGCTCGGGCATCTGGAGCCAAATGCGTTGCAAGACCGGCAACATTTTCATAACCACTCGACCCGCCACAATCATCAAATCGCACTGGCGTGGCGAGAATCGCATCACCTCGCTGCCGAACCGAGACAAGTCGTGCTTGCTAGCTGCCGTGCTCATGAGCTCAATGCCGCAACATGCCGTCGCAAAGGGCATTGGCCAAAGACTATTCGCCCGCCCCCACGAAGCGGCTGCGTCGAGAGTTGTCAAGAAAACATTATCACCAAGCTGTTTGTTTATTTGCGTCGCCAATCGAAGACTCCTTTGCAATACGCAACCATGTAGGCTAAGCCCAAGGTTGCCATCAGTACGAGTAGAACAGCCAAAACTGCGGGACGAAAGGAGTGCGGTACTCCATCGGGGGCAAGCAATGAGACAGCCCACGGATACACAAACAACAATTCGATGTCGAACACCAAAAACAGGATGGCAATCAGGTAAAATTTGACGTCGAACGGCTTTCGAGCATCCCCAACCGGGTCCATTCCCGATTCATACGGCATATCCTTGACGCGCGTAGGACGCCTCGGAGCAACGACGTGCGGTAGAATGATCGAAACCGCTGCAAAGCCAACGACAGCTATCAGATAAATCAATATTGGTAAGTAATTTGCCACGGCCGATTCCTGCGGACAAGCGACTTTGTGAAACTTTTCACAAACTAATCTAAGTATTGTAGGAACCAGCGCCTTTTTGTCATCGTCAGTTTGAAAAGATTTTTCAGATCCTCGATTTTAGCAAACGAGGTAGTGGTTGGTTGTTGGTTGTTGGTTGTTGGTTGTTGGTTGTTGGTTGTTGGTTGTTGGTTGTTGGTTGTTGGTTGTTGGTTGTTGGTTGTTGGTTGTTGGTTCGTGGTTCGTGGTTCGTGGTTCGTGGTTCGTGGTTCGTGGTAAGCGATTTTAAATTTCAAATTTGAGATTTGAGATTTGCCATTTGCGATCTGGGGCACCAACAATACCGCGAGCGATTGATATTGCATCCGACCCTTGGATTTTGGACACTCCTGGACTTGACATCGATCGCTGCGAGCATGGACGTTTGCACACTTTGATCAAGCAAATGGAAGGATCTATTCATCAATGTTCTCATCAATGTTCAAGCATCGACTTGTACCAATTCTCATTTCCGCATCGTTCCACTTTCTGTTTTTCCAGAGTGCATCGCACGGCGTTGTCGAATCCTCGGGTGACTGCATTGTGATCGAGTTTTCTGCGGAGGGCTGCACGAGGTGTGGCGAGATGCATCGCACCACCGACCAAGCGATCCAAGATGGATGGGTCGTTCGACGATTTGACACCAAAAGGGACGCGCATATGGCTTCGCGTTGGCAAATCCAGAACGTGCCAACGACGATTCTGGTTCGGAATGGTCGAGAGCTAGATCGAATTATGGGCCCCATCGGATATCGGGAGATGAAACAGCGTATGTCGGCCGCGTCGTCGGTAGATAGTATGCGTTCAACGACCGAGAGGCGTTCAAGCCATGGAAATGTTCAAGAGCCCGTTGTTCGCGCCCAATCTCAGCCCGCAACAATACCTCAGCCCGCAACAATACCTTCGGTTTCCGCCGTTGCTTCCTCACTTGGAAGCGCTGCGTTCGTACCAAACGCTGCGTTCGTACCAAACGCTGCCTTCTCTCAACCTTTGAGAAGCAAGGATCCGAGAGAATCCACGGTTCGAATTCGCATCCAAGAACCTGAGCAAGAATCCGTGGGTACTGGAACCATCATCGATTCACAGAATGGTGAAGCATTGGTTTTGACCTGCGGGCATCTGTTCCGTGAAAGCCAAGGGAAAGCCAAGATCACCGTCGAAACCTTTCTCGGTGGTCAAATTACGTCGTATCCGGCAAACCTGGTCGACTTTCAAGCCAAGGACATGGATATTGGACTTGTTGCATTCCGTCCGAACACCAATGTACCAGTAGCGACTTTGATTCCCAAAAATCGAAAGCTGGCTGAGGGGCAAACTGTCTTTAGTTGGGGATGTGATCGAGGTGCATTGCCCTCTCGATACGACTCTAAAATCACGAAATTAAACCGATACCTTGGGGCCCCCAACGTAGAAGTCGCTGGCCAGCCCGTCGAGGGTCGGAGCGGAGGCGGGCTGTTCGACGAAAGCGGCGAGTTGATTGGCGTATGCTACGCTGCCGACCCGGAGCTCCAGGAAGGTCTCTATAACGGAGCTGAAGTGGTGTACTATCAGCTCGCGAAGCTTGGATTGGAGCGACTTTTCAACGAGCGTGCGGGCGAACAGCCAAACACAAATAACCTAGCGCGCGACATTGCACCCAATCGAACAGCTCCACCAACATCCGAATTAACCGTTTTTTTGATGGGGAGCGACGGAAAACAAGAGCAACTGCACATTACGCAACCGAACCCTCAATTGCTTCAAGCCCTCAGAGATAGTTCGCGACGACAGTAGGTCCTACCTGCTAGGCCTACGGGACGTTGGTTTCCCTCTAGTTTATCCCGTGTGTTAGCTCCAGGTGGCCGAAAGAGCTTCCTCCATGCTGGTGGTACCGTCGATGACCTTTGTCAGTGCATCTCCGGTCAAGCTCATGACGCCTTGCTGCCGAACCAAAAGCCGAATATCGGCTTCGTTCGCCCCGGTGGAGATGGCCTCGCACAGGGCTTCCTTGCATGAAACGATTTCAAAGATTCCGCACCGCCCGTAAAAGCCAGTGCCGCGGCACTCACTACAACCAACGGGTTCATACATTTGACTTGGCACGGGTAAGCCATATTCAGCGAACGAGTGACGTTGTTTTTCATCGAGTCCCATTTCCCGACGGCAGTTTAAGCACAATCTTCGTACAAGTCGTTGATTGATGATGCCTGCCAACCCATTTGCAACTGCTTTCGGTGTTGCACCGAAATCGCGAAGGAGTGAGATACTACTTGCCACATCGCGAGCATGCAGGGAGCTAAACACAAAGGCACCGGAATTCGCAGCTCTCAGGGCGATGGCCGCTGCTTCCATATCGCGAATCTCTCCGATGAAAATAACGTCGGGATCCATTCGCAGCAATGTTCGAAGACCACTTGTCATGGTAATGCCGTGTTTCTCGTCGACGCTCATTTGCCTCACGAATGGTACGGCGAATTCAACCGGATCTTCGATCGAAACGATGTTACGGTTTTCTTTGCCAAAAGACTTCAACATCGAATAGACGGTCGTTGACTTACCAGATCCCGTTGGACCAGTGACCAAAACCAGCCCTTCTTGTCCTTCTAGGATTTGCTTCACCGTGGATAGGCCCTGCGATGGAAATCCCAATTGCTCCAGGGGAAAGTCGATGTTTTGTTTTGCAAATAACCTCATCGCCATCGCTTGCCCACCTGCGACCGGAGCAGTCGTCAGACGGATCTCAACATCGTTTATCACGGCGGGTAGTTCAATGCGACCTTCTTTTGCATGAAAGGGATCCGACTGGTCGACTTGGGCCAACGTCATGAATTGGTGCAAGAGTTGCTCGGCGACTCGGGAATCGAGCTTGCAATAAGGCTTTACGACGCCGTCAATTCTCAATCGAACTTGGTATTCCTGATCGTCCGCGGGATCGATGTGAATATCGGTGGCTCGTAAGCTCATCGCTCTTGTGATCATGTCGAGCGCGGCCGAGTCTCCGGTTCTTTTTTTAAGGTAACTCGCATCCGAGGGATCCACCTCTATTTTTTCGGTCTCGTCGCGGTTCACGACGACCACTGGGCAAGTTGCGTTTTTCATGACGGCTTGGGCAACACTTCCAATCGCCAACCGCAGGATTCCTGATCTGCCACGCGTGCCGATCACAATAAAATCAATATCGTTCTTCGTGGCGAATTCGAGGATCTCTTCATGTACATTGCCGCGAAGTACGTGCCGATGAACTACCGATTGCAACTCGATGGATGGCAGCACGACCGCCTGCAGTCTCTGCAATTGATTTCGGTCCGAATCGGAATCCATCTCATCCAAAACATGAACCAAGTACAGTTCTATTTCCGAGGGTCGTCCGAGTTTATATGCCGTTTGAAGCGCCCTATCACTGTATTCGCTGAAATCAAATGGAACTAGAATCTTGCAGATAGCCATAGCGAACCGTTTTCCCTTGGTTAATGTGATGAGTCAAATTGACACACTCGCCGTCCCAGTCGAGCACCTTCCGCACATCTGTCTCTTGAGTCGTCCAAGCAAGACTTCGAAAAAGAGACATTTGCGATTGGCATTCGAATTCTTCCGACGATTGCAAGTTCTGTTCCACGACAGCGGGGGTCCGTCCGCATTCAACAATGTAGAGCAGTTGTCGCTCAACTGCTTGGAACTATAAAAAATCGTCGCGTTGCCGGACGAATCGAAGCCCTTCGAAAGTACGGTAAAACGCACAGACAGCTCGGTCCCTGCGTTTCGGAATACTGGCACTCGACCGTGTTAACAATCATTGATCCATGTCTGCTAGACTAACTGGCTGTTCGTCAGTGGCTTTCCATTCCAAATTTCTTCCATCAATCGGAAACGCAAGAAGATGTTTACAAACCGACGCGAATTTGTGAGTGCTTCGATTGGCGCCTGCTTGGCATTACCGGTGGTGTCTTCGAAATCGGTCGGTGCCGCAATGGCACCGATTCCGATCATCGATACACATCAGCATCTCTGGGATTTAGTGCAATTCCAGCCGCCCTGGTTGGGTGATGCCGATCCTCGCATCTCAGCCAAACACGATATGGCGGACTACCTTTCGGAGACGGCTGGCCTGAATCTGGTCAAGTCCATTTACATGGAAGTCGACGTCGCACCCGAGCATCAGATTTTGGAAGCCGATTTTGTGCTGGGTTTGATTCAAAGCGGCAAAACACCGACCGTAGCAGCGGTCATCTCGGGACGCCCCAATTCCGCTCGTTTTGCGGAAACCATGAATCGTTATCGCAACAATTCTTTGATCAAAGGAATTCGGCAAGTCTTGCACGCTCCCACAGCGGAGAATGGATTATGCTTGCAACCCCAATTCGTCAAGTCGATGCAGCTTCTCGGGGCGATGGGTAAGAGTTTCGATCTATGCATGCGGCCAACGGAGTTAGCGGATGGTGCCACTCTGGCTCAGAAGTGCCCAGAGACTCGATTCATATTGGATCACTGCGGAAATGCAGACCCAAAGGCTTGGCTGCCTAAATCCCGGCAAACATCCGAGGCGATCCATTCGGTAGATCAATGGAAGAAAGACCTTGAAAAGGTTGCAAAGCGTCCCAACGTAGTTTGCAAGATATCGGGCATAGTGGCCCGCGCGCCAGCGGGTTGGACTTCGTCGGATCTTGCACCCGCAATTCACTTCTGCCTGGATCAATTTGGACCCGACCGCGTCATGTTCGGAGGCGACTGGCCTGTTTGCAAGCTCGGCGCCAGCTTCGCACAATGGGTCAATGCGCTAAAAGAAATCGTCGAGGGTCGACCCCTGGCGGATCAAAACAAGTTGTTTCACGATAACGCAAAAGCCTTCTATGGTCTCGGGTAAACGTGACTCCCTCTCGGGCACAGGTTATCAATCCTAGCCTCTACCAAAAGATAGCGGGGCAAGCCGCCTATCGCCTTATTTGGCGTCCGCTTGGTCGGGAAAGAGAGTGTCGCTGATCTCTCGCAACGCTTGGATGCAAAAGCCGATATGCGTGTCCATTTCGACACCTAACTCCCGCGCTCCTCGATCGATGTCGCCCCGACTCACTGCAGCTGCAAAATTTGGGTTCTTCAATTTTTTTTGAACGCTCTTGTGCTCAAGACCGGCTAGTTTAGTCGGGCGAACGTGCGCACATGCCACAATAAAACCACACAACTCGTCGCATGCATACAGAGCCTTGTCCAACAGAGATACTCTAGGGCATTCCGCTATGTAGTCGGCATGCGATAGAATCGCGTACACAACGTCTTCTGGGTAGCCTAACTGGCGAAGAATCTTGCTCCCTTCGACGGGGTGTGCGGGTGCGTCGGGCCATCTTTCGTAGTCAAAGTCGTGCAGTAACCCGACAATTCCCCACTTGTTCTCATCCTCCCCGAACTTTCGAGCGTACGATCGCATCGCACTTTCCACCGCGTACATATGCTTGCGAAGTGATATGTTCGCAACATACTCGTGCATTAAGTCTCGAGCTTGTTGGGTGTCCAAATGCGGGTCCTTTAGCGAGTTACATGAAACAAAGTTAAGCTTCCGGTGTGGTCATCTCCGCCATTATATGACTTCCCTGGCCTTGTGAGGGGAGCAAGATCAAAAGATGTGGGTAAAGATTAGGACCTTAAAATCGCGAATTGTTGAAGATCGCTAGGAGGCACGCAAATAGGTCCAAAGGGGGATACGCTTTGTAAAAACATACCCCCAACTTGAACTATTCATCGATGGTCTCGGGATCAATCTTGGGATAGTGACCCGTTTTTTCTTTGCCCGTCAGGGTCCAAAGGTGCAGAGTAAATTCTTCTATGCTTTCCTCGAATTCATCCTCGTGGGTCACCTTTATTGTTTTGTCCGGCTTCCAGTCGTCCATTATAAATCGATGTGAGACGATGCGAGTCCCCGGCTTCATGTGTTCCCAAAGCAGCGGTCGCAAGCGACTGTTCAGATCGTTTCCCATGTAGAGCATTAGCACAGTGACGTCGCCAAGGTCTTCTGCAGTCAGCTTGAGCGCGTTCCCTTCTTTGATCATGATCTGGTCCTTAAGGCCTGCTATCTCGACGCTTTTCTGAGATTCTTTGACCTTATCTTGGTCGATGTCCGTCCCTTTGCCCTTCCTCGCCTTATAATCGCGAACGGCCGTGATGATCATGATCGCATCGCCGCAACCTGGGTCCATAACGGTGTCCTCCTTGCCGATTTCTGCTAACTCGCACATGTCCCTCACAACGCTCTCGGGGGTCGGTACCCATCTGACACGGACGTCATCCTTGATCGTTTCGTCCTTCTTGGCGAGATCTAAGGTCAGTTCCTCGCCAGCCTTAACAACAACATTTCGAATACGGAAGATTTCAGTGTAATTGTTGGGGACAATCTTTGCTTCAATCTTGTACGTATACGTCGTACTGGGTTCCAGTTGCGGCGTGATGAACATTCGATCACCCTCCTTCGTTGCCGCAATATCGACCTCTTTTCCGTCCACTTTCAAAAAGGTCTTGGTCGGGAGCCCGGGGATTAGCAGCTTGATGGTCGCTGCTTGGGCTTTCTTGTCCTGCGCGCTGGCAACATTCGTAGCATGGGAAGCGAATCCAATGAAGAAGACAGTGAAAGCGGCGAAAATAGAAAGGCGAGAAGTCAACATCATGTATCTCCGCGTAGAGCACAAAAGGAAAGCTCATTCGAGTTGATGACAGCTCTATCGAGCTTGAAAATCAGAACGTTTGGATTCACCGCAGTCCGAGGGGGTGATGTGGGATGTAAAAAACAGGATTGCCGAGGATTTCGGTGCATGCCTTTGTTCGTGGCTCTTTTTGCCAGTCCTGGCCAGGGCATTCAGTTCAGCCGAACGCAGGTATTCAGCCCGGAGGGCTGAAGACAACCGTGCTGGGAGTATAGCCGATTCCTGCCTACCCCTGCAATCTATTTGTCAGCCCTGCACGAGCCGTGGGAATTCATGCTGGTTGTTCTCGCTGCGAGTAGTCGAAGCTCGCAGCGTGCTTAGCTTTTGTCAGTTGAATTACATTCCATCGCCGCCGCTAACGCCTAGCTCGAAACAATTCAGATTCTGGTATTCCTCATGCGTCGACCAGCGACCATCCCCGAACGTTGCCTTGATCTTGGAGCCACGAACGCCCGTGGTCACCGATGCCGCCGGAGACCACGATTCTAAAAGTTAACAACGCACCGGCGGCGACTTTGATGCACCCCTTTGTTCGTGCTTCTTCTCGTACTCGTACTCAGCATCGCGGTACTCGTACTCGTACTCGATCGATTCCTCGGAAACCGTATCAGTTCGTTGGATCAACCGAGTTAACATCGACACGATCCGTTTCAAATTGGTTTTTCCAATCCGATTCCGTTCAGAATCGATTGCCTCGAACGATAAGAGTATATCGTGAATTGCAGCGCATTCCAAAACCGAACCTCGAGCGATTTCGAACAACCGATTCTTGTCTTTCAGGCTTTGCTTCCCATTACCCTCGGCAATATTCAGCGGAATCGATTAGGCTGCTCACAGCCATTGATCACGAGCGTGGCGTTCCGGACCACTAAGTGATTTCGCGATTCGATAAGACGAAGCGACGTATTCGATCGCAAGTCGATACACGTCTTGTCGCTCGTGGTCGAAGATTGGCTCTGTCATTTGCGTCCTTTCGATTACGAGTACGTGTGCCGTTTCACTGAGTATGAGTACTTGGAACGACATCTTGCCACATTACTACTTCTTTTCCCACTCTTTTGACGACTTTCACTCCGCCATCCTGTGATACGACGAAACCGATTGCATCCTCAAGGGATGAGCAGAATCGAAAGACCGACCTATGTCTTGTCCCATAAGATTCAATCGAATGATTTGTAGTCGGTTTATTGTCTGTAGTCGCAATCTTGATTGAATGCAATGAAGGCGAGGAAGCAATCACTTCGCCCCCAAATCCCAGGAGTTGCAAACGCGAAGTAAGCAGTACCGCACCATCGACTGCAGTTAGTCCCGCGAAGAAATCAGCCATCAAGATAAGTTGCGAGTGAATATCAGAAACCACTTCTTCGCGGGGAAACCTAGACACTGCTTCCCTTATATTTGGTTCATACTGGTGTAAGCTCGTTCTTATTGCCTTGACCCACTCGATTTGGCTCCTCCATGACTCTGTTTTCCGACGCGGATACTTGATTCGCACGCGATCAGCTAATCTTGAATCGTCAATGCTGTATCCATGAGGCAATAGGAGCATAGAGCCTCCGTGCCCGAGGCTTCCCATTCGGTGCAGCATTCGCACAAGAAATGCGAAGTAGAGGGTGATCGTGCGAATGCTGTCAGAGGCGCATTCGGAATTTCCTTCATCCTTTAGTTCCGCACGTGCGATTTGGTGAATTTCGTCCTCTACAATCTTTAGGTGCTCGGCGATAGCACCCTTTCGAAATATATCAATCGTGGGCAGAACAATTTGACCATTCTTGAGGCGAAGTAGGGGACGATTTCCACGACAAGCGAAGATCATTCCAGGCTCATTTGCATAAACATTGAAGAGATCAGGCAGCGGAAAACCACTGAGCGCGGCACCTAAGCTCATTTGTTCATGCGTAGAACCACATGTTAGGATGCCAGGAATTTGAGCGGTGGAGCCTGGGGCTGAAGATGGGACGCAAATCATAGATACATCAGGGTCCAATGCAGATGACAGCCGACGAATCTCAGCTGGTGTAAATGGACGTGGCTCTGCAAACTCAATCCACCGTATCCGACCAGTTGATTCTGACAATTGCACTGCCCGTGTCGTTGATACAAAGGCCAAGCGAAACTCAAGCGGCCGAAGTTCCTCGCGTAACATGCCAGCACAAAACTCGGTGTCTAAAATCTCGGACAATAGTTCGTCACTTGGAAAAGGGCTTTTGTCACGCAGGTATGGAATACTTTCCCATTCTTGTTGGACTTGTTGCAAGACCAAAAAACTGAGGCTCGAAATCGCATTCCGTTAGCCAGGTTCCAGCCCCTAATGCCTGAATGGGTAGAACGCGAAACCCTAAGTCATCATTTACTGGATGCTGAGGGGACAAGAGCTTTCGTTTCAAATAATTGTTGAACTTGTAAAACCAACCGATATCACCATCGATACTTTTGGTGGCAACGCATTGGAAAACCCGAGGAGCAAAAGGCGACAACCGGACGATTAGGGGCTCAGCGATCCTCAATGTCGTGGCAGTGTGCGAAAGGCGTTTGGAATGTACTCAATCAGGTCCGTCGCAAGCGTGCTTGGAGTCTCTAATGCTTGATGCGCAATGTCGCCTGCCAAGCCATGCAAGTGCGCACCCAATCGAGCGGCATCGAAACAGGACAAGCCTTGGCAAACAAGTGCTGCGATCATTCCAGTTAAGCAATCTCCGTTGCCCCCTGACGCCATGCTTGCGTTTCCGGTTTCGTTTTCAAACGATCGACTACCATCGGTTATATACGTTCGATGACCTTTGAGCAGGATCACCGACTTGGTGTAACCTGCAATTTCGTCGGCGATGGATTTTTGCCCCACGCGATTTTCCGCTAACACTCCACTGAGCCGTTGCCATTCACCAGGATGAGGAGTCAGGATACGATTCGTCACCTCCGAACCGGTTTGATCACGATCGTGAGAAGAACGATCCGTTCGGAGCCGCAGCCAAGGTTCCGACTCGCTTAACGCGTTGAGAGCATCGGCGTCGAAAATAACGCTCTTCTTGAACGTTTTGAAAATAGTTTCGACGACTGCGTCTGAGTCTGCGCTTCTCCCTAATCCTGGACCGATCGCCACACACGTTGCTTTTTCAAGCGGAGTGACGAGTTGCACCAACGATGTTTTAAGCAGCCGACCAGAATCGTCGCAGGCCAATGGAACGGTCATATAGCACGGTTGGAACGACGCTACGAGGTCTAAACTCGCTTCGGGAATGGCTAAAGTCACCAAACCTGCACCGGATCGAAGGCATGCCATTCCTGAGATCGCAATTGCACCGCCCATCCCCCGCGAGCCGCCAATCAACAGTGCGTGGCCGAATGATCCTTTGTGTGATTCCGTGGGCCTAGAAAGTAGAGTCGGTAATTTTTGGTCCAACATATCTCCTAAATTTATAGGCGAGCGACTACGTAGTCCTAGGTTTGGCAAGTGGCCTACGCCACTTTTGGTGGAATTCTTGCTTTTTGGATTATTGCATGGTTTTTCCGTATGAATACCCGTCCAGGCTTTTCGTTTCGTAGGTCAAGTGCTTCTTGATTACGCGACTATTCGAGTTGTCGACACGTGCATGATCGCTCATGGACCATCAAGGATGGGTCGTGTCGTCTCATATATCCTTGCACAGTTCAAGGGACCTGTGGCGTCATAAGACGCCATGGGCCCATGGCTATTGCATGGTTGCATTGAGTAATCAGTGGCTCTTTGGCCGATCACTCAAAGCCGCTCGGGCTGGCCACAATCGGTAGGGCTACGTGTCTGGCGTTCATGTGCTTGCGTCTTGCTCGCTTGCTCGTACGACGAACTCCAGTGTCAGCTGGTCTGGGTGGCTTCAGCTCAAGGTTGGCTCATTGGCTACTTGCTCATATGTTGATTTGGTGGGCCGTTTTCCGTTTGACGTTGGACCGTTTCCATGCATCCTCATTTGTCGAACAGACAATCGTCTTTCTTCCAAGTTTCGTTGCTAAATCGTGAATCCATCCAGATGGGCCACATGCCTCCATGACAACCAGATCGCTTGGGTGCTTTTTGAGGACGGTAGTCAGGTAGGTGCATTCCGTTTTCATTGATGCACAGTCTGATTGAAAACGAGCAGGAACGGGGTGTTGCAACCTTGTGTTTAGGTGGCGGCGAAGCGGTTGCGATGATGACCGAGCGAGAAACCTGACCGAGCAAAGAATTCCAATCGTCCAAATTTAACTCTATTTTTGTCTGGAATCTTCCATGGGATTGAGCAAAGAACGCTAGGAATACCACCTTACGTCACGAGGGTGGACGGATGGTTCATTTTATGGCGACGTCCAATATGGACGACTTGATCGTTCTAGTGTAGGATTGGCATACGGTTAAGATCGCACGAAAAAGCAAGTTCCTCCCTTCTTTCACATCCAAGACTATGACTTGCTGTCGTTCCGTTCGCATCCCAATTGCACGTTGGACAATCATCGTAGCGATCCTTGTTTCGATTTCCCGAATGGGTGTCGCGAGAGCGGACGACCCCATTCAGACGTTCGTTACGAGGTATTGTTTGGATTGTCATGGTTCCACGGATCCGTCCGGCGATCTCGATCTATCTTCCTTTCGTATTACCGAATTCGATCACGCAGACTCCAAGTTCGAACCATCCATTTGGGAGCGAGTGTTGCGACGATTGCAATCGCGACAAATGCCACCCCTCGACTCCGTTCGACCGAGCAAACCCGAATACATTCATTTAATTTCGCAGTGCGATGAAAAGCTCGGTGCGCATGCAGGCAAATATCCCTGGCCAGGGATGCCCCCTGCGGTACGGAAGATGAATCGAAATGAATATCGCAGGGCAGCTCATGACTTGCTCGCGGGTGTCAATTCATGGATAATTTAGTTGACGTTCTTTACAAAGGAAAACGTGTCGCAAAATGATGTTGAAAATCTTCTCTTGGATTCTTCGAAAGTCTCCTCTCAAAAGCGGTTTGACACGTTTAGCCGGTATGACGTGGGTTCGAAAGGCAATATCCTCAAAAGAATCGGAAACGGTTACGACACTGCGCAACGGCACGCCTATTCGCGTGTCGCTACGCGATTTCAATGGTCGGCTCATTTACCTGTTCGGTTCCGTCGATCCAAAAATCATTGATATTTGTTCCTGTCTTTCGATGCCAAACGACATTTTTCTCGACATCGGCGCAAATCATGGTGTGGTTGGTTTTTTGTGTCATCCTTATCTTGAAAATTCTGGAGAGGTGCATTTCTTCGAACCTCAGTCTGACCTATGCGAACGAATTGAAGAGGTCATTTCGAGTCAACACATGGGGAACGTGTTTTTACATCGGTATGGGTTAATGGATCGTGATGCGACGTTGACTTTTTCTAGCCCTAGCGGACATTCGGGCCGTGGTAGTTTCGCCAATAAGTCTTCTGAACTTGAAATTCAAACGATTCTACCCGTCCGAAACGTTGCCACTGTTTTACCAGCTATCATCGGAGACAGGGAATTCGCTGCAAAACTCGATATTGAAGGGGGCGAGATTCACGTACTGCCGTGGCTGATTTCTCAAAAACGCTTGCGGTACGTGCTATTCGAATCCACGGATCTCCTCGATCGCGATTCCATTTACAATACTTTGATCAATTCCGATTTCATTCTATTCGGTGTGCTTCGCTCTCTTTTCAGGACAAAAGTGCAGCGGATACATACGGCCGTCCAATTTCGAAGTTTCAATGATATTCTCGCGGTTCGACTGAGATCAAAACAGATCCCCATAAATGTTCTATCGGTCAAGCGATTGCGTAGGTACTTGTAAGAAGTTGCTTCAAGTTAATTTGAACTCGCGTTTTCTCCTCCATGAGCTCTGAGATAACTTCGTTCTTGTGGATGAGCTTCTCTTGCAGCCGACCAATCTGCTATGTTAACCTATTGAGAGGAAATTTAACTTCCTAATGTTGCAAGACAGGGGCCAAGACTGACCTAGGTTGGATTGCCACGTTGGCACACACGTCCCATGTCTGGCTTGACCGACGGTCGCGAAAGGTTCCAAGGCCAGGAGCGAATTAATAGAATTCGTAACGAACACTTGATTGTTCTAGTGTAAAATCGAGGTCCGTTTAAGATAGTACGAAAAAGCAAGTCCCTCCCCTTCGTCCACATCCAAGCCTATGACTCGCTGGCCGTCCGTTCGCGTGCCGATTGCACCTTTGACAATCATCGTAGCGATCCTTGTTTCGATCTCCCGAATGGCTGTCGCGCGACCGGACGACCCCATTCAGACGTTCGTTTCGAAGTATTGTCTGGATTGTCATGGTTCCAAGGATCCGTCCGGCGATCTCGATCTCTCTTCCTTTCGTACATCCGAAATCAGCAACGCCGACGTCAAGTTTGAACCCTCCGTTTGGGAGCGTGTGTTGCGACGATTGCAGTCACGACAGATGCCACCGCCCGACGCCGTCCGACCCAGCGAACCCGAATACCTGAATTTAATTTCGCAGTGCGATGAAAAGCTCGATGTTTATGCAGGCAAACATCCCTGGGCGGGGACGCCTCCTGCCGTTCGGAGGATGAATCGAAATGAATATCGCAATGCAGTTCACGACTTGCTCGCGGTGGACGTGAACGTTAACGACCTATTGCCTGCAGATGAGTCGAGCCATGGTTTCGACAATGTGACTGTGACTGAGTTGTCCCCGTTGCTTCTCAATCGTTTCATTTCGGCAGCGCAGGAAATCAGCCGCGTTGCGATGGGTGGGAAACAACGTAGCCCAGGTGGCGTCACGGTACGTTTGCCTGCGGACCGAACGCAAGACACGCATATCGAAGGCTTGCCGCTAGGTACTCGCGGAGGCGGCATCGTCGAGCATACATTTGCTCGAGATGGCCAATACGAAATACAGGTGCGATTAGCCCGAGACCGAGACGAAGAAATCGAAGGCTTGAAGGAAAAGCACGAACTTGACTTTCTTCTCGATCGCAAACGCGTCCATCGACTGACCATCGAGCCACCCAAAAATGGCGATTTCACCAACGTTGACAAGAATTTAAAGGTTCGTTTTCAAATCGCCGCAGGGCCACACAAAATCGGTGTGACTTTTCCGCAACATAGCAGTTCTTTGCTTGAAATCCGAAGACAGCCGTTTGATGCTGCTTTCAATCGACATCGGCATCCACGCCGCGAACCCGCTGTTTATGAGATTACGATCGTGGGCCCATTCGAATCCGATTCGCCCGGTGAGTCACCTAGTCGACGCGTATTGTTTGACGGAATCGAAGGAATCGAGACAGTGACAACTGCAACGGCAGCACAACGCGGCGCGATCGCAAAACAAATACTTGCAAAGGTAATGCAGCGTGCGTATCGACGTCCGATCGAGGAAGCGGACTTCGCAACCCCCATGCGTTTTTTTGAAAGCGTTTCGGGAACGCAAGGTTTTGATCCAGGGATCGAACTCGCCTTATCGTCCGTTCTCGTTAGCCCACATTTCTTGTTTCGTGTGGAAGAAACACCGGTGGATGCCAAGTCCGGATCGGTCTACACCATAAATGACTACGAGCTCGCAAGTCGACTGTCCTTCTTTTTATGGAGCAGCATCCCAGACGATCGTCTTCTTGACTTGGCGAAATCGAATCGACTGCAAGAAGAGGAAGTTTTGAAAAGCGAAGTCGACCGAATGTTGAAAGATGCTCGTTCCAGATCTTTGGTAGAGAACTTTGCTGACCAATGGCTTTATTTGCGCAACCTGGACTCGATTCGGCCAGACCTGCGACTGTTTCCTGATTTTGATGACAACCTTCGCCAAGCGTTTCGGAAAGAAACGGAACTACTATTTGAATGCGTGCAACGGGAAGATCGAAGCGTGTTGGAATTGCTGACAGCCAAGTTCAGCTTTCTGAACGACCGATTAGCGCGTCACTACCGCATCCCCAACGTCATCGGCAGCCATTTTCGTCGCGTCGAATTGGCGCCAGAAAGTCATCGCGGCGGATTGTTGCGACACGGCAGTATCCTTACGGTAACCTCGTACGCGACGCGCACGTCTCCTACGATACGCGGGTATTGGATTCTCAAGAATCTATTGGGGAATCCCCCTCCTCCACCTCCGCCCAATATCCCTGCATTGAAAGAAAAACAAGATGTCGCAAACTTAACGGTGCGTGATCGATTGGCGGAGCATCGATCGAACCCGGCCTGCGCAAGTTGCCATAACTTGATGGATCCGATCGGGTTTTCACTCGATCATTTCGATGCGGTCGGACGATGGAGGAATTACGAAGACGAGCAGCCTATTGACGCGTCGGGGAGCATGCCGGACGGAACCCTTGTTCGGAGTGCCGATGACTTGGAATCCGCGATCTTGAAACAAAGTGAGCTTTTTGCGCAGACGCTGACCGAGAAACTATTTACATTTGCATTAGGACGGGGAGTCGAGTTCAGCGACGGCCCCGAAGTCCGACGCGTCGTGAGTTTTTCTCGCTCGCAGGATTACCGTTTTTCGTCGTTGATCCAAGGAATCGTTGCAAGCAAACCTTTTCGAATGAGGACCGCACCGTGATCGGAATCAAGAATGCTTTGTCGCGTCGAACACTGCTGCGCGGGACAGGTGTGGCCATTGGCTTGCCATTGCTCGACGCAATGATCCCAGCCATGACGGCTCAAGCGTTGACACCAGCGGCACCCAACCAGTTGCGGCGACTTGGATACGTTTACATGCCAATGGGTTTCAACCCATCGCCATGGATTCCTCAAGGGGACACACTGGACACGCTTCCCCCCACGTTGCAGTCGCTCGAATCGATCAAGAATCAAGTAACCGTCGTCACAGGAATGGATTTGCAAAATGCGTATCCAGGATCGCATGCAACGTCCAATTCGGCATTCTTAAGTGCTGTGCAAGCCAAACGAACCGAAAGCTCAGACTACTTTCTCGGCACAACGGTCGATCAAATTGCTGCTCGGCAAATCGGCCAGCAAACGCAATTGCCATCGCTCGAGCTCTCGATGGATTTGCTATCGATGGTTGGCCAATGCGACAACGGCTATGCATGCGTGTATCAAAACAATCTGTCTTGGTCGTCCCCTACGACGCCGTTGCCTTCGGAAGCCCATCCGCGAGTCGTTTTCGAAACGCTCTTTGGTGAAGGGGGAACTCCAGCCGAGCGGCGGATGGCTCTTGAGAGACAAGCAAGCTTACTGGACTCCGTCACGACGGAAATGCAACGGCTGAAGCTGAGGCTGGGAGCGAGCGATCGCAACAAAGTGGACGCATACATGGATAGCATTCGCGAAGTAGAACGCCGAATCCAACGGGCAGAGGCCAGTGTATCGGACAATCCACTCCCGGACCTGGATCGCCCGTCGGGGGTTCCCGCGTCCTATGCGGATCACGCGAAACTGATGTTCGATTTGCAACTGCTCGCCTTCCAAGGTGATATTACTCGTGTGGTCACCTTTCAATTGGCCCGTGAAACAAGCAATCGAACGTATCCTGAAATTGGAGTTCCTGAACCGCATCACCCGATCACGCACCACGGCAAGAATCCCGAAAAACTGGCGAAGGTCGCCAAAATCAATCAGTTCCATGTCTCATTGTTTGCCGAGTTCTTGCAGAAGTTGCAAGACACGCCTGAGGCAGGCGGTTCGCTGCTGGATCACACGCTGTACCTGTATGGGAGCGGGATGGGAGATTCCGACGCGCACGATCATACGAATTTGCCGATCTTGGTTGCCGGCGGAGCGGCGGGCAAGATGCGCGGAGGCCGTCACATCAAATACGACACACCCGTGCCGCTTGCGAACTTGCACTTAACGCTTTTGAATAAGGTTGGCGTCCCACTAGAAACCTTCGCAGACAGCAACGGGAAAGTGGAGACGTTGTTCGATCCCATTACGCTCTAATGCGAGCGGCTTTATAGTACCAATCACACTCCGTGTGATTTCCGCAATTCAAAACATTGGATTTTCGAGGCGACATCACACGGCGTGTGATGAGTACTTTCCTGAGGCCCTTTCACCCCGCTTCCATGCTCACGATGCCTTCTTTTTTCAGTAGTAATTTGCCTGCCAGCCGGTTGAGTCCCACCGTTTTTGGAATAATCCTTGTGGGCCTTGCGATTCATGCGCATGCCGCAGGAGAAACCGATCTAGTCGATGCCGCCGAAAGAAAAGATTGGGTGGGCGTAAAGACGCTTCTCCAAGAGACGAGTCCGAACGTTAGGCAAACTCAAGCGGATGGGATGACCGCATTGCATTGGGCTACTTTTTGGCGAGACCTCAAAACGGTTCAAGCATTGCTCGAGGCGGGCGCAAGCGTAAACGCAAGCAATGAATACCGAGTCACCCCACTTTCGATCGCTTGTGAAAATGGAGACGCGCCGGTCGTACGCGCACTGCTGAAGGCGGGAGCCGATGCCAAGCATGAGTTGTCTGGCAGCCAAACGATGTTGATGACTGCCGCTCGCAGCGGTAGCGATGAAGTATTGACGATGCTCATCGATTCCGGACTTGACGTGAACGCAACCGAGCGGCGTGGGCAAACGGCGCTGATGTGGGCTTCTGCGGCTGGGAACGCCGACTCAGTAACAGTTTTGCTAAGTCACGGGGCTGATCCCAATCTGAGAATCAAATCAGGCTTCACCGCGTTGCACTTCGCGGCCCGCGAAGGCAACTGGCCCGTGATCGAGCGACTGCTCCAAGCGGGTGTCGATATCAACGCGGTGATGGAACTTGAAAAGTCCTTTGAACGCGCGCCTCGCAGGGGCATGTCTGCTTTGTTGCTTGCAATCGAAAGTGGACATTATGAAGTTGCGATTCGACTGGTGAGTGCCGGCGCAGACCCAAACGACCAACGCAGCGGCTTAACGCCACTCCATTCGCTCTGCTGGGTGCGAAAGACCAAAGTTGGCGATAATCCAGAAGGTGACCCCTCGCCGCGTGGTTCGGGCTCATTGACGGCTCTGCAGTTCGTACGTGAACTGGTCGCTCACGGAGCGGATGTCAATAGACCGCTCGAACAAGGGGAAGGGGGCCGAGCACTTTTGAAACCCAAAGGCTCGACACCGTTTGTTTATGCGGCCAGGACTGCGGACTTGTCCTTGATGAAAGTGCTTGTTGAGTTGGGAGCAGATCCAAACAAGGGCAACGCGGATGATTGCAAACCGATCATTACGGCAGCAGGAGTTGGAGTGACCGCAGTGGGAGAGGAACCCGGATCGGTTCCGGAAGTGCTTGAGGTACTTCAATACCTTATCGAGATGGGGGCGGATGTGAATGCGGTCGACGCAAATGGCGAAACGGCCATGCACGGGGCAGCCTATCGCAACTATCCCGAGGTTGTCGACTTTCTCTCGAAACATGGAGCAAAATCTTCGGTTTGGAATGTAAAAAACAAATTTGGCTGGACGCCCATCATGATTGCTCAAGGAAAACGACCGGGCTCATTCAAACCATCGCCGGAGACGATTCGCGCATTGCAACTGGCGCTTAAGTAGGCCATTCCGTTAATGTAGCCATGAATTGTTTGCAGTTCACAAGTTCATCGATTCAGCAATGGACTTCACATGAAGTTCCAATCGTTCGCAGTGAAGCGGAGAGTAATTTTCTTTGACGCTCGCGAGTTGCCAAGCGTCAACCACTTTTCTAGCAAAATCGGTGATGAATTGATAACCGTTTTCGTAATCACGTCCAGCGCTTTTGAGCAATGAGTAAAACCGAAGGCGTTCGGTTGAATCAAACTTATCCGAACCACCGAGTTGGAGTGCCAATTCGCGACGCAAAGGTGGACAGTAAACGATGGTGGACACTAAATCATATGCAGGCGAAAGTGCCGCATCTCGACCATTATCGTAGAGGACCGAAAAGTTCTTAAGGTGCGCATCGCCATTCCCGCAAATCAGGCTAAACACTACGAGCTTAATAAACTCATCGATTGAACTTGGCGATATCCAACGCAATACTCGAGCAATCTCTTCGTAGCTTCCGCGATATTGCTCGTGTCCAGGCGGACGGTCAAGAATTTGCGCAAAGTCTTCCATATGGATGCGTCTTGAGTTAGCTCGGTCAAATCTCGCTGTTACGAAGACTAGTCCTTTTCCCGTTGGCATACCCTCCGGGATAGCATCGAAGTCACTTACCGACCGGAGCTCGAATTCTGGGGTGTTGATGCCAACGCATTTTGCCCAGTGCATTGTTGCAAACTCACATTGCGGCAAGTCAGGGTACTCAGGGGAATGAAACTTGGCAATGTATTCTTTTCCAAGTGCCTCAGCGCTAGTAGTCAAGCCTCTCCCTGCGGATCTCGCAGACATTTTCCACTGAACACCCGCCAATGAAAAACGAAACCTGCCATTGCCATGTTGTTCAATCACGGGCTTCGAGACAACGCGGTTTCGTTCAAGGCGTGAATGTGTCGGTCGAAGTATGACAGCACCAGGCAGATTTTCTCCTAAACGCGAAAGGAGCGAAAAGCAGTCGTCTTCGTCGATGCCATACAGCCTTGACCTCCACTGTCGCATGGCTCCTTGAGGAAGCAAATGGGAAAACCATGCGATTGGTCCACCCACATCAATGGGGTCTGGCAAGCGATCTTCAAATAACTGTCCGAGAATGGGGCGTCGTTCAATAAAAGCCGATAGATAGCTGTCCGAAAACGTAAACCGTTCCGATTCGTCCTCAAAGTGCTCAAGTATTCCAACTTCAGTATCGCCAAGCAAGACTTGTAGCGCACTCATGGCGTGATTTCGCTCGCACGTGACACTTCGGAACTCGATGCCGAAATCGATTTAATCGAAGGCCTAATATCGACAGCGTCACCGATTCGATCATTCACGAATCTTTGAAAATGATCTTTAAGGATACGTTTCCTGTGCGAACGAAATCGATCGACTTCACCATTCCGAAGTAATCGAACAGCCTCGCGGTCTAAGAGGTGCGAGCTTAATATGGCGTCGTCAGCATTGAATAAGGTCTCTCGATTAGAACCATCGACTCGAATGATTACATCGGTTCCGTACTTTTGGCCATCCACAATCGATGAAAGAATCTTTTGGAGTTTGAGCTCCGAGTGTCCTGCAGAGGGGGAATGATCGGTCGAAAACTCCTGGTCACCACTATCGTCGTCTAATTCCAATTCGCGCTGGCTCGTTTGATCGTCGGTTATAGAGTTTGCCGCAAGCAGTCCAAGAATAAAGATTTTCCCCGATGCACGATTCATTGAAACTAACGTATCAAATTCGGCGACAGGATTGTTGGCTAGCTCTTCGAGATGCTTTGGCCCCATCGACTTCAAGAGGCTGGACAACGCCTCATCAGCTCTTACAAAGTTTTGGGTTTCCTTAAGTAGTCTATTTATCTTGGCGTCCGTGACTTCTTGATGTTCACCAGATAACGCACCTTGCCATACCCATTTTGCAGCAAGTCGGTCTACACGACTATCATGGTCGGGGAATCGATCAAAGAATGTCGTCAAGAAAATTATTGGCAGGCGATATGGCAACAACTTCCAATGGGGAATTCCCGCAGCGCTCTGAAGGGCAAAGACCGCTCTACGAAACGCTTTTTCGGTTCGAAGAATCGAATCACCTGCAGTGTCCTCGGGTGATTCGACCGATTCTATAGCTGTAATCCCACAGGTTGATCGGAGGCATCTCAGGAACAGGTCCTCATCGAGATCACCGAATCCTAGGTCCGTTAGCCTTGCAACAGCCGTACGAATCGGCTTGTCTCCCTCCTTGCCATATCGAGCTTCAAAAATCTCGGATTCTTTCATCTTGCTGCCCGCAGTATTGACTCGTGTAAATATGAGCCTAAGCAAACTCTCTTCTGCTCCGTTAACAATGTAGGCAGGAACCTCATATTCACGGACCGCCTTTCCAAGTTCAAGTGCACGATCAACAAGTTCCGGATTTTGGTCTTCATACGGCCATGTGCGAATCCACTTCAAAAGAGAAACCGAATTGCAGAGAACATTCAATGGTATCCAACTGGGCGGAACTATTTTCTGATGAAGCCGCACAAAGACTTCGGTTTCCAGATTATACCAGATGGCCCAATAGTCCCCCTTCGGAGTTGGATCATTACGCATCAGGCATGCAACGAGTGCAGTTATTCGTTGCTGCCCATCAATTACCCACAAAGCGTCATGTTGCTTTGATGCTTCAACAGCACACGGCCCAAAACGCAACGTATCGAGTTTCGCTTGGTCTCGAGACAAAAGTAGGTCACCTACCGGAAAACCTCGCCGTATCGAATCAAAAAACTCTATGACTTGTTTCGATTTCCAACGAAGCGGTCGCTGGAATGGTGGAATACGCAGTCGTCCGTTTGCAGCTTCCTCAAGAATCTGCTCCACTCGGAAACCCCTTGCTTCCGGTCGTCGATGAAGTGTCTTGTTGGAGGAAGGTTGGTCCATAAAACTTTAGTTACGAGGCGAGGGGACGTGTTACCAATTGATATCTAAATATGATATCGCGGAGGGCGCGTCCTGACTATGCAATAACGGGACTCCACCAGCTCGACTTTGGTCAGGTCGCCGCCAGTTCTTGGACTGGGCGTCTTTACGAGGCACGGATTGTGTCGGCCCTATCGTGCCTACTTATCCCCCGAAACCGCTGTAGCGTTTTAGTCCGGAGCGGTACAAGACACGCGACATCACCATGAAAAACAAAGTCCACGATGTCAACAGGATCAAGTCGATCACCAATTGCGTCCCTTGTACCTTGCCCAAAAATACGGCGGCCGGAAAGTACGCAAGGTATTTGATCGGAAGATAGTTGACGATGGTAAAAAATGGCTCAGGCAGGATGTCGAGCGGAAACATATGCCCGGACAAAAAGAACTGGAAGAGCATGTAAACAAATAACAACGACGAGACCTCCAGCATCCAGAAGCCGACCAAACCGATACATGCCTCCAAGTAAAATCCCATCGCGAAGCTGAGTGAAAGGGATAGTACGAAAGCTGTTAAGGTCCAAATGTCTGGAACACCATTGGTGAAGAAGCTTCGGCACAAAAAAAAGACCAAGGCAAAAGGGAGCGCGGCGACCGTATAGTAAGCGACCTTGTGTGCGACTCTTGACCAAAACAAAAAGGAGATCAGATCGATCGGCTGAACTAAGAATTTCTTGATTTCTCCATCCCGAATTTTTAACGCGATACTCGAGGAGAGACCAGGCATCGAGGAAAAGGCTCTGCCCACCATGGTTAGCAGGTAGTAAGCCACCATGTCAGGGAACGAGTATCCCGACAATCGCCCTGCATAGGGATCGGCTGGATTGATCGATTGAAAGATTGCCCACCAAAGGAATATTTGGGTGATGATCGGCAGGAAACGCATCAGCGTACCAAGCACAAAATCGCCTCGATATGCCAGTCGCTCAGCCAATGCGATACGAAGGATCATCCAACGCGTTCGAATCGGTTCCCACGGACTCGCCTTGGAGTTCATCGACTCGTTCATGATTGTGCCGATGTTGTGGATGCTTCAGAAAGAGTCTGGTCCGACGAGACATGTGTGTAGAGCTTCGAGATCGTTTCTTCCAACGGTGGATCCTCAACCGACATGTCATCTATCGGATAGTTGCTAAGGATTTCGGCAAGGGTTTTCGATACCTCACTTCTCGGACACCGGAACGAAACACGAGGCAAAACGAGTTTCTCCAGTTTGCCAAAGCGTTCAAGGCCGTTCGGGCTCGTTCCGTCCGACAATTGGAGCGTGATGATTTTGTCCCCCGAGAAACTATCGACAATGCCGCTAAGGGAACCATCGTATTGGATCTGCCCTTGGGCAATAACGACGACGCGTTTGCACAGGGCTGCAATGTCTTTCATGTAGTGGCTAGTCAAAAGAATCGTGATACTGCGTTCCTCCTGATAGTACTTCAAAAACTGCTGAATTTTGTGTTGAGCGACGACGTCTAGTCCGATGGTTGGTTCATCCAAGAACAAGACCTCAGGCCGGTGCAGAAGAGCCGCGATCAACTCCATCTTCATGCGTTCACCGAGAGACAACTCCCTCACCGGACGCCCCAAGAGAGATTCGACGGTCAACAGACTGGTCAATTCGTCGAGAGTTTTTTTGAACGACTCAGCATCGATGCGATAGATCTGCTGATGCAGACGGAACGACTCTTGAGCGGGCAAGTCCCACCACAACTGGTTCTTTTGGCCCATTACCAGTGCGAACCGTCGACGGTATTCGAGACTGCGTTCCCAGGGAACAAAGCCCATCACGGACGCATTGCCGGAGGTTGGGTAGATTACACCTGAGAGGAGTTTAAGCGTCGTTGTCTTGCCTGCACCATTTGGACCCAAGAAAGCGACAAACTCACCCGGTTCAACGCGAAGTGAGATGTTTCGTACCGCATCGACCGCTTTGGTTTCGCGATGCCAAAGCCCACGAAGAGCTTCTCGTAGGCCTTCTTTCTTTTGGTGGACGCGATACGATTTGACTAGGTTGTCGATTTGAATGATTGGCATGGGGCGAATTATAGGCGGATGCTTTGATTGGCCTAGTGCTACGTCCAGATTAGATTTTAAGGCTGGGAGAACTAGGGCGTCGTAAGCTCGGCAGGAGCCTCGTTCTCCCCTTGATTTCAATACTAAGGCAAACAGGAAGGATACATGGATTTATCTGCAAAACCTGCGGTTGTACTGCTCAGCGGCGGCTTGGATTCAGCTACTTGCTTGGCGATTTGCCAAGCGCAAGGGTTCAATCCGTATGCCATCAGTTTCCGCTATGGGCAACGCCATGCCATTGAATTATCCAAGGCGGCCTCCATTGCTAAGCAAGCCAATGTTGCACGTCATGTGATCATCGATATCGACCTGGGGGCAATGGGCGGGAGCGCACTTACGGATGTTCGCATGGAAGTTCCTAAGCATGAGTCGGCGTCCGAGATTGGCATGGACATCCCGATCACTTATGTTCCAGCCAGAAACACGGTCTTTCTATCGTACGCCTTGGCTTGGGCCGAAGTGCTCGGTGCCTTGGACATCTTTATTGGAGTGAACGCTCTGGACTACAGTGGCTATCCGGATTGCCGGCCTGAGTACATCGCGGCATTCGAAACGATGGCAAATCTAGCGACCAAAGCTGGGGTTTTGGGGAATCGGCTCAAGATTCACGTCCCGCTCATCGACCTGAGCAAGGCTGAGATCATTCGATTGGGTCTGTCGTTGGGCGTCGACTATTCACAGACTTTATCGTGCTACGATCCAAGCGAACTGGGATTTGCATGTGGCCATTGCGACTCATGTTTACTACGCATTCGCGGTTTCGAGCAAAATGGAATGCGCGATCCAGCCTCGTCGAGTTAGGCGTCACCTGCCGGCGGTCGCAGGCAAACTGCCAGAGAGATTGATTTGCTTCTCGGACCAAACTTTGCTATCCGCGGCAAACGCGCTCAGCCTATTGAGTTTTGTTTCGGCAGTGGGTTCGCCCAGCCCCTCCATTCCAGGAGCGCTGCCCCAAACAATTCTAGGTCCCGACTTAGTGAAGAGCTCCATCAGCCATCGCGACTTACCTGGCTGAGGTGCTTTGTATACGTAGATTCGCGTTATTTGGGCAGCTTCACGCAGCGGCATCAAGTAAGCACACAATCGAACGGCTTCCTCGACCCTCGAGTCTCCAAAGGGCTTGCCCTCGACAAGACTGTTGTTCGGTTCCATGTTTCCAGGGTAGATCGCGATGTACTTTGGAATATCATCGCTGTCAAAATTCTTTTGATCCAAAAGAGCAGAGTCCACGTCGACGGCAAAATGACGATCTTTTCCATTGGTTCCATCCAGAGGTGGGAAACAAACCATGGCGACCGGCATCCGATACTCCAAGTTCACCATGACTTGGCCAGCCATCTTTTGAACCCGATGCGTTTTACGAACGCAGGGGTGAGCATCGAATACGCGAGCGAGAACGACAGGCGTCTTGGCGTCCAGCAACGACAAATTGGAAAGCAAGCCGCCTTCAAAAACCTCATCTAATACGTTGGTACTTTTCATCCACTTTGGCTGAGCGGTCACGTGGATGTTCTCTTTTACGAGACCATAGTAGGCCATATCCAGCTTGGGTGCACCGTAGTATCTCCATCCGAAATAGCCCACGACGCACAACAGCAACGGCCCCACCATGCTTAAAAGTGCCGCTCGGGGTACCGAACGAATCAACTTCGCGAGATGTCCCCAAAACATCGGATGCGGTCGCGTATTCACTTCCGCTGACGCCATCTGGATTACTCTACCTTCCTGAAATCAAAAATAACGATCAATTTCCTGATCTTTATCTACCAGATCTGCAAATGCAACTGCAACTGCACTCCAGTTCTATCCCTAACCCCTTCGCGAACCTTCTCAACTAACGTCAATGCTTGGCCACTCGTCGCTCCGGATGCGGCGATGAGATAATT
This sequence comes from Pirellula staleyi DSM 6068, assembly GCA_945875845.1. Classification (GTDB taxonomy): domain Bacteria; phylum Planctomycetota; class Planctomycetia; order Pirellulales; family Pirellulaceae; genus JBKCUI01. The sequence continues at coordinate 40,767 of CAMCMB010000027.1, forward strand.
TGGGTAAGTTGTGCTCAATCGCATTGCCCCCTCAGACGCCCCGTTGAATCCGGATTGCTGAAGCAATTCCGAGGCCTTGTAGCCGTCTGGATTAACGAATAAAACCGCGGCGCGCTCCGGAAAACTTGGTTGTCGACTTCTCTTGACGATCCAAAAAGTCTGTTCTTGTTTCGTGAGCTTTTCGACTTCGCCGAATTCCAAGCGAAAAGTCGCTTCTAATATTACCAATTCGTCGAGGCTGCTGACCCTGTGAGAGAATGCTAGCTGACTCCCCTTGGCTTCTACGACGCGGCCATCTTTCGTAACTAATTTGGCGGACTCAACGACCTGTCCAATATCCCCATCGTCCGTTCCTGCGTTTCCACGCAGTGCACCTCCGACGGTGCCGGGAATTCCGACCAAATGCTCAAGTCCACCGAGACCGTGTCCTACGCAAAAGGCAATTAGATGGGAAAGCTTGGCCGCACCACCGCATGTCACGCGATTTTCAAGACAACTCATTTGGTGGAAAGCTGGGGATGAAAGGCAAAACGTCGTGCCATCGAATCCCGATTCTCGTATCAATAAATTGGAGCCGCCGCCCAAAATCCGCATCGGAATCGATTCGGCGTGACAAGCTTGAACGACTTCTATCAGTTGCTTTTGGTCGTTTGGCTCAATCAAGTAACGTGTTGGGCCGCCGATCTGTAGCCAAGTGAAAGGAGCAAGTGAATGGTTTTCACGAACGATGGTCGCAAAAGAACTCAATACATTAGAACCCATCAACTGTCCTATCTTGCACCGGTGGATAGCCCGCAATTCTCAACAGACTTGGGATAACTATCCCAGACTGTGGGAGACCCGACGCCCGGGCCTCCCACATTTTACGCGCTCTGCACAAAAACGTATACTGCACTGTTATCTGCGTTTAGGCAGCACTTCGGAGGCCTTTCGAATCAACTCTTTGACTCGACGCTCGCTCTGCATCCCCGTCAAGGAGAATCGTTTCCAACCTTGATCGCTTTCGCAAAAGACGACAATTTGTGGAAGAGTGCTGCCCTGCATTAGTTGCTGAGCAATCTCAGGCTGAATGTCCTTGTCGACGAGAGTGAAAACAACCTCCTTGAAATCACCCGCGTCCTTCATTGTGTGAATGGTATCCGCTTTCATTGATTTGCAAGCGGCACACCAATCCGCTCCAACCAAAACAACCAAGGCTTTCTTCTCTTCCTGCGCTTTACGATAGGCTGCATCGTAGGGTATCTGCTCGTCCGCATGGGTGGGAGCGTTCAACACAGCCAAAAGCGTGAGTGCTGCAACATGCAACATACTGGACCTCTTTCCTTGTTAGCAATCCAAAAACCATCACTTGAAGCTGCGAGGTCCATCTCGCCGATCGCGAAAATCCGTTCGCGATCGTGCAGGCAAGTGCGTTATCGCCGATCGATCCTGATGCACAGGTCAAGGATGAGGATCGATTCCAAGCCGCAAAATGTTCAACTTTGCTGCCTAGGCAAGATCAACCGGCGTCCGATAAGTTCGCAGAGTATAGGCGTCCAATCCGCCCCTGCAACCGCTTGGACTGCGTGATGAATGCTAGCATCGCTCGGGAGCGGCATGAAACTTGTGACAAAACGCCGCATTCCGGCAATTGATTTATTAAATACCCCAAAACGCCGGAGCATTCGATAAATCTTTGCAGTCGCACGACTTAGCGACCGAAAAAAAACCACCCTTTAGAACTAACGGAATACACCCAAAGGTGCTGTTTTCAATTCGCTGCGCACGCTGCAAATGTTTTCGGGTTTTTCTTGAAATGATATGGAAAAACCCTTGTCCAGGCGATCTTTCGAGCGGCGCGCATCACCGCACGGGTAGGCAGCGGTGAAACATAACACGACTTTTTCGTCCTCCGAGCGTGCACCAAATGGACAGTAGGTTTTATCGCTTGGCACGTGCGCGCTCGTGAATCCATGGGCGAGACGCCCATGCCACGTTCGAATACCCCGTCACAGTCCATTAAAGCAACGAGCCGGTAAGCGAGGCGGGCCGCGATCGCACAGTCACGCCACCGGTCGAGTCACGCCGCCGGTCGAGTCACGCCGCCGGCGCGGGAGCAATGCCATGCAACCGTCCTTTCCGAAAAAAAGGCTTTACCGTTTCAACTTATCCCTAAGAACCCCTGGAAAGCCTAGAATGTTGGTTAACCATTGGTACACTACCGTTGCAGCGGAAAGCGGATGGATACATTCCGTAACCCTTTTTCAAACACCTTACCCCAGTTCCATGACCGATTCGCAAAACCCCCCGGATTCCGAATTCGCTTCGGAAAGTCCTGTACAGCAGCCCGTTCCTATCCTTTCTGTGTCAGGAGGTCCAATCAATTTGGAGCAAATCCGGCGGATGCGGGAAGCTCAGCAAGCGCGAATGGAACAGGACAAAAACAGGCAACAACGAGAAAAGCAATCTCGAAATCGGCCACCCAAAGTCCCTACCGCTCCCGCTTCCAAATCCTCATCGTCCGAATCCTTGGAGTCGGTCGCAGTCGATTCGAGCGGCACAGCAACAGAAGCAATCGATGCCGAAGCGGCCGCTCCGCGATATCGCTCGAACAATGACTCCACGCCCGCATTCGCCAAGGTGCCAGTTCCGAGCGTTCGATCCCTTGTGTCTGAGGAAGAGCGCCGAGCACTCGATGATGAGTTCTCCGGCGCTGACTTAAATAGCCTTATGATCGGCGATAGATCGTTGCGAGTGGGAGAACCATTGGAAGACGGTTCAAGGCGTCAAGGCAAAGTCATCAAGGTCCACAACGCCAACGTTTTCATCAGTCTTGGCGGGCCAGACGAAGGGGTCGTGCCCTTGCTTCAGTTCGACGCTCCACCCGTCGAAGGTCAAACGATTGATTTCTTGATTCGTTCCTTCAATCGCGAAGAGGGTTTGTACGAACTTTCCATCCCAGGTGAAACGGTCGCCGTAAATGATTGGGAGGATCTACAAGAAGGGGCTGCGGTCGAAGCAACCGTGGAAAGCGCGAACACGGGCGGAGTTGAGTGCAAAGTAGGATCGGTTCGCGGTTTTATCCCGATGAGTCAGCTATCCGAATTCCGTATCGAATCGGCTGCCGATTATATCGGCAAGAAACTCGTCTGCATCGTGACCGAAGTCAACCCGCGTCGCGGCAATCTTGTTTTGAGCCACCGGGCTGTTTTAGAACGAGAAAAAGCTGAGAAACGCAAAGATCGGTTGGCTTCGTTGGAAGTTGGCGAAACTTGCGAAGGGATCGTTCGCAAAGTCATGGACTTCGGCGCGTTCGTCGACATCGGCGGACTGGATGGAATGATCCACATCAGTCAACTTTCCTGGGACAAAATCAAACACCCCAGCGAAGTCGTTAAAGAGGGTGACAAGATCCAGGTACGCGTCGAAAAAATCGACCCGGAGACAGGCAAGATTGGCCTCTCGTACCGATCCCAGCAAGACAATCCTTGGACCGACGTGGATGCTCGATTCCCTATCGGAACGGTTGTTAACGGGACTGTCTCGCGACTGGCAAACTTCGGGGCATTCGTCAAGATTTCAACAGGTATCGAAGGCTTGATCCACATCTCCGAAATTGCTCACAACCGAGTGGCCAGCGTTGCAAACGTTCTCAAGGAGGGACAAGCTGTCGAAGTGAAAATCCTGGCTGTGGATCGTGAGAGTCAACGCATTGGCCTCTCCCTTCGTGCGACTCTAGCAAAACCGGAATCCGCGAAATCCAATGCCCCGGAAGTAGAACAAGTTGATGAACCGAAGCGAGCGTCCGCTGTTCGCAAATTCGAAGGAACGCTTAAGGGAGGCACAGGCAAAAACAATGGCGGAGAGCTCTTCGGCCTGAAGTTTTAGGGCTCATGCCGAACCAGCGGAGTCACCGAAACGCTAGGGCGAAAGCCAAATGGCACTCACTTTGTAGCGGAACAGCGCAAGCTGTCCGGTGACCGTAGGCAAATCACTTGGATATTCACCGGGCGGCTCGCGCCGCTCCGCTACGAAAACATTGGTTCGAACCGAAAGGGAGGGCCATTGGGCGAAAGCCAATGGCATGGCTTGCCTATCTGGCGAAAAGCCGGTATTTTCGCTCCCCACCGAGTTTCTCCTAATATTCTTCCTTGCGATTCGCTAATATGAACGCCGACGCCAAGCCTTACAAAATCGTCATTGGGCTAGAGGTGCACGTGCAGCTCAAGACGGAAACAAAGCTGTTTTGCCGCTGCAGCACACGCTTTGGTGCTTCTGCGAATACCCAAGTATGCCCTGTCTGCCTTGGGCTTCCCGGTGCGTTACCTGTGTTGAATTCCAAAGCCATTGAACTTGCCGTTCGGGCCGGGGTGGCCTTGGATTGTTCCATAGCTCCCTTCACCAAATGGGATCGAAAAAACTATTTCTATCCCGATCTCCCGAAGGGCTATCAGACCAGCCAATTCGACTTGCCGATATGCGTTGGAGGAGCTTTGGAAATCGACGCCAAAGACGAGAAAACGGGAGAGCCGATTCGCAAAAAAATCACGCTTGTTCGTGCTCACCTCGAGGAGGATGCCGGCAAAAGCATGCATGACGAAACAGCCGGCAAAGCCGACACACGTATCGATTTAAACCGAGCTGGCACACCTCTCCTTGAAATTGTTTCGCAACCGGAGTTGTCTAGCGCCGAAGAAGCGAAAAATTATCTTACCGAGATGCGGCTGTTGATGATGTTCCTCGGCATCACCGATGGCAACATGCAAGAAGGCTCGCTTCGTGCCGACGCAAACGTCAACCTGCACCTTGAACGCAATGGCAAAACGATTGCCACGCCGATCGTTGAAATCAAAAACCTGAACAGTTTTCGGGCTGTTGAGCGAGCCGTCCACTACGAAGTCGCGAGACAGTATGCAGCCTTTCAAGAAACCGGACTCGCGATGGGTCAATCCCCAAAGACAACTCGGGGCTGGAACGATTCCACCGGCGAAACGGAAATGCAGCGAGACAAAGAGGATTCGGCAGATTATCGATACTTCCCTTGTCCTGATTTGGTGCCCGTGGTTCTCGATACGGCGGACGTTGAGCGAGCGAAGTTGGACGCGACCAAAACTCCAAACTCAGTTCGAAGACTACTGATCGATGTTCACGCGATCAAACCAAACGAAGCAGAAGTTCTCGTTCAACAAGGCCGCGGGGTTACGGACTACTTTGAGTCTCTGATGAGCAACGGGGCGACTTCCAAACGAGCTGCATCTTGGATGCTACAAGATGTATTGCGGTATCTTAACGAGCACAATACGGAAATTGATATGTATCCCGTGACATCCCCTTCGCTAGCCAAGTTGCTTGTCGCCATCGAGGCTGGCAAGCTTGATACAACGCGAGGCAAAGAAGCATTGGCGAAAATGATCTCTCAGCCGGGACTCGATGTGGACAAAGCGATCGCATCCTTAGGAATCGAGCAAGTGGACGCGAGCGAATTCGAAAACCTTTGCAAACAATTGCTTCTGGAAAATCCAGATGTCATCAAGAAGTATCGTGAGGGAAATGTCAAAGCAATTGTCGCGTTGGTCGGCCCTGCCAAGAAGAAGAACAAGAATGTGGACCCGAGACAAGTGCAAGAGACTTGCCTGAGATTGATCGAGTCTGGCGAAGTGGATCCCCCACAGAGCCAGGATTGAAGCTACTGTCGTTTTGAACTGCCTTCGGTCTCGAGCAACTCTTGCACCAACCCAATCAAAATTTGAAAATGATGGAACTAGGGTACCTTGAACGTCTGACGCTGCAGCTCACCGCTGGTGCATCGATGTTGCCCGATTCGATTCGCGATCCGCATGCTCAATTCATTCTATCCCAACAGCGAAGCGATGGTGGCTGGGCTGGTCGAGAAGGCGAGAGTGATCTGTATTACACTGGATTCGCTTTGCGTTCGCTTGCAATACTTGGATTACTCACTGGAAATGTGGCGGATTCGGCAAGCCGTTTTTTGATGTCGCGAACGGTTCAGCAAGAGTCGATCATCGATTTGCTTTCGCTCGTCTACGGAGCTTCCCTGATTGAGGCATCGACGGAAGTAAACCCGCTCAGGAGTATCGAGGTCGATTGGCAAAGTCGCCTAAGTGAATTACTGAATTCCCTGCGACGGAGCGACGGCGGATTCTCGCGAATCAACACAGCCACCATCGGCAGCACCTACCAAACATTCCTCGTCACCATTTGTCTAGAGCTTCTGGGACACCGTTTGCCCAGCGATGATCCGTGTGTGGCGTTTTTGCTTCGGCAGCGTCGCGAGGATGGGGGGTTTTTGGAAGTGCGGGTTGCAAAACGTTCGGGCGCAAACCCAACCGCCGCGGCCATTGGCGCACTGAGAACGTTAAACGCCTTGAACGAAGATGTCGCAAAGCAAGCTGCTGAGTTTCTCGTGGACCTACAAAGCGACGAAGGGGGATTCCAAGCGAATACCCGCATGCCTCTACCCGACGTGTTGAGCACCTTCACAAGCTGTGTCACGTTGTGGGAAGCAGACTCCTTGGAGCTGGTCGATACTGATCATGCGTGGAGGTATGGGTGTAGTATGGCAAGAGAAAACGGGGGGTTCGCTGGCTTCGAACTCGATCCAGCAGAGGACGTCGAGTATACCTTTTACGGACTCGGGTTGCTGAGCCTTTTGGCTCCTTGGCAATCGTCTTTGACGTAAACCGTGCCTCAGGGTGAAAGATACCCGTACTCGCTTACGTTCACGTTTTCCAATTTGGCTGGTGCGGCGAACAAGCCGGTGGATTGGCATCTCGCCAAGAGAACATGCAAAGCATTGTTGAGAAAAAATGGGAGTGCGAGAAAAAATGGGAGTGCGAGGCTCCTGCCGAGCTATTTACGTAAAAAGCTCGGCAGGAGCCTCGCACTCCCAATGTAATTGCAAGGAATTCCAATAGGAAAGCGAGACGGCCTCCTTGTGTCGTGTGATTTGAAAATTGTGCTGCGGCAAAGGACTAGCCAAGCGACCAGCCTTGACGAGGTTGGCGACCAATAAACCGATCCGCATCTGGGCAATTGGTGGCTTTCATTGCCTTGAAATCCCACTCCAGTTTCATACCGGCTCGGAATGCGACATTTCCAAGGTGATTCGCTTCCGTTAGCAGACCTGCATAACTGAAGGGACTCCCAGTCGGCGTGCCGTTTCGAATCGCGTTCAACCATTCTTCATGCTGACCGGGCGAATCGGGGATAAATGGTTTTGGTCTTTTGAAATCGACGAACTTGTCTTCGGGCAACAGCAAGTGTTTGTTGTAGTCGGATAGCAACATGCCTTTGTCACCGACGAAGAGCACGGCGCTATCCCATTGCGGAATCCCCTTGTCTTTCCAAATCTGCGGTTTGTCCACACCTTGATACCAACTGAGTTTGCACGCTGGCATGCCTTCGCGTGGGCCATACTCGTAGGTTGCGGTCATGGAGGCCGGTGCAATTTCCGAATGAGGCTTGTCGCCAAATGCTTCGATCGTCTTTGGTGCGTCCAGTTTCAACGCCCAAAAGGGTAGGTCATTCCAGTGACTGCCAAGATCCGACATCGTACCGTTTCCGAAGTCCCACCATCGATACCATTTTGGGCCCGGAAAATAGACGTCATGATAAGGTCTCAGTGGCGCCGGTCCACACCACAAGTCCCAATCGAGTCCCTTGGGGATATCCATCGATTCCTTGGGGCGATCGGTGATGAAAACGATATCGCGATGTCGTTTCGCATCCGATTCGCTTTGCAATCCCCATGCGCGGGACACCCATACGTGGGCTTCACTGACCGCTCCAATCGCGCCCGACTGGACGAGTTCGACAACACGACGATAGTTGGGCAAGCCATGGATTTGTGTTCCCATTTGTGTCGGAACATTGGCTTGCGCCGACGCTTGCATGATGCGTCGAGACTCTTGGATATTGTAGGTCAAGGGCTTTTCGCAGTAGACTGGTTTTTTCATCTGAAGCGCTGGGAGAGTTGCAAAGGCGTGCGTGTGCTCGGTGGAACTCACAACCACAGCATCGACATCCTTCAGATCATCCAACAACCGTCGAAAGTCGGAATAACGACGTGCCTTGGGAAATTTCTCGGCGACGCGATCGAGGGTGTTACCATTGACATCGCAAATCGCGACAACGTTTACCGACCCATCTTTGGTTAGATCTTTCAGGTTGCTTCCTCCTCGTCCGCCGACACCCACAAATGCCAAATTCAGTTTGTCATTTTCTGCGAACGCCTTTGTATTGGAACCGAGAACGAGGGTGCCGGCGGTGGCAGCGGTCGACTGCAAGAAATGACGACGTCCGAGGGATCCAGAAGCTCTCATTGCGATTCTCACTTGTGGGGTGAAGGTGGGGGAGTTGATTCACGGAAAGACTTCAACCATGGTAGCACAAATCACCTGGACGTTTTGAGTTGACATAGGCCTTCCGAGGCACTTTTCGGGTAGGGTTATGATGAGTTTTTTTACTCCTAGAGCTTATGCGTTTGTTGCACTCTGCCTGATTGGGTTGATTTGGGTTGATTGCAGCGAGTTCGTGTCTATATATATGGAGTTCAGTCGCAGATTTTTCCGGTTCCTGTTTGATTGAAGAAGTGCAGGGAGCAGCGGACGGGGACGCGGAGAATTCGCGACCTGAATTCGTTTCGATGAACAGTTCAGGCAGCAATTTGATGATGAGCCTCCCAAGATTTTTCTTCACGTCATGAATGAAGTGCCGTTAAAGTCCCTGTTTCGTACCTATTTGCAAATCGAACAAGGAGCAGGGGATAACTGCACGATTCGAGCACACGAATCTGCGGTGTTTTCGAACTGGATTCCATTTCGACGGCAAGTCGAAGATATCGGTCTGGTCCAACGTCAGAACATCACCTTGGACCTATCGGATACGAAACTCGTCGACCATAGCGTCATGGAAAAGCTGCATGAAATGCAAGAGACGTTTACCGACGAAGGTCTCGAATTAAAAATCATAGGATTGGAAAGTCATTCCTCTACCGGCAAGCACGAAATGGCCGCAAGACTAGGTGGCTTAGTCCGTATGAGGCGACTAACGGTACTGGATGAATCGTCGCTTGCCGATCGAATTGAACGTATCTGCGATGCGTTTGAGGTTGACTCGTATTCGATGCAAGACTGCCGGGGGAAAAAGCAACTCTCTGGCATAGACTCCTCTTCAAATCAAGGGATGGAGCGGTACGTACGAGTGGAGGTCGTTGGCAATTTGTCGACCAGTGAATCGATTGTCATGCAAATTAGAAATGAATGTTCGGCATCCGATTCGATTACCGTTTACACGGAGGCCATACACCTCATGCGATGCCCCCAAGGTGCCTATGTATAGATGAAGTGGAAGTCGAAATCACGTACGCCGAATACATCTACGTCCGGCGCGCTGAGGGGGGTATGTTCAAGTGTTGTGCTCAAATTTGTTCAGCACATAATCCGCAGTTTGCAGGGCACCTTCGACCCAGCCCTGTCCGTCGGAATAGGCTTCACCGCATATAAACAACGGGCAACCATCAATGGGGTTAACAATTTTGTGTTTCACTTCCATGCTGTTAACACCTATGTTCCAACTGTTCCATCCGCCACCAAAAGGGTCATCGCCCCAATCCTTGAAGCTGGCATTGCGTACAACAGGGGTATAAGGAAGGTTGTGTATTATTTGTAACTGCCGGGCCATTTCGGTAACCAAGGCTTTTGGTGCCTCGTATTGTTTCCAGTGTTGGTTTAGGCTGGAGTTTTCAACGGCTTCATTGCTTTCGCCTTCTGCGACCCCTTCAAAGGGATTCTGCATGCGCACATGCGACCGCCCTTCTGCCCATGTTTTCTTGCGCGCTGGGCGTAGCCCATCCCAGAAACCCACATTCGAACCATCATCGTAACTAGCTAGCAGCATACTTTTGCCGGTAAGGGCAGGGCTGCCATCGTTATTAGGCCAGTAGTAGGTTTGCCTGACGGGTAGGTCTGTAACCGATCGGCCCGATTTGACGCCTGCCGCCAGCCACCAGGGACTTGCATAAGTGGTAAACACTTTAAACAATGGCCTTGGTGTCACGCTGTTCGTGAAAAGCTCTATCTGCTGCAATAGAGGGCAGGTAGGCGAAAGCAAATCTAGGGACCGGCGTGGCATCGCCAGTATTAATTGGCTGGCCGTACGCGCTTTCCCATTTACGATCAGTTCAAAACTACCATCTTTCCAATTGAAAGCGTCTAATTTGCTGTTCAGTTCAATAGTGCCGCCCATTTGCTCAAACAATCTGCCCAGGGTAATAGGCACCTGCTGAAAACCCTTCTTGAAACCTTTATAGATGGGGCTAATACCAAAATCGCTCAAAAACCATGGAATGGCATCTGCTGCATTCCAGTTTACCATGATGGAATCGTAGCCACCGGAATCCATACTGAACTGGTAAGCCTCTCCGCTGATTACCCTGTAGAGCACATTCCAAAAGCCTTGCTGGTAAAGCGGTTTGCCGTTGAATTCCGCTTCATGCGTCATTTCCAGGCGCTCTTCGTTGTTTAGACCGGTATTTGTAATGCCCGGTACGATCTGTTCAATGGCATTTACGATAATATTATTCATGTTCTCCTTCTCCGTAAACGCAAGGTTATAAGGCACTTTTGGGGAGTTGGCACTTATATCGGAGAGACGCAGGTACACCCCACGCAGGTAAGCAATGTTCGGTGGCTGGTTTACCGGAAAAGGGTAGAGTTCTATCTGCTCATGCCCCGACAAGTTAGCATTCAGTTCGTTAATTAGATTTACAATCAGGGGTTGGTTATTTTCCAATATGCGCATGCCGCCCAGTTCGGCCACCATGCCGGGTATACCCGGAGGTACTACGGATAAAAGCCGCCCACCGATATGGTCGCTTCCTTCAAATACCACAATGTTCTTGTGGGGATATCTGTTTTTTAGTTTCCAGGCGCTGTACACACCCGAAACACCACCGCCAACGATTGCGATGTCAAATTTTTTATCTGCCATAAAAAGGTCCACCTTGCATTTTCGAGTGCGTGCTAAGGGTTTTCAAAAAATAGATGGGAGATTCGCCGCAGTACTTTGCTGTCCAGCGCTGCCGCCTTCATTTGGGTGTGACCGGCGGAACGCCGGTCACACCCACTTTGGATGCAGTAGTCTTGGGTGAAGGCTAAGGCGGATAACGGTTTGTCTGGATGCCAAGCAGGACGATGGCCCCAACGATACGCCATTTGATTTTTATGGAATTAAAGACTTTCTAAAAGAAAATTTTCAATGAAACGGATGACAGGTATCTCACGCTAGGATTAAAATCGCAAACGAAGTGTTTTTCGCGACAAGGTTTTGCGGAAAGATTCAAAAAACGACAAAACACATCCGAAATTTCTCCATGAGGCAAGTGATGAAAACCGGAAAACCGAAGGCTTGCGGGCTGTTGATTTAATGGTACGACGGACTTCCTCGTCCGTCGAATTCTCCATCGACGGACTTGGAAGTCCGTCGTACCGCCCTTACCCAATAACGACTTCACTAAATCAACAGCCCGCTAGCGCCCTGCGGCTGATAATGCCGCAACGAAACAGCCGGAACGAGCTAGCGTCCGGTTTACGGAAAACAGGGCGCTAGCTAGCGTCCTAAGCAATTTGCGAATTCTCACCGGACGGCCTTGAGCTGTTCTGCTACAAAGTGAGTGCCATTTGGCTTTTGTCACCGGCAAATCAACTGCCGCCCGCCCGATTTTAACGAAAAAAATGACGAAATCTTTGAACTCTAATCCGTCGGTCATTGCTTTTCGAAATGGAAAGCTCATTTTGCCTAACAACTCGGTCGACGATGCTCTGCTCATCGCGCGCGACGGTGTGATTGAGTACGCAGGAGCAGCGAAGTCTCCCCTGCCAAAAAATGCGATCGTGGTCGATGCTCGTGGTGGGATGATCGCACCAGGCTTCGTTGATATCCATGTTCATGGGGGCGACGGAGCAGATTTTATGGATGGGACCGTCGAAGCCGTACGAACTGCAATTCGATGCCACGCAAAGCATGGCACTACCACACTCTTTCCAACCACCACGACAGGCTCTCCCGAACAAATCGAAGCGATGTTGCAAGCAACCGCCATCGCGAAAACGCACTGGACGCCCCAGCACGGTGCACGCATCGCCGGTGTACATCTGTATGGTCCATTCTTTGCGCCGGATAAAGTCGGTTGCCATCGGCTGGATGGGCGTCGCGACCCAACTCGCGCCGAATACAGTCGCTATTTCAATTCCAAAATAGTGAGTATCGCAACTTGCGCTGCCGAGTTGCCTGGAGCAGACGCATTTTACAGAGCAGCTCGAAAACATGGCTGTTTCATCACTTGCGGGCACTCGAATGCAAATTGGACAGAAATGGACAGAGCCTTTCGAAATGGGATGAGGCATGTCGACCATTTTTGGTGTGCAATGAGTTCGGTCGTGTCGTTGCGAACACGCTGCGGTACGCCAATGCAAGCGAGCATGGAGCAATTTGTGCTTGCGAACACCGAAATGAGTACCGAGGTGATCGCCGATGGATGTCATCTTTCGGACGAACTGCTCCATTTTGCATTTCGAATGAAGGGGGCAAGTCGTTTGTGTCTTGTGACAGACAGCAGCCGGGCGCTTGATATGCCACCGGGCCGCTATCGATTTGGCGACAATCGCGATGGCGAATGGTTCCTGAGCGATGGGCAAGTCGGTAGAAGCATCGATGGCAATGGCCTAGCCAGCAGTACCGCCGGCATGGACCGAATGGTGCGCGTTATGGTGCGAGCGACCAAAGCACCGCTACACGAAATTTTTCGCATGGCTAGTCTCACTCCCGCCGAGCGAGTAGGAATCGAGAGTGAATGCGGTAGCCTCGAACCAGGCAAACGAGCGGATGTTCTTTTATTAAACAAAACGTTGCACCCGAGACGGGTGTTCATCGGCGGTGTGGAGGTGATTTAAGATCGCCGCGCGAAACGTGTCGGATAAGTACCCATCACGCTCCGCGTGATGAAAGAGCCGCTGCAGAGGATGATTCCATTTTTGAAACGCAGAGAACGCAAAAGTCGCAGAGAGAGATTACCTCTGCGATCTCTGCGTTTTTGTCCTCTTCTCGGTACGCTACGAGACACCACGATAAATAGCCGGATCCACGCCGATCGTACCGACCAAGGTATTTAAGTACTCCGCTTGGCTGCACAATTCCAATTGCGATTTCGCATGCGACAATTTTGTCTGCAAGTCAAGACGCTTGGCTACCGCAGCATGGGTTGGCCTGCTGCAATATTCCGTCAGATAAGTTACGTGACGCTGCCAGATTTTTTGGTCGACTCGTTGTTTGGCGGCGAGCCTCGCTTTGTACCAATCGCTTTGCATCATATTTTCGCGTGTGAACATTTCTCGCACTTCAGGCGAATTTAGGCCGAAGCCATTCCAGGCTCCCTCTGCCATGATTTTCAGAATCGCTTGCAAGGGCGGACATGCAATATCGAAACTATCATCGTTCAGATAAATCTCAGCCACGCGTTTCTGTGCTTCTGCAATGTGTAGAATCCCATCCGCGTAAGAATCAAGATTTTGCTTTTCTGGACAAAGGATGCGATCGTCAAAAACTTTGCTCGGATTGTCAAAGACGCGACCAAAGTACCGACGCACGAATCGCGAAGTAATGCGGAATCCCAATCGACTTGCTGGGATTAAAACACCGTTATGCAAGAAATCTTCGATTGGTTCGAGTAACCCCTCTCGTTTCAAGAACTCCGGCTCACGTTCCTCCGGTCGCAATCGGCACCATATCTCTGGAACGAACATACTAATGTCGTGCCCCACTTCGATCTCCGGACCGATGTGACCTGCCGCTGTACTGAATCCTCCAAGTCCGGTCAGGATCATGCTGACGATCGATGCGTTCAAGTCATAGCACATGTTGAGCGCGTTGAACGGTCCCTTGGTCAGCGCGCCTTCGCTACCAGCACCCGTCGTCGAGGGGCTCTTGCCCGTCAGCGAACAGACGTAGTCCATCATCAATTCGGGTAGCTCCTGATAGTGAATTGGACTGAACACTGCTAGCGATCGAATTCCCGCTTTCAAGTCAGGCGGATTGTTGCGTCGTCCGGACAGTATCGAGCCCACTGGGATCGGAACATGCTCACCCGCCGGCGTTGCACGATAGAGTTGGATGCCTCGAAACGCAACGTATCGATCAAAGGGATCGATCAAATCGGGGCGATCTTGCAAGTAACGTGGATTCTTGGATGGCTTGCCGTCCACCAACCTAGGCTGAGCCGAGGAAACCGCGAATGTCTGATCGCCTGCCATAAAGTCGCTTAGTCGATTCTGCATAGGTGCAGAATATTGTTCGAAGTCGATGATGTTTGTCATCTCTTGTCCGACCATGTCTCGCGTCAATGGTTCAAAGTTGCAGAAGAAATTGCCGACGTCGGCCACGTCCGCTTCGGTTTGTTTGTCCAATCCACGATGGACAGCGTCATCGGGACGCTGGAACAAGCGGTATTCGCAATTGGCCACGAACTTGTAGCTTCGTTCCGTTGGAAAGGCCTGGCTGTCGGGCAAGGTTGTCAAGAATCGTTTTGGCACGACCACGCTCACCGTTATATCGTCCTCCAGTTGGATCTTGGCAGCTGCCGCGAAATCTTGTCGCAGCTTATACATTCGCCAACGGCCGAGTGGATCCAGGCCAACACGCAGGTACATGCCGACAAGTTTGCGGTTTTCGTATTTGAGTTCATGCCCGTTGTCGCCGTTGACGACATCGACGCCGAAATGCTCGCGCCAATTGCCGTTCCATTCCGGTTTGCAAAATCGCTTAATGATGAACGCCATCGCATACAAATGCGTGGGAATGCGACTGAGCCACTTGCTGTATTGTTCCGTGTATTCTCGCGAAGGAGTCAGCAATTTAATGACGCTGCCAAGGGTGCGATTTGGATCGAGAACTTTTCGGCTGTCGCGTTTTGAGTAATCTGGCCTTTCCGTTGAGTCCGGTTTCCATCGATCGGAATAATCGCGGTCGAAGATGGCTTGGAGCTGATCGAAATCGTCGTCGATGTCGGCAACGAAGATTGGGCCGCCCTGCATGTAGTCTCGCAGCGATTTGCTGATCTCACTCTTGCCACCGCCGCTGACGGTACACGGCTTATGACATACAGTTCCTTCTCCGCCAGTACCGATCAATCGCCACGAAGGAGCGCACGGATGCTTTTCCATTTGCACTTTGTAACCGCTCGGGGCCATATAAATCTTGTCGCGATCGATCGATATCGAGTGCGATTGCCCGCCGATGGTCCAGCGAATCGTTCGGTCAAACAACGATGCAAACGCATCCTCTGGAACGTAAACGAGGTTCGGGTGTAGTCGATCGATTCCGTAACCCTCCGGTTTGATATCGATGAAGCTTCCGTAGTCGTTTGCTAAGTCGGAGAAAGAGCGGCCGTTGTATCTGCGCGAATTCCATTGAAATTCTTCGCCAAGATTGTGTGAAACGAATGCAAGAGTACCACCCGCATGCTCTTCTTCCGCGTTACCCATCAAGTTGGCGGCATAGCTGATTTGTGTCTTTACCTCCTTCTTGCAATAACCGAAATAGTTGTCTGCAATGAGCGTGATGATGACACCTGCTTCCGTGCGACAAGTGATCTTGAACGCCTGGCCATCATTGTATTTTTCGGTGGGATCTTGCCAGCACATCCGATCTCGTATTTGTCGCTCAGTCGCGAGATCGATATGGGGGAGTCCAAGTTCTTTCTTCGTGAGTTGAATCAAATGGGGCGCGAGGATAACGCAGCCCGTATGTCCGGTCCAATGTGCGGAGTCTAATGCCGCATCGTTTTCTGGAACCAACGGATCGCCTGAATTGCCGAATATCGATTCAACGAAGTCCAGGTTGCTTGCAAGGCCACCTGGAGCGAAGAATCGAATCTCCATCGATTTGTGTTCGCAATAGCCTGGCACCGCAGGGCATACCAGCGGTCGAATCAAAAGCGAAACAAACGTCTTGGCCGGTACACTGTTGGCTTGTGTGAAAGGCAATTCTAGGAGCTCGTCGGGTGGCATGCATGCGTGTTGAAACAACTTTGCGAATACAGCCTTGGGAACACCTCGCTTGTCGCCAGCGATTGGCAATCCACCCTCGGTAACGTGGAATGTGCCTTGGGTGGTTCGGCGATCGGATTGCGGATTATGGAGCACGCCGTTGGCTACCCGATACGAGCTGACCAACTCATTTTGAAATCGTTCTCCACCATCGGGCAGACTCAATTGTCGGGCTAAGCCATGATGGTCTAGCACAAGCGTTTGGGCGGGTAAATGCAGCGGTGAATCGAGAGCGATGTCCGCAAAGTGATCGGCGAGAAATGCTTCGATCCGATGATCGATAGGTGCTTTGAGCTGCGTCAAAAGCCGGTTTTTTTCCTCAAGGTTGGCTAATAGGCCATCGGGCAGATCGACCTGTTGTCTGGCTTCGTCGTCCAGAACCAAGTCCGAAGCAGCCATCTGCATATAAATGTACTGACGCAAGGTGCCGGCAGCCTTTGGTTCTCGGTCGGCTTTGCGAGACCAAGAGAGGGATCGCTCAAGAGAATCTAAAAGCCAGCCGCCATCAATGGATCGATCGTGTAGAGTATTTTTTGACATCAAAATAAGGGCCTGTTAGAGAAACGAAAGTATAGGTCGCAAAGGGGCGAAACGACGCGGAGCGTCGTTCAACTAGGCTGCCAGGGAGAGTTGGCATGCAAACCGCTACAAGTCATACAATTCCGGATCGACATTGGGAGGATCAAAGAAACGAGATAGCTTTTTTCCTTTTCCGGTCGCCTGAGCGAATGGGTCACCATCGGCGTCGAGGGCATCCCCCATTTCTTCGTCAATTTTGTCGGGATCTTCGCCAGCTTCCATCCGTTGGATAGCTTCGAGCATTGCTGCGTTGGGCTGCATGCCTGTCATTTCGAACATGCGTTTCATGAGTCCGGCCATTTGACGCGGATCCTCGGGGCCATCTCCCACCTCGTCCATGTGCGGAGCCATCTCGGCCATCAGTTGCTCCATTTTGCTTTCGTCCACGTTTTCGAACGGGTCTGGAGAAGCACTGTTTTCGGAAAGTCCCTTGGAAATGGCGAATCGGGAAATTTTCTTTTCCAGCTTCTTCCGTCCGCACTTTGGGCATTTCGGCGTTGCAGTTTGACTCATCGATCTCACAAAAAAGCTGTAGATCGTGTGACAAGGCGGACAATAATATTCGTAAATTGGCATTTCTCGAGGGATTCTGAAAACGAGGAACGACGGCAGTTGCTACGTTTTAGCGTACCTAATAAGGTTCTGTCCGTCAGCGCCGAATATCGGAGAGGGCCGAGTCTAGGCGATCAGCTTGACCGCTTGCGTCTCCCCCCAGTATTATTTGGGAACCAGTCAGGCGATGGTCGTTACCACTCGTTCGGCGACATCATCTCCATTAATCTGTGTTGAAGCATTTTGTCCACCAGGTACCACCCACTCCATGACGCTGACTCAAGCGGTCTGTCTGGCGAATTAATCGGTTCGCAAGCTGCCGTTCCTCCTTTGTTTCCAACGCCGGAACTGTTGGCGGAGTTGGCGGACCAGAGCCAAAAGCTCGAAACCGCCACCCCCGAAGCCATCCTTGAGTGGGCCGTTGTGCGGTATGGTGATAAGTTCACCATGGCCACAGCCTTTGGTCCCGAGGGGATGACCATCTTGGAAATGCTGTCGCGGGTTTCACCCAAGACTTGGGTGTTTAATCTGGATACGGGTTACCAGTTCGAGGAGACACTTGTCCTACGGAATCGTGTCGCAGAACTGTATGGAATCGAAGTCGAGTTATTGCAGCCCGAACTTACCGTTGTGGACTACGAAACACTCCATGGGGGCCCCCTTTACAAAAGCAATCCAACGAAGTGCTGTGGCGATCGAAAACTGTCTGTGCTCAAAAAGGCCGCTCTCGGAATGCTGGCCTGGGCAAGTGCCATCCGCCGCGACCAAAGCCCGGATCGAGCGCAAGCCCCTATCGTCGGCTGGGACAAGAAATTTCACCTTGTCAAAGTAAGTCCTCTCGCGAATTGGACCAAGAAACAAGTTTGGGATCGAATTGTGAAATGCAACATCCCCTACAATCCATTGCACGATGCCGGATATACAAGTATCGGCTGCATGCCATGCACGCGGGCAGTTTTTGCCGGTGAAGATGAGCGTGCAGGCCGCTGGAGCGGCACAGGAAAAACCGAATGCGGCCTTCATACTCAAGATTGACCAAAGGAAATTCAATGTCGCCTCAAGAAAAAGCGGAATCGCTAGGTCTCAAGTTCACGAAACTGGAACCCGGATATCTTGCCATGGTGGTTAAGTCGGGAAATCTACTGCTCACTTCTGGACACGTGAGCGATTGGAAGGGCAAGCTTGGAGCTGGCATGTCGGTGGAAGATGGCAAGCTTGCCGCTCGAGAGTGCGCTGTGAAAATTCTCAATTCCGTTTGGAACGCTCATGGCTCACTCAATGGCTTGCGCGTTCTCAAACTCTTGGGTTGCGTCAATTCGACCCTGGAATTTCACGAGCAGCACTTGGTGGTGAACGGCTGCAGCGATCTGCTCCACGAGATCTTCGGAAAGACCGGAGACGGTTATCATGCACGGAGCGCTCTCGGGTTTGCTCAAATCCCAACCAATTCCGCGGTTGAGGTCGAAGCGATTTTTGAAATAAAGTCGTAAACGGCTATCGGCGAATCTACTTGGTTTAGCTGGCATCGTTATATCCTCGCAGGCACGCACCGTTTCGGTGTCCGGATTCCATGGAGCTTCAGCGGTGGAGGGCGTCTAGCTTTTTTCGCCCAACAAATCATTTGGGAAAATGGGAGGGCGAGGGCACCCCTCTAAACATGTTTTCCTCGACTTTGTCCAATCCATTCCTTGCTTGGGAGAGTGAGGCTCCTGCCGAACCGTGGCGTAAATAGCTCGGCAGGAGCCTCGCTCTCCCGATGCAATGGCAAGCAATTCCAAAAGAAAAGCGAGACGGCCTCGTTGCCCGTTGTGGTTGACCGTAGCCTATTTAACATTATGTAAGTTCACTTGAGAAAGGAACCAGGATGAAGCGATTGAAGATTCTTATCGCAGAGTGCAAGCAAGAAGTATCGACGTTCAACCCACATCTGAGTGGTTATGGGGATTTCCGGATTCGGCGCGGAACTGAACTACTCGACTATCATAGAACTGTACGCAATGAAATCGGCGGAGCAGCCAGTGTCTTCGACCAGAATTCGCAAGTTGAATTGGTGCCGGCTTATAGTGCATGCTTCATCACGTCGGGGGGGACGTTGGCGCGAAATGACTGGCAGCGAATCGCGGGCGAGTTCCTGGATAGTATCAAAAATGCTCCGCCCGTGGATGGCGTCTATTTCTGCATGCATGGAGCCATGGCCAGCCAAGAGGAACTGGATCCTGAAGGATATTTGTTGGCGGAGTCGCGGAAGATTCTCGGGGAGGATATTCCGATGGTTGTCTCGCTCGATCTGCATGGAATTCTGACCGATCGTATGATCGAGCATTCCGATGCGATCGTAGCGTATCATACTTATCCCCATGTTGATTTTTTTGAAACTGGGCAACGCGCGGCACGATTGCTTTTGCGAATTCTTGCAGGTGAAGTTCGCCCGGTGACAGCCCGAGTTCCGATTCCAGCACTTGTTCGCGGCGATGAACTGATTACCGCGACCGGACTCTTCGGGCAAAGTATCCGCCTCGCTCAGAGCGCAGAGCAAGGACGTCACGGGCTCTCAGCCGGCATGTTCATCGGTAACCCTTTCACCGATGTTCCGGCATTGCAGACGTACAGTTTCGTCGTTACGGATAATGATCCGCAACTCGCGGAACGGGAAGCGATTCGTATCGCGGAGACCTTCTGGGACCACCATGAGCGGATGCAGGTAGAGCTTGTCAGCCTGGAACACATGGCTGCTCAATTGCTTGCCCAAGGCCAAGGGACGGTTGCACTCGTGGATGCTGCGGATGCGACAAGTTCCGGCGCATCGGGTGATAGCAACGCCATCTTGCGAACGCTGATTCAAACCGGCTACCGAGGCAAAACGTTGATTCCCATCGTGGATGCGGCTGCAGTGAAATTAGCGTTTGCTGCTGGCGTCGGTGGAATCATCGAGACGACGCTCGGCGGAACACTTGACCCAAAGCGGTTTCAGCCACTGACGATCCGTGGCAAGGTTCGCATCCTTTCCGATGGCCGGTTTCGAAGCGAGTCGTTTGGGGAGGAATGGGAAGCGGGATTGTCAGCCGTTTTGGAATACGACAACTTTACGTTGGTCGTCAGCAGTCGAGCTGTCAGCCTTTATGACCGTTCGTTTTTTTACGCTCATGGGCAGAATCCAAAAAACTTTCAGGCGGTGGTAGTCAAATCACCTCATTGCCAGCATCATATGTACTCCGATTGGTGTGCGAAAATGATTCATGTTGACGCACCGGGATCTTCCAGCGCCAATCTTGCTTACCTGGGTCATACGCGATGCTCTCGCCCGATCTTTCCGCTAGATCAGGATGTTTCATTTCAACCACAGGCTAGAATTTTTCGACGAGGATTCCAACATTCATGAAGATCACAGAGATTCGGTGTGCGGGTTTACGAGGAGCAACGCCCGAGGGTGGATGGAGCAATGAGCTGCGTCCCGAGGATTGCGTGCATACACTGATTGCGGTACATACCGACGAAGGCTCTGTGGGGCTCGGAAGCGTCTTCACAAACGATGCACTAGTGCGTGCGGCTTTGGCCGTTCTTGAACCGCTCTATCGCGGAGAGAATGCGTTGGAGCCGGAACGAGTCAGCGAAAAATTGCATCAGCACATGTTTTGGCTGGGGCGTGGCGGAGCGATTACCCATACGATCAGTGGAATCGACATCGCCCTTTGGGACTTGCTCGGCAAAGCCACGGGGCAACCGGTTGGACGATTGCTTGGGGGGCGGTATCGCGATCGGGTCCAACCCTATGCCTCGTTGCTCATGGATGAGCCAAACAAGCTGAAAGATCACTTGCTCTCGGTGAAGTCGCAAGGATTCCGAGCATTCAAAATTGGGTGGGGACCGTTTGGACGTCGCAGCGCGTCACTCGATGAAGCGATTGTTCGCGCAGCTCGCGAAGCGGTCGGTGAGGATTCACGGTTGATGGTCGATGCGGGTGGTAGTGATGCCTATTGGACCAATGGGTACAAGTGGGCGTTGAACAAGGCAAAAATGCTAGCGGACTACAATGTCTATTGGTTCGAGGAGCCACTCTCCCCAGATGCGATCGAAGACTATGCGTTGTTGAGAGAGCATTCACCCGTTGCGATTGCGGGCGGAGAAGTGCTAACTCGCCGCCAATCGTTTCAACCCTGGCTTGAGGCCCGCGCATTTGACATTGTGCAGCCCGATGTCACAAAAGTTGGCGGGATAAGTGAAGAACGCCGAATCGCTTGGATGGCTCAAGACCACGGTGTACGGTTTATTCCCCATGGTTGGAATACCGCAGTGGGCTTAGCTGCCGATCTGCAATTGGCATCTGCCTTTCCCGGAACAGATCTCGTCGAATATCTAACTGGTTCACCGTTCATCGACGAAATCACGCTCGGAGGCTGGCAGCTTGATGGGGATGGCATGTTGGTTATTCCATCGTCACCAGGACTTGGTCTAGAACTCGATCGAGATGCCGTCATCAAGTATTCTGGGGTAACCAACCTTCTGTGATCAAGGTTGCACATGGGAGAGCGGTGGGGTGAGGCTCCTGCCGAACCATGGCGTCTATTTGGGAGGGTGAGGCTCCTGCCGAACCATGACGTCTATTTGGGAGGGTGAGGCTCCTGCCGAACCATGGCGTAAGCTCGGCAGGAGCCTCGCTCTCCCATTGATTTCAAAGGCATTTACTTTTCGAGGCTTGACCAATCAGATTTCAATAGGATGGAGGAACTTGGAATTGCGCCCGCGTGTCCGCACACGACGGACGCGACGCGACATGCGTTGGCCACGACAGAGCGCACAGATGCACCGGAGCACAGTCCCACGACCAGCGCAGCCGTAAAAGCGTCCCCTGCGCCGACGGTATCGCAAACGTTGACAGGAACGCCTGGTTGATCGATGGTTTCATTGCGTGTCACGACAACCGCCCCCTCGGCGCCGCGCGTCATCGCCACAAGCTCTAAATCGAATTTCCGTCGCAGCGCACGCAGTGTTTCTATTGGATCGGAAAGCTCTCGCAATTCGCATGCCTCGAATACCTTCTGAAACTCGTCGTCGCTTAACTTGACAACGGTTGCCATCGCGACGGATTCTCGAATCAGAGCATTGTCAAAAAAGGGGGCTCGTAGATTTACATCCAAAACACGTCGTGCACTATTTTTCTTGGCGATCTGCAGCGTTTGGGTGATCGCTTTTCGCGATTCGCGACCGCGTTGACCAAGCGTACCAAAGTAGATGGCGTCGGCGTCGGCAACGACCGCTTCAAACTCCGGCATCCAACGCAATCGATCCCAGGCAGCATCGGCGTGAATCACGAAGCTTGGCTTACCCGATTTATCGACGTCCACTCCTACGGTTCCCGTGGAGACGGATTCAAGCCTTTGTATCAGTGAAACATCAACTCCCAACGCTCGTAAAATCCCCATCGCCCCATCTCCCAACGCATCTTTTCCAACAGCGCTGAGCATGGTGACCTGACTTCCTAACAATGCAGCGTGGCACGCAAAATTGGCAGGTGCACCTCCGAATCGAGCGCCATCTGGAAAGAGATCCCAAAGCACTTCGCCGATCGAGATGATGGAGTTACTCGATGGATAGTCTCGCATTTTCTGGTACCGTGGGTTGATAAAAATTCGTCGAAGATACCATACCAGAAATCCCAGTCTCAGTACAATCCGCGCACTAGGTTTCCGCGTTAGGGAGGCCGTATCGAACATTTCCTTGGACCAACTGAATCGGTTCGTTTAGCAAGGATTAGTGTTCGATTAGCGCTGATTAGTGTTCCAATCATCGATGCCGCCGAACACTAATTTAACGATGGGCAAGAATGGAAAGGACTACCAGCAGGATCAAAACTAGAGTGCAAAAAGTCTTTCAGAAATGCTCGAATCTGCTTTGGGTCGCACCCGGCAGGTGCGACCTACCACCGAAACATCCTGCGGAATCCAAGTACCTTTAAGAAGCACCACCAAATGCGTTTTTTTGGGGGTAGCTTCGTTTGATCGCTCCAGCCTCCAAAGTCCCAATCGAGTCGAACCAACCGAATGCAAAGTGAGCGCGACTTGCACGCGTATGGCATGGACTCCCAAGTGGCGAGCTGAATGACCATTTGGGCGCGTTCGTCTTGCAGGATCGTGTCCGCGACCTCCTTTCGATTTAACCATTGGGCGAACAAGAGAGAATCTCTAACGATCGCATCCCTTCCGTTGATATGATTCCGCTCAGCATACTGGCGGAACAATGGTCTGAAACGCGGTCCAAGTGATTCCACTGTCAGCGGCATAAGATGCTTGGTCTGTGAAAGTCTCTTTCGGATCAAGGTTTCGCGGCCCCGTGCTAAGTCTCGCTCGCACGGAGCCTTCGGGGGAAATACTGATTGTCCTGACGCGACCGGATTGGAATCTTCCAAGACGGAGCTGTCGGTGGAATCGGTCAAGCGTTTCGCTATATAGATTTGCAAGCGGCGTAGTTCGTCAATCTCGTTGTCCATTGCATTTAGTTTTCGACAAAATGGCGATTCATGATTTCCCGCATTTTAGCCAATTCGGCCAGGATATCGGAAAACGGAGGAAGCTGTTCATCACGTTCCAGAATTGCACCGCAAACGGGAGCATAGCGAACGACTTCCTCCAGTAACTGCCAAATTTCAAGGTTGGTCGAGTGGCCATGGCCATCGATGAGCAGATCCCCTTCACGATCGAAGCCGACGAAATGCAATTGAACAATTCGATCGCATGGCAATCGATTTAGAACTTGAATCGCATCAAATCGATAGTTTATTGAATTGATATAGAGGTTGGTGACGTCCAGAAGTAAGCCGCAATCGTTTTCGTCCAATACTTCGCCAAGAAACGACGCTTCGTCGAACGTGTCATTTTCATACTCAATCGACTGGGTAATGTTTTCAAGGATCAACGGTGCTCCAATCTCCGACGTCGCAACGCGAATATTTTCTTTCAGGCACATGAGTGTCGCCTTCGTTTTCGGTAGAGCGGTGAGATGTCCAATATCGATCCCATCCACTCGGCAGAATGAGATATGTTCACTCCACCAAGCTGGCTGAACTGTTTCAACCACGCGTTTAAGCATGTTGAGATAGTCTCGATCCAGTCCATCGGCGCTCCCCAGCGAGAGCCCCAGGCCGTGGGGTATGAGAGGGAAGCGACTCGCGAGCAACTTCAAAAGTTCATTGGATTCCGGTCTCCGATCAAAGAAATGATCTGCGGTAATCTCCAGAAAATCAATCTGGTTCGCGTTGCGAAAGACCTCGGTGCGATAAGTATCACGAAATCCCAATCCAACGCCCAGTCTAGGTAGTTTTTTGTTTTGCATGGGCCGGTAGTTTGAGGAAGGAAACTCAAGACAGCATTTGAGTTGATGCATGCATGGGGAAAAGTCGTTTGGGCGAAGTTCGCAACCGGTAGATGCGACTAACCTTAGGTCACTCCTGCCGAAAGTGAGTTTGCACTGCCTAGGAGCCTGTTGATTTAGTGAAGTCGTCTTGGGTAAGGGCGGTAAGATGGATTTCCAAGTCCGTCAATGGAAAATTCGACGGACTAGGAAGTCCGTCGTACCATTAAATCAACAGCGCGCTAGCCGCCACAACCGCCACAACCGCCTCCACCACAACCTCCACCTCCACCACAACCTCCACCGCCACCTCCACCTCCACCGCCACCGCCATCTCCACCGCCATCTCCACCGCCACCTCCACAGCTAGTACCCCCGCCACAGCTTGCACCGCCGCAACCCGAGCCACATCCGCCACCTGTTGATTCGGAACGGAGATACGTACTTCGAAAGTCCTGAAAAGGGCTGCCAGTCAAAGCAGCAACTCCGAAAATACCGACTGCCATCACGGGAATCCTACTTCCGAGTTTGTCTTGTCCTGAGGCTATTGCGTTCGTACCGCTATCCCCCGAAAAGCCTTTCATGGCATCGCGATACTCAGCGTTCATTAGTTGGACGCCGGACAGATATTGGCGCCCCCTTGCGTTGAAACGACGGTGCGATCGAGTCCGCAATAGACATACCGATCCGATGATCATCATCGCAGCGGCGAACCCGATATTGTCTATGTGCCTGAGGGAAGCGCTCATGATTTTCGTCATTCCAGCCAGGAAGAAAATTAGGGCCGAACCAATAGCAAACAGGTTCAAGACAAACTGTTGCGATGGAGAGATACGGAACCCCTGCTGCTCGATCCATTCATCCCAACGGTCGAACTCGCTAACAAATCGACCAGCCAAATTGGAACGGAAAATTTGGATGGGAGTTTGTGTTTCCGAGAAAAATACGGCTGCTTGTTTTGCAAAAGGGCTCAATGTTTCCGGGAGCTCTGCGTCCGGTGTCAGTTGCCATTGGACTGTCCCAGGTTTGGGTTTCGTTTCTTGCAAAAGGTCCTGAGAATAAAGTTCAAGAGTGGCTAAACGCAGCACTTCGTTCGATCCACCTCTCAGATAGGCGATCTTGTACGGGTCCGGATCTGCTTCTGGAGCGACAGGCGTTTGCGAATCTCCTCGATCTGTTTTGTAACGGACAATCAAGCAGATTACAAAAAAAGCCACCCAAACGGTGGCGTATGCGACGAGAAACTCTGGGCCTTGCATGTGTGTAAATAATCGGAGCCATTGCATCGCTGATTCCTCCCCTACGTTTTTCTCGGATACATTAGTTTTGACTCTATGTCTTGCGTCTTGCGTCACTCAGCTAAGGCTATGCATGCCTCATAACAGGGCGCGAAAAAGCGAAAATTTTTGCCTCGTTTGCGGAATTTGTAGCCCAACCGTCGGTCACTCTTCGCGAGAGAAACTTGGTACTGTCTAGTCGCCACCACCGCAACCACCACAACCGCTACCACCACAGCCTGAAACGCCGCCACTGTCCCCGCCACAGCTCGCGGCGCCGCCGCAACCCGTGCCACATCCGCCGCCTGTTGTTTCGGAACGGAGATACGTACTTCGAAAGTCCTGAAAAGGGCTGCCAGTCAAAGCCGCAACTCCGAAGATGCCGACTGCCATCAGTGGAATCCTACTCCCGTATTGGTCTCGTCCTGAGGCTATGGCATTCGTACCTCTCGCACCGGAAAAGTCTTTCATGGCATCGCGATACTCAGCGTTCATTAGTTGGATGCCGGATAGATATTGGCGCCCCCTTGCGTTGAAACGACGGTGCGATCGAGTCCACAATAGATACACCGATCCGGTGATCATCATCGCAGCGGCGAACCAGATGTTGTCCAAGTGCCTGAGCGAAGCGCTTACGATTTTCGTCAGTCCAGCCACGAAGAAGAGTAGCGCCGAACCAATGCCAAACAGGTTCAAGACAAACTGCTGCGCCGGAGCGATGCGAAAACCTTCTAGTTCGATCCATTCATCCCACCGCTTGAACTCGGTAACAAATTGATTAGCCAAATTGGACCGGAAAATTTCGACGGGTTTTCGTGCTTCCGTAAAAAAAATTGCAGCTTGTTTTGCAAAGGGGCTCAATGTCTCCGGGAGCTCTGCGTCAAGTTTTCGTTGCCATTGAGCTTTCCCCGATTTGGGATTCGTTTCTTGCAATAGGCCCAGGGAATAGAGTTCAAATGTGGCTAATCGCATTACTTCGTTGGACCCACCTCTCAAATAAGCGATCTTGTAGGGGTCCGGGTCTGCTTCTGGAGTGACTGGCGTGTTCGAATGGGCTTGGTCGGTTTTGTAACGGACAATCAAGCAGATTACAAAAAAAGCCACCCAAAGGGTGGCGTATGCGATGAGAAACTCTGTGCCTTGCATGTGTGTAAATAGTCGGAGCCATTGCATCGCTAAACCCTCGCCTACGTTTTTCTTTGGTACACTCGCCTTATACACCAGCCTATGGTCAAGCCCACTCCATTGCAAGGAGCGAAGCGGCGAGAATTTCTGCCTCAATCGCGGAATTGGTGATTTTGTTATGCTCGGGAAGGAAATAGACGCCAAGCGGGAAGGAAATAGACGCCAAGCGGGCAGGAAATAGGTGCCAAGCACAGCCGACCAAAGTAGCAGGCACGCTCCGCCGTGCCGTTCGCATTCATGCTTTTGGAAGGATTCCAGGCGGACGGCACTTAGAATGTGCCTACACCATTCACTTTTGTCGGCTGAATCGTGCTCGGGCAAGAAATAGGTGCCAAGCACCCGCGGTCCATCACCCCAGCAACTGTCAGTAATTGCTACAATCGTCCGACGCTAACCCGTAACCAGAAGACATCAAAACGGGATTGCCGCTTATCGGGCTTGAGCCATCATCACAACGTCCAATCGATCCACAAGCTTAGGTAATTCCTCGAATCACACTCATCGCTTCAAGATTACCTTTCGTTTTATGGATCACGCCGTTGTATGACTATCACACTCTCTCAGCTCGAGTCGCATCTATGGGAATCGGCCAACATACTACGTGGTCCGTTCGATGCTGCGGACTTCAAGTCGTACGTATTCCCGCTGCTCTTTTTCAAGCGGATCTCGGATGTACATGACGATGAATACGCTATTGCGATGAAGGCGTTCGATGGCGATGAAGAGTCTGCAAGGGGGTCGCGTGGGGCCATCCTTCTAGGCTTGTCGACCAAGTTGGGGGTCGCCCAGTTGACGCTGCCCCATTCGAGGCGAAAGGACTGATAGCCCAACGGGCTTCAATATTGCAGCCCAGGGCAGAGCGAAGCGCCGCCCTGGGACTCTCTTTGGCGGACGCATTTTGTTTTGCCCTTCAGGGCGACGGTTATGGCGCTTGGCAGTACCCAGGGCGGCGCTTCGCGACGTTCCGTCGCTGCACTCTGCCCTGGGCTAAAATGTTGCTGCCCCATTCGGGGCGACAAACGTTGTGGTGGCTACGATCATAGCAACCACAACCTGCACAACCAGCGCAACCACAGCTTTCGATGCGACTGCCACAACTCACACATTGGTCCGAGTGTAAGACACATCCGCCAACAATTCCGGATGCTACTTCAGAAAGGAGATACGTCGTTCGAACGTCCTGAAAACGGCTGCCATTCACGGGCCGCAACTCCGTAGATACCGACGGCCATCAATGGAATCATACTTCCCTGGTGGTCTGCTCCTGCGGCGCTTGCATTCGTACCGCTCTCTTCGGAAAAGTCTCTCATGGCATCGCGATTCCTCATCCATCACCGAAATTCTGGTAAATTCGACTGTTACGATAATCTATGACCGAGTTTTTTTTCATTGCCGGGCGCGAACACCTAACCCCAAATTTCCAGCATGGATGCGGACATTTTTACCAGCAGAGATTTTCTGAATGGTTCTGGCTCTGCCATTCTTGGTTCCGCAATACTCGGTTCGCCTGCCTTGGGCTGTGCACGAGTGCGAGAGCCATTTCGTTGAGCACAAGGTCATTCCATGAGGTGGTGTTATGTGCGATACTGTGATATTGGCAAAATCCATGCTGCAACTCGGAAATTGTGTCCGCATCCAATTGCCCTGCTGTTCCGTCCGTACCCCCAAACCAACCAAAATAAAATTGAACGCCATCGATCTATTTGACAAACTCCAAACCATCGTGGATGAGCAAGGACCGGTTCAGGCAGCGTCGCTTTTAGTCGATCAGATGCGACGCGAGCAACGCTACACTGAGTTGTTCGAGGCGCTCAAGATGATGCATCGGGTTGAACTTGGGTTGACCGCAGTTCAAACAGACCCGTCCGAACCAACAGCGGTCGGATCCATTCCTCCGGACATTCAAGACCAACTGGACAAGAAACTCATTGCCGCATGCAGTGAAGTGGGTATTGCCCTGATGCGACAAGGAAAACTCCAAGAAGGCTGGATGTACATGCGGGCTGTCGGGGACCGCCAAGCAACCGCAGATGCAATGCGCGATCTCGAAGTCACTCATGAGAATTTGGACACCTTTCTCGGCCTTTTGGTTCATGAGGCGATCGATGTCGCTCGGGGCACCAAATTATCGCTTGAGATGCGAGGAACTTGCAACACAATTACCATGCTCGATTCCGTGGTCTCGATGCGAGGGCGAGCGGATCAACAGGCGGCCGTGGGTGCCCTTGTCGAGCACGTTCATGCTGAGTTGCTGTCCAGTTTAAAGGCAGATATTCTGCGTCGTGAAAAACTCGACGAGACCAGCGAAGTTCAACTTGCGAAAGCGATCGAACCGTTGCTTGCAGCGCGACCGGGTCTGTTGCGAGACGGCACCTATCATTTGGACACAACGCACTTGGCATCGACGGTTCGATTCGCGCGGATTTTGGACAACGAAGAACAATTGAGGATGGCGGTTGATCTGGCTCAATACGGACGGCAACTTCACACTCAGTATCAGTATGCCAGCGAGGAGCCCTTCGCCGAGCTTTATCCGATGTCGTTGGCGATGTTTCGAGCGTTGCTCGGCGAACACGTCGAGGCGGCATTAAAGATGTTTCTTCAAAAAGCAGAATCACTCGATCCACAAGAACACGGTACAGTGGCGATCGAAAACTATGCCGATCTGTTGACACGGGTTGGTCGGCCTGCGGAAGCGATGCAATTCTTAATCAAGAAAATGCCACGCGGAATGCGTCCGTTTGGAATTGCTCCTTCGTTGATTGAGCTGGCGGAACTCTCGCAGGATTATGCTCCGATGTTGCATCACGCAAAAGAGCGAGGGGACCTCGTTGGGTTTGCTGCGGCTCTGTTGCAGTCAGCGACATCGTCACGAAAATAGGAGAGTCGACACAAGATCGCGACCGGACTCGCTACCGAAATGTCTGCATCTCGCGATGGTGCTCGTTGAGGATCATCACCAATTCCTCGATGGTCTCACGGTGCTTGTGTAGATCAGCGTGTTTTTCGCGGACGTAACGTTCCGATATTGCACGACATTCGCGAGCGCTATCGACAGGTACGATGCCGTCCGAACGCCCTTGAATGAACGATAAATGCGAATCACCGATAATAGAATGCAAACGCACTCGATGGTTGACGGGTAAGTCTGAACATGCAATCAGGATAGGGTTCCCAGGCTTGAGTAGATCAATGCTCGTTGGAATACGTTTTGTTACTTCCCGTAAGAACACACCTGGATTTCGTTCCATCAGGTCATGATGTCGATCGCTATTTTCCTGTGGTTGAGCGACCAATGCGGAGCCTACCCTCCCAGCGAATCGCGATGCAGTGCTCGATCCTTGATGGGGTGTGCCGATGAACACAACGCGTGAAACATTGGTCGACGCCTTAAAGAAGAATGCACTTCGCAACAAGTCACGCGTGTCCCGGGGCATGGTAACTTGTTCAAACGGTTTGTTGGCAATCGACCGCCATAGTGTATCACTGCTGTCGGTGATTTGCATTTTGGCGATGAGCCCGCCCATGCTGTGGCCAACCATCACGATTTGCGACAGTTGCGGATCACTGCCATCGGGGTCAACACCCGCGATCGCTTGCTGGAGTTGTTCTCGCATTTGGCTAGCGCTAGCCAAGAACTGTTGCCCCGTCGGATACTCAAAGGACCAGATCTGAAAGTGGTCGACGAATCCTTGACACGCATAGAGTTCATTGATCATTTCGATCCAGGTAAAGGGATCGGAAAGAAGTCCATGGACGAAAATCACTGGAATTTTGCCCCTTTGATAGGGTTCGACCATGTGGAGTCGATTTTCGCCTTGATACCGTGTTGGATTCACAAAATTACTGATAATATTGGAGCTTTGATTTCGAAGTCGGTATGCGACGGATGCTGAAATGTCCTTTGCGATCGCCACTCGTGTTGAATCCATCTCGATGGTGTCAACCCGCATAGGATCGTAAAGTTCGAGACGACCAACTCGTTCGCCACTATTCAAGTCAGAAGAATCGACTCGCATGAGAAGCGTTGCTGGAAAGGTTGGTTTCGGTGTACCAAAGGGTCTTGGATTGGTTGCACTGCTGACCACTAGCGGAATGCCAACACCCGGCGATCGATTCCGCCGCTTGAACGCGTTGGTCGAATATTCGCCCACCGGTGAAAGGGACGAGAAGTCCTCTGAATCCCAAACGAAGCCATATCTCTCAATAGGTATTTCGACCAACTGGTGATTTCGGTAGATCGTTAACCCTGTCCTTGGGTCAAGACGGCCAAAACGTTGCCCATTCACGACGAGCTTGATCATCGCAGATCGGTGCAATTGGCTCTTGCGACAATTGGTATTTGAGCAAGTTGTGCTATCTGCGGTCAGATTGGCGACCGAATAGTACAGATCAACGCATGCATCGCAGCACTCTTCTTCTAGCTGAAGAGCCTTGCCGTAAAGCACTTCCGCTTCATTTAGGCAGCCGTCATTGGTGACTGAGTTTTGTGAGGGCCACGAAGTGTAATTCGGTTCTCTCCAATTTACGCGGGTAGAGAGACAACCTGTGATGCAAACAAGCAAACAAAGGTGGAGCAACAGAAATGCGAATCGGACTCTTTCGCGGTAAAGGGGCACAGCAGGATACTTGTCCAATTCGACGCCTTGCAATCCGTGCTAAGATAATAACGCCTTTCTGGCTATCGACACACTCGAATTTTCTCTATCGGACAGGCGTTACCCTGGAAATCAGACAAAATGTCGGGGCACGGCAATTAAGTTACTGCCATGGCCGCAGAATTGGCGTAAACGCACCAATAGAATACCCGCAGGCTCGACCTGTCAATGAAATGGAACGCTATTTGGATTTAAGCCTTCCGTTCTGGCTCGGGGCGTGTTGATTTAATGGTACGACGGACTTCCTAGTCCGTCGAATTCCCCATTGTCGGACTTGGAAGTCCGTCGTACCGCACTTACCCAATAACGACTTCACTAAATCAATACCGATACTAACAAACACTATGGCTCGTGAGGGAATCAGTTTTTCCCTGCTTCCTTTTTCTTTTTGAGCTGTTCGCCGATAAAATCAGATAAGCCTTTTCCGCGAAGTTCTTTTGCGGTTGCCAGAATCTGGTGTGTGTCCCCATCTACCAAAAGTACAAATGGGATTCCGCTAACATCGTGCATTTGGCCGAGTGTCGCATCCCAATATTTGCCGTCATAAATCTGGCTCCAAGGCAACTCTTTTTCCTCAAGAAACTCCTTGATCTTGTCCTCCATGTTCGCTCGATCGAAGCTAATCCCCAAAATCTCAAAGCCTTCGTCGTGCCAATTTGTGTAAGCCTCTTTCATGTTGGGAATCTCGCCGATGCAGGGACCGCACCAAGTGGCCCAAAAGTCCAACATGACTAGCTTGCCGGCGTAGTGCTTGGGGAAATCGATGGATGTTCCGTCCATCGTCGTGGCAGTAAATTCGAGTGCCGGCTTGCCAACTTCCAAATCCGGCGGCAACTTCATTTGCTCAATGGCTTCATCGGCTTTCGACAAACTCAACTTTCCGTTGTTGAGCTTGAACACATAGGTGGTACCAGTGTAGTTGAAGGGCTGGTCTATTTTTGCCGTTTCAAATTTTGGACTGACCTTCTTGTTCCCATCCCGGTCAATCGGTAAGCGTGCATTTTCGTCCGCGGAGCCTGCAATAAACGTCGAAAACTCTTTTCCATCGAGCGTAAAGGTGTACTCAAACCCGAAGTCCAAATAGAACATCATCGTGTTTTTCAATTGGGCCCGGGCCTCGTCCTTAGGGTCGAATCGATAAAGTCCAAGCGAGCCAATGTTGCCTGAGCCTAAATCAATCTTCCCCAAGCCGTTATACATGGTGACTCCATTTTGCGTTCGAGCGTCCCATTTGGACTCGGGGTCGTTCGTCAGGTCGCCGTCGCCGTTGGTATCGATGTAAAGCTTTGCGGGTGCGTCCTCCGGTTCATCCAAAGCAAAAAGCCAACTCTTTTCACCAATCTGAAACTTGCCAAACTTGGGAGCGACCAACGACTCGGGGACTTTCTTCAGGGAGTCAGCGGAAAGATCCATTTCCGCACGTAACGGACGATAACCGCCGAGCCTTCGTGTAATCCCCTCTGGTATCAGCTTTTCGGCGAGCTCGTCACCAAACGATGGAACGCTTGTTCCTAGTAGAGAAGCAAAGAAAAGGGGAAGAAATCGTTTTGAGGCCATTGCGTTTCACTGCTTTCGTTTTATGAAAAATTCAACGTACGAACAAATGGCTACACCGAAACCATGGTTTATGCGTTGTATGGGAAACTCCGAGAACGAAATTCTACTTGTTCGAGCTGCCACGAACAATATGGACTCACGGGCTCGACTCACGGGCTCGACTCACGGGCTCGGGGCGCTCAGCAAATTGGATGGGTCGCGGTGCACTTTCTTGCTTCCTCGGTGATGAAATGGATAGCAAGCCTATTTCGGTTTCTTGCCCCCGCCCTTTTTGGGTCTCGGGGCCGCATCTCCACCCGCCTCTTTTTTGACTGGCGGAACATTGGTCGTGGGGAAGTTCATTGCGAGTTGCTTCTTGAGAGCATCGTGCTCGGGTTTCGAGGCCAAATTCGTCCATTCGTAAGTGTCGTTGTTGTGGTCATAGAGTTCCTCGCTGTTGTCTGCGTAACGAATGTATCTCCATCGTTCGTCTCGGACCGCATGGTTGTTTTGTCCAAACGTCGTCAAAGCGACGTTGCTCCATGCCGAGCTAGGATTCGCGAGTAGAGAGCGAATCGATTTCCCAACGACATGTTCCGGGATGGGAATTCCAGAGAGTTCGCAAAGCGTTGGATAGATAGACATGAAGTCCACCGAGCGATTGCAAACGCCGTTGGGTTTGGTAACACCGGGCGCAACCCAAATGAGTGGTGCTCGGGTTGCCTCTTCCCACAACGCGAACTTGCGCCAATGCTCTTTTTCGCCAAGATGCCAACCATGATCACCCCACAAGCAAATGATCGTATTGGCTGCATGCGGCGATTTTTCCAAAGCGTCCAGGACTCGACCGACTTGGCCGTCAAGGTAACTGATCGAGGCAAGATACGCTTGTACGGCTTCTTTCCATCGTCCAGAGGCAAGCACTGTTGCGTGATCGCCGGACGAGTGCGCCATTTTGATCGCTGCAGCCGGCAAGTCGTCTAAGTCCCCTGGTTTGGTAGGCGGTAGTTCAATCGCATCTAACGGATGCATGTCGTAGTACTTCTTGGGCACATTCCAAGGCATGTGCGGTTTATGAAAACCGACGGTTAGAAAGAATGGTTGATTGTGGGTTTTGTTCAGCTCGGCGATTCCATAGTCTGCGATGTGTGTGTCAGGAACGGACGTATCATCTCCATCGATGATTCCAAACTTAATCCCGCCAATGCTTCGATCGTCGAGCTTGGATTTTCCTAGGCCCTTCCCATCGGGACCGCCAGTGCTGGTCCATTGATTTGGGAATCCAAGTCCGCCATGCCACAGTTTGCCCATCCCTAGCGTTTCATAGCCAGCATCTTTGAAATGGGTTACAAGCGATTGCTTGTTATTGACGGCGAGCTGGTATGAATCACCATTATCGTAGACTCCCGTAGTGCTTGGCCTAAGTCCGGAGAGCAAAGCGGTTCGGGAAGGGTTGCAAATAGGAGCGGCGCAATGAGCGTTTGTAAACGTCACACCCATTTTCGCTAATCGATCCAGATTCGGCGTCTTGGTTTGTTTGTTTCTCCCAAGATGGCCGACCCAATGATTGAGATCATCGACTGCAATGAAGAGTACATTCGGCTTCTTCGCTTCGGAGGATAGTGCAATTCCGAATAGATTAACGCTGAGAGCAACGAGCACGATGGCAAGTTGCAAATTGGAGGAGAAGCTTCGATTTGGCATGGGAGATATGCTCGCATTTAGAAAAAGAGATTGGAGTTTGGTTGTATTGTAACGTGGCGGTTGGGCTCGCCGGGAAAAAGAGGCTAACCCTGTAAATATCTTTGGAATGGCGAATCCATCGGAAATCAATGGGAGGGCGAGGCCACCCCTCTAAACATCTCTCCCATGTCGAACCATCGGAAACTAATGGGAGAGCGAGGCTCCTGCCGAGCTTAATACGCAATGGTTCGGCAGGAGCCTCACCCTCCCAAGCAAGGAATGGATTGGGCAAAGTCGAGGAAAACATGTTTAGAGGGGTTCCCTCACCCTCCCAAGCGAGCCATCAATGGTATCCTCGATCGGCTTGCACTAAGAAAAAGCAGGTGGCAGGGCGGGTTCCGGAGGCAGTTTTCTTTGAACATAGTCTGCGGCAGCGACCAAGGTTGCGTCGCCAAAAAACTTAGCTGTGAGCTTAATCGTTCTGGGGCCAAATCCAACAGGAGAATCGTCTTTGACTGCATTGGAATTATCGGAATTCGATCGAGTTACCAATTCTTGCGTTCCGCATCGTACGACCATGCTTGGGTGTCCCGTAAGATTGGTTCGAACAAGATCATCGCCGCCGAGAACGAGATCTACTGTGCGCAAGACTCGTTCGGTCTCTTGAATGAGCATAGTCCTGGCTCTCAAGCTCTGCACGTAGTGTATCCCTCGAACGAATTGCGACTTTCGAAACGACGCACCCCACAAGCCAAAATCTTCCTCGGATTCCGCGCTTCGAAACAAGCTATCAAACATGGACGCTGACTCGACATCTAAGCCAGCGAGCAACGCTTCTTGTGGAATGGTATTTGGATATTCGATCGGGATAATCTCTGCGCCATCCAGCTTCATTTGTTCTAGAACTAACTTTTCACTTGCGGACAACTGAGATTCTGTAACGCCGACGCGCAACCCTTTCATGTCAAACTTCTCAGGCCATTCGAACGGTCGCTCCACCACCGA
Source organism: Pirellula staleyi DSM 6068 (assembly GCA_945875845.1). Classification (GTDB taxonomy): domain Bacteria; phylum Planctomycetota; class Planctomycetia; order Pirellulales; family Pirellulaceae; genus JBKCUI01. Next base: position 76,686 of record CAMCMB010000027.1, read on the forward strand.
TGCGTCTTTGTAATCTGCGCCTAGTAGGGCGTTAAGAACGATGCCGCAATCGATGGCGTGGCGTGCTATCGGGCCGATCTTGTCCATCGTCCAGGAGAGAGGCATACAACCAAATCGACTGACTCGGCCAAAGGATGGCCGCAAGCCCATCACTCGGCAACGCCTAGCTGGCGAAACAATACTACCAAGCGTCTCACTTCCCAACGCAAAGGTGCATAGCCCTGCCGCCACAGCCGAAGAGCTACCGGCGGAAGAGCCTGAACTTCCTTGGGACGTGTCCCACGGATTTTTCGTCGTCGCGTCGTACCAAACGTCTCCCAAAGCGTAGGTTCCAACGGACAATTTACCCAGCATAACCGCCCCAGCGTCGTTCAAACGTTTCGCAACCGTTGCGATATTCGGACGCACCTGGTCTCGGTAAGGTTTACCACCCCACGTCGTTGGAAACGGTGGAACGGCAATAATATCCTTCGCGCCCCAAGGTATTCCATGCAACATGCCCCTATCCTTACCGGCAGCAAGCTCTTGATCTGCGCGCTCGGCTTGTTGCCTCGCGAGAGACTCGGTCAGTGTGACAACGCAACGCAGAACAGGATCATGCTTTTTTAGACGCCCCAAGTAGATGTCCGTCAGGCGTTGGCTGGTGATCTTGCCAGCTCTCAGTGCAGCCGCTTGTTCGACGATCCCAGATTGCGCGACCGCGATGTCGTCTATCCAATTGATGGTGCTTGGGGTAGATGCCAATGGAATCGCCCAAGACACGTTGACTTTCGACCTGGTATCCGAAAGCTCCGGCTTAGATTCAAGATCTTCCGGTAAGTGTTCGGCAAAGAAATGTGGCGAAAAGACGCTTGCGGGGCCAAGGTCGCCATCCATTTTCACCAATCGGAGTTTGCGTTCATTTTCAACTTGCGTTTGAAGTTGACGAAGGAGAACCTCTTTCTCCTTGTCGGTCAGCTCAATATCGGCAATCCATTGAGCATCCTGAATCATTTGAGCCGTAACGGTTCCCGTTGTAACGGCTTTGTGCGCTAGAGCTCGCTGAAAAGTGACGCCACCAATTCCTATGGCCGAAAGTCGGACCATCCATGAACGACGACTAAGTTGACCTGACACGTGGATTGCCCATTCGTTTTAAAAAAGAAAATGGAATGTCGAGAACGGCTTTGCGAAGAGTATATACGAAGCCGCTCGGTGGATCAAAAAGTGCATTGGCTTCATGGCGATTTCAACAGATTTTATTGACCTCGCGATCCATTTTGATGGCCTCTCAGACTTTCAACGCTCGGAAATGACAGGCTGGAAGCCTATCCCACTTTGGAATACCCATCAGCGCTTGGAAATGACAGGCTGGAAGCCTATCCCACTTTGGAATACCCATCAGCGCTTGGAAATGACAGGCTGGAAGCCTATCCCACTTTGGAATAC
>CAMCMB010000028.1 GCA_945875845.1 Pirellula staleyi DSM 6068
GCCCAAAGGATCTATCAGGACCTCGTTTCCGACTATGGTTTTACCGCCAAGTACCACTCTGTTCGTCGCTTCGTCGGAACGCTTATCAATTGTAAAGAGCTTCCCGTTCGACGCATCGAAGTCGAAGCCGGGCAAGAGATGCAGATCGATTACGGCCAGGGGGCTCGCGGCATGGACCACACGGGTAAACTTCGAAAGACCTACATCTACTACCGATCGATCTTCGATACTGTGCGAGACTTTTTGCATGACGAAGCGATGGAAGGACATGACCGTATACTGCAACGCTACTTAAAGCCTGACTTACTCATCATTGATGATATGGGGATGAAGCAACTGCCGAAGCGATCCGGTGAATATCTCTTTGAGATCATCATGCGTCGACATGAACTGACGTCGACGATGATGACCAGCAACCGCCCATTAGAAGATTGGGGCAAATTGATCGGAGATGTACCCAGTGCGACAGCGATCTTGGACCGATTTCTGCATCGATCGGAGCTGTTTCAGTTAACGGGTAGAAGTTATCGCTTGGGATCAAGTGAAAATAATTCAAAAGGGGTCAAAGCGCCCACCGGGTCCGATGCCGATACAAAGACAGAAGACAAGGCATCAAAAGGGGCCAAGTCTTAGGTAGCAATCAAAAAATCAACTAACGGCCCCTTTTTAAGCGATCATGAGTGGCCCCTTTTAAAGCGCCCACTGACAACCCATGCCAGGATGAATTCCGTTTCGTCGGATTCGTCCGTGAACTCGTCACCGAATAACTCTTCGGCGTCCGCGTCCGCTTTTCGCAGTTTCCAGAGCTTGACAAAGCGATTTCATTCTTTGGTCGGCCAGTTTTTGTTTGTCGTTTTCTGTATTCAAGGGCCTGTAACACAGCCACAACATTTAGCCGTTCAATACCTGTAGAATCTCAGACTTGTTGATGTCAGCTTTTTCTCCGATTAAAAGATGTTCCAGCATGGCCAAATCGACTCCAGTTCAACCGTCTCAGCCTGCCTCGCCAAGAAACCCGCCAACCGTCCCGCTGAAACGAAGTATTCCGGCAGCGAATCCGCCAACGCAAAGACCGCCAGCTCCACCCTCCATCCCTAAACACCTACCTCCCACGCCTAAGAAGAAGACCTAGAATAGCGATGCAATCAACTTGATTACGCAAAGGGATATAATTGCCACATAAAACAAATAGATTGCATAGCTGAGCCGGTCTGCTTTTCTGTTGATGGACCATTCTTTGCCTTTTACTTCGCAATGTAGGCTAGCGGCCGTCAGCGCGTTTGAATTGCCATCCTCATTGAACTTAACAACGTCTTTGACATCCGAAGGCGTTGCAACCAATTCTGGAATCCTCGCCTTGAGTGCAAGGAAAATACTAACCAACAGCAATGCAATTGGAATCGCAACTAATACGAATCCCATGGTGAATTTTTCATAGAAAGCCAAAAGGGCTCCGATAACTGCCGTGGCTGATCCAATTGCCCATTCCGCTTTCTTATCAATCAGATCGTAGGTTTCAGTGCATGCCTTGAATTTGGATTCGGCATATTTCAAGGCGTCAACGTATTTTGTATCGTCCTGCGGTTGGAACTGATGAAACCACGCCTCAGCTTCTTGGTAATCTTTCGAATTCAAGTAGGTTTCTCGCGAGAATGAGAGTTCCCAGATTCGATTTAGATGTCCTGTAATCCATTTCATTCCGTCACCATTTCCAGTTTAGCTCCGTAAACGATGTAAAGATAAACACAAAGCGGTACCAAGAAAACGTAGCCGCTCGCTGTCATGTTAGCAAGAACGACTGCACGGTCGATCCAGGGAAAGCCAAACCCAACCGCTGGTGAATTGATGATCGATCACCAGCTCTCACATGACATCTGCTGGTTGAACAACTGTACAATCGACCATATGACAATACCAAGCCGTACGCATGTGACAAAGAAGAATTGGTCCTCAAAGGAGAACCGCGTTGTGATCGATGATGCGAATCAGCTAGGAATGCAGTGCCCTAAATGCAACGGTGCATTCACTCCTCCGAAGAACGTCGGTTTCCATGGGAAGAAAGGCAATTGCCCCGGATGCGGATGCCGAATACTGCTCTCGGATCAATTGCGCTGCACCGATGAACTACGCAGAGCCTTTGGGAAGCAGGTTGGCGTCCTCACTAACACGTCAGGGGAATTCAAGTGTCGCGCGGTGAAACTCACGAATGATCTTTCAGGTATCACGGGAACGAAGAAGCCAGAGCCCCAAGAACTCTATTCGCATTGTTGGTTGGTTCCCGAGTCCAGCGAACAGGTTCACATTTGTTTTGGGGCTATCGCAATCGCCCAACTTGCAAAGAACGATGCAATCGAGTTTGCGAAGGCACTAAGGAGTCTTGCTGAAACCACAATATTAGGAAGCGTGTGCAAACTAACTTCGTTTCCGCAACCGAAGGGAAACGACAAGTGGACCGTACATGTCGACATTCCTTTTTTGCAAATCCCCAAGCTTGATCCGCCACCCTCGATTCCGGTTGAGTCAATCCGAACTTTGGTGACGGGGCTTCGTGGCGCAACTCGAGATGGAAATGTGATGGAAGGATATCGTATAGACCGGGCGACGCTTGAGGAAGTCATCGAATACCTAACGTCTAGCGGCGACGAAGCGTACAGGCTGTTAGCGCTAGCAAGACAGGACCCCAATGGCCCTCGGTACTATGGAAAGCCAAAGGAAATTCTATGCAATGAAATGGCAACATGGATCGACGACGACTGGAAGTACGAAGTAACGCTCCGGTGCCGAGGGTCAAAGTTCACAATTGAAGAGGCAAGAAATCTGAGCCCCTATTTTCACCGGTGCGCGAGAACCCAAGTGAACGGTCTAAGAGGAGAACTCAAATTCAAGGTGCTTTAGGCCCATCAAAACCTTCCGTTTGGAGTTGAAAAACAACTCTACTCGACTAACGTCCGAGTTCTGGCCTGGGCTTTTTACTTGTCGGAATAGAAAGACCCGCCCAAGATCCTCATGGGAATCGAACCTTGATGGGTTTGCGTTAGGATTTTGGATCCAGATCCTTCCTGGCTTTAGCAAGTTGTAGTTGAAGTAGCTCATCGGTAAATTTCTGGATTCGAATCCACCAAAGCCAGAAACCAAAAACAGAGATTCCTAAGCCTACAAGGGCAAAACAAAAAAAAGTAGATTTTTCAACACTATGTTCTCGGTCGTAATTCCCACGCTTCCATGTGTTTTCAACGAGCTCCTGAAAATTCGCTTCAATTTTTGGCGAAGTCGAACTGAAAATCTCCTCGACTCGAGCCATTGTGTCCTCTAGGTTTTTAATTTCTCCTTTTTCAACTTCATCAGCCAAGTTATTAAATCCGCTTGCAAACAATTCCTTGAGAAGTTTTTCTTGAGTAGAAAGGAGACTAGAAAGGTCTTTTTCTAGATTCCAAGTTTCCATTTCAATTTTGACACGAGACCAGCCAAAAAACAAAGCTATCGCTAATCCAGAAATTGCAATGAATTTGTAGAGGTTGTCAGTTGGGGGTGTAAGCGATTCGAGCATTTATATCCTCGCAAAAACGAAATCTTCAAGTCGACGTTAAATGGAACATAAATCGTCAATATTGAAAGGCAGATTTTTTTGACAAGCGAGGCGCTGCAACGCAGTTCAATGATTTATCCCCTCTTCCTCTGGCTGACTGAATCGGCGGCCGCTTTTTGAAGTGGCTCCCCAAACTTTCCAAGATGGCCATAAACCTTCGCGACCATGGCTATATCCGAGTGATTCAGCAGCTCGGCAACCTGGACAATATCAACGCCAGCCATCGGTGAATCGGTCGCGAAAGTATGCCGGTACGAATAGGCCGTCACATCGGATTCGATTTTGAGTTTGGTTTTCATTCGCTCGAGCCTGCGAACGATCCCGTCCTTTGTCCATGGCAGGCCCTGCGACGATGGTTGTTATCCTTTTGTTCGTTTTCAAGCTGCAGCGCAAGTTGTCTGAGTAGCGAATGTGGCCCTGCCAGCTCGGCCATAGACTGTTGCGACAGTTTCCTTTCATTCGCCTCGCGCGACTCGCGTCGGTCAATATTCCCGGGTGACTCAGTACTCCCGTCCCTAGTAGCACCGAGGTAAATAATTGCCTATCGGTTCGCTATTCCTCCGGCCCGTTTTTGCGTCCGTGTTTAAACCGTAGGTACAGACCGGCAGCGGCGATTGCTATAGCAATCCAATCGGTAATGCTATTCACTTTGGAAGTCTCCCTAAGAAATACCCAAGGCTTTAAGGGCTTCGGAAGATTTCTTTGCGGCCGCTTCAAGAGCCTTGACCGCGTTTTCATTTGTCTCAACGAGCTTTCCGAAGAGAGCCGGAATCTGGTCTAACATTGCGATTCGCAGTTCGATACCGACATCCGTGATGGGTGTCCACGTCTCTTCGTCATGAAGAATCCGATTGAACAGGCCGCAATCGAGCTCGTCAAGGAGTTAAACTCAAGAGGAATGAGTCTCCGAGAAATAGCTCACGGCGAGGGGATACCTGACTAAGAAAGGCAAAAACTGTTGGAACCACGTGACGATCAAGAACCTTTTGAACCGGAACGCTTGTTAAGCGAGCTGTCGACCGATGAACTACTCGAAAGACTCGGTAGGGCATGCACGCAAGACGGCAAGCCCAACCTACCAATTGGCAAGCAGACGCTAGAGGACTACCTCAAAGCACGCAGCGATGACGACGAACAAGCTTGAAGCAACGCTCCGTAAAGCGATTGAACGCAGTGACTCATCGCGTTATGCCATTAGCCAAGTCACTGGCGTCCCCCAGTCCGCGCTCTCTAGATTCGTGGCTGGAGAGCGTTCCATCAGTTTGGATTACGCCGACAAGCTCGCGAAATACTTCGAGTTTGAGTTGAAGCCGAAGCGTTGATACATGCTTTATTCGGCATAATCATCAACGGAGCCTATCTCTATTTTGTTCGTCCGGTGGGATGATGCACCGATTGGCGGAAATCAAAGGATTCAGGCCTGGGTCAAGCCACTTTGATTGCCCGACACTGCGGCTGCTCGAAGCTTTGCCATCACTACCACTCGTGGAAAGTTTCGTTGCACCAATGATTGCACCTGCTCCAGTCTATTTGTGTCCTTTAGGGGCAAATTCTGTCACTTTAGAGTCTGACAGCCATTCGACCGAGAAACGAAAAAACCCTGCAATCCATTGAGAAATGCAGGGTTTTCGCTAATCGGACCGGCGGGATTCGAACCCACGACCTCTACCACCCCAAGGTAGCGCGCTAGCCAGGCTGCGCTACGGCCCGATTTATTGTGTCGCCCCTGTCAGCAAGCGTATAATCAACGCCCGATTCAGGACCTCTCACAATCCCCAGAGTATACACCAGAGTCATCCATCGGCCAAGGTTCGTTCACTCAACCCACTTTCCTTGACCATTTTCGACACAAATTTTGACTTTAAGTTGATATTGCGCAACCGACTATGACCATCGATGAATCCTTCGACGCCCTCTACAAACTGCTCCGCGGATCAAGATGCGCTTCGCCCCTTCTCCACGCACGGACTCTGTTCGACTCCGGAAACGAGGCTGAATCCATTTCGGAACTCAAGAAAATCCGTCATAACTACCAAGAGAGCCGCAAGAATGCCCTCGCTACCGAATTCGATGTCGCCCAACCCGCCGACAAAGAATCCAAACAACTTCTAAAACGCCAATCCAAAGCCATCGATGCACTCGGTCAAATGGATGAACTTGTTTCGATGCTGACACTTCAAATCACGCAAGTTCAAAAACAAAATACCACCTTGCCCATCGCTGCCCCAAAGTCAATCGAAACCCATCGGATTTCTAGTCCATCGGATGATCTCGACAATTATTTGCGACAAAAACTCCCCTTTGCCACCTCCGATGTCGATGTTCGACGCGTCCTCTGCGAACGCTGCAATTTGACGATGCTTCCGGAAGATCACGAACTTCGTGCCGGTGAACGCTTTGTCATTTTCTCGAGTGGGCTTGGATATGTTGTCGAAGTGGACGAACCACCGCTGGAAAACAACTCGGTCAGGATCCTGACCTGGCTCGATCGAAAGCGGATGCTGCCCATTCCTCTCTCGAAGTGGAATAAGTCCGCCTCCAAAAGTAAGGTCCTCAAGCTCGAACCGATCGCTCCAGAGGCTTTTCGAGCGATTTCAACGCCTGAATCGCACGTGAAGTTGCCCAGGAGGGACCGCAGCGATGAAAACTCGGACACGGCCGAACGGGACAAGATTTTGGACGTGGGGGCATTCTCCCAATTGCTGGACGCGGCCCAGCGGAGCGGCATCGTTCCAGGCTCCGGACTTATCATTCAAGTTCGCGATTGCGAGTTTCGCCTTGGAAGGTTTAACAAGGGTCTTCAAATGATGGAGACGTTGTATACCACATTTATCGGCGCGGAATCGCAACGCAACCAACGCTTGCAGCGTGAGGAGGCGGAGATCGCCAGTGGGAGAAAGAAGATATCCCCTAAGGATCTTCTAGCGAAACGCGCTCAAGACAATCAAACAACTCAGGTAGTCGATCGAACTAAGGTGAGGTTCCAGCGTGTTCTGGAGGGACTTCGCGGGTTGCTCCCTCTGGAAAAGGCGTCCAATGAAATGGACTGAGCCTCGGAGGACGATAAGGAGACGCGTAGCGGTCGATCCGTATTTCGCTGCTGCACGCTTCCTATCAATCAAGGATAGGGCTAGCAATCGAACGCATCTTTCTCATTGTTCCTGTCGATCCTTATCCTGTTGGAGGAGGAATCGCTGCAGGATGCTGCGAAGTGATCGAGGAATCGAGGTCACAACCCCACCAAACGATTTTCACGGAAGGAGCCTTTCAAACTGCCTATTTGCGAATCTTAACGGAGTGGACCGATGGCCAAAAAAGATATTTTCCGGGTTGTGACTCGAGCCCAAGATGGTTCGCTCAAGATTCGCGATTTCCATAGCCCTGAGTTTATTCTCTCGACCCACTCTCAAGCCGGTATCGACGACAGTAGCACTGACTTGGATCTGAGAGGTATGCCGATTTTCCGAGGCCTGATCGGTCCGATTCCCGAGGGCAAAAACATCGTTCGGTACGAAAGTCCCGATGTTTTCGAAATCATGACCAAAGAGTGGGGGGCCAATAAACCACGCAGTCGTCGCGCGAAAGCCCCTGTGAATGTCGATATTCCCAGCGAATGGGTCGCGCAGACCGAATCGACGTGACAACCTATGATTCGTGATCTTGTTTGGCTACAGTAGTACGGACGCGTTCTTTTTCTTTCGACTACTTTCCTATTTGTTCCCATGCCCGATTTGATCGCTCAAGGGCCAACTCCCTCGGATCGTTGGCGCCGCCCTTTGCCGAAAGAAGGCTCGGGACAAGGTTCCATCGTGCTTGGTAGAACCGCGGTCGGATGGTCGGTTCCATGGGATGACCGAATTTCTCGCAACCATGTCAGCCTGACATGGAACGGTTCACGTCTTGAAGTCGCAAGGCACGTGGATGCTCGCAATCCTGTTTTCCACAAAGGACTGCGACAAGAAGTATTCGAAATTGGTATCGGCGATCACTTTGTCATCGGGCAAACCACGTTTAGCCTCGTCGACCAACGTGTGCGCATGCTTTCGCAATCCGATGAAGCCCCAGCGTTGACTGAGCAGTCGTACGCCCCAAATCAATTGCGCCAGGCTCGCTATCGCGACGCTGACCGACGCATCGAAGTCCTGAGCCGCGTCCCTGAGATCATCTCAAGCAGCAGCAGCGATGAGGAGATGTGTGTTCGCGTCGTAAATGTTCTGATGCAGGGGATTCAACAAGCAGGCTTTGTTGCCATCGTTGCCGATCAACGTGACAGTGGGTTCCATTCAACCTCTTTTAACTCGGCGATTACCAAAGGCAAGGGACTCAGCGAGTCGAATGACTTTGGAATACGGCTCTTGCATTGGGATGCTCGAAATCTGACCGGGCATCAGTTCTCGCCATCGGCTCAGCTTATCCAACAGGCAACCACGAGCCGCGAGAGCGTGTTGCATGTTTGGAGTCGAGCCATCGACGCAACTCAAGCATTCTTTACTCAAAGCGAGAATGTAGACTGGGCATTTTGCACCCCCATTAACAGCGAGTCCTGTCCAGGATGGGCCATCTATGTGGCGGGCGACTTTGCGAATTTGCATCCTCAGAACGCGAGGGACGCTACCGCTGCGATCACGGTGGACTTGCAGGATGATCTCAAATTTACCGAGTTGACCGCGACCACGCTAGGCTCATTGCGTCAAACGCGAATGCTGCAGCGCCGGCAAGACTCCTTGCGCCCGTTCTTTGCACCCGTTGTTCAAGAAGCCCTTGCAACGCGTGATCCAGACGAAGTGCTTGCGCCGCGAGAGGCCAATGTATCCGTCTTGTTCTGCGATTTGCGAGGTTTTTCCAGACAAAGCGAGGAGTCCGGCGACAAGCTCTTGGAATTATTGCGGCGTGTAAGCGATGCGTTAGGGGTCATGACGCACCACATACTCGATCGAAACGGTGTCGTTGGGGATTTTCATGGGGATGCCGCGATGGGTTTTTGGGGGTGGCCACTTGAGCAAAAAAGTTCGGTGCTGCAAGCCGCACAAGCTGCCTTGGCAATTCGAGCGGAGTTTGAGGCTGCTTCGGCAATCGAGAAACATCCGCTGGCGGGTTTCCGAGCAGGTCTCGGTATCGCAACCGGCAAAGCCGTTGCGGGTCGCATTGGAACGGTCGATCAAGTCAAAGTGACGGTCTTTGGACCCGTGGTCAATCTGGCATCGCGTCTGGAGAGCATGACGAAACAATTGCGAGCCCCCATCTTGATCGACGAAGCGACGGCGAGCCGTGTGCGAAGCGAAGTCGCACCCCATATTGCTCGCACACGCCGAGTGGCGCGAGTATTGCCCATGGGGATGACAACGCCGCTAATGGTGAGTGAATTGTTGCCGCCCGAAGGCCCGAACGAATTGCTGACCAACGCACATATTTTGGCTTATGAAAAGGCGTTGGATGGATTGCAAGACGGGAACTGGAGCGAAGCGTTTCGATTGTTGCACCAAGTACCGGCTGAAGATCGGGTGAAGGATTTCTTAACGGTCTTCATCGCTCAGCATGGGCGCACGGCCCCACCGGATTGGCAAGGATTCATAAGGCTGCCCGAAAAATGATGCGTTCTCAGTCCGAGTCGGATGTTGCGTTCTCTGAGTTGAAGCCGAGTTGGATCAAGCCTGTGGTCTGGATCGGGTTCTGTACGGTACTCCTGCCGCTGACAACGACCGCCATGTTGAGCGGCAAGAGTTCTACGGAAAAAATGCTAACAGGCATGGTTCAGCCGTTGTTCGTGGCGATTGTGGCAGCAATGGCGATCGGAGCGACGTTGCTACGTCGCGGTGAGCGGCCAATGGGTTGGTTGCTATTGATAGGTGCTTGTATCCTATGGTTCATTAGCAGCGGCATGGTAGTCAATCGCGTTTTCTTGTATTGGGAATCGAGATTCGTGTCGGTCGAACCGTCCGCCGTTGAGCCATTCGACTACGTTGTGGTTCTTGGAGGTGGAACTGGGATAGCTCCCGATGGACGTGCGCAATTCGCGGGAGCAGGTGATCGAGTTGGGTATGCCGCGCAGCTTTTCCTGGCGGGCAAGGCAAAGAATCTGGTTACGACCGGTGACACGCTTGTTTTGACAGGGATCTTGGCCCGCAAATTTGAAGCGAAGTATGATCCAAGCGAACAAACACGACAGATTTGGAAAGAACTTGGAATTCCCGAGGACGCGATCTTCGAACTCCCAGGTCAAAATACGTGGTCTGAAATGGCCGCTTTGAAAGAACATCCAGAATGGTGGAAGGGCAAGCGATGCGGACTCCTCACGAGTGCCTTTCACATGCCGCGCGCGTTGAAGTTGGCGGAGCGAGCAGGGGTTCAAGTCTCACCAATAGGTGCAGACTATCGAGCTGGAAAAGGGCATTTCATGATCAGTGATCTCGTGCCGGATATAGGCCATCTGGAGCGACTGCAGATCCTCATCAAGGAGTGGATTGGAATGACGGTTGGTCGCTAAGGCGGCGCTGGGCGGCGCTGCGGCCAGGGTTATGTAAGCCTGTTGGGCTAGGAATACGAACCGTGCGTGCTAACAAACGCTGGTCCGTGATGCTTGGCGGATCCATTTCGTTTGGGCGTTTGGAATTCGCCCAGAATGGGGCAGCAACAGCTTAGCCCAGGGCAGAGCGAAGCGCCGCCCTGGGTCCAATGCTGGGTCGCGTAATTCGCGTGTCGAATAGGATAAACGGTACGTGTGGGAATGACGGTTCCGTTTAGCCCCTTCAGGGCAATTCGCACCTTTTTTGCATGGCGACCCAGGGCGGCGCTGCGCTCTGCCCTGGGCTAGGTTGTGTAAGCCCGTTGGGCTATCAAAGCCGTTAGCCCTGCGGGCTAACGCAAACCTAGGGCGTTGCTGTCTACCTAGGGCGTTGCTGTCTACCTAGGGCGTTGCTGTTACAATGCGTAGTGAGTCCCAGCCTGACTACTTTTCCACACTCCCAGAAGTGTTACTCGATGATTTGCAAAATTGCGCTTTCCAATTTTATGGCTCATGCGCGTACCGAGCTTCATCTGGCGGAAGGACTCACCGTGCTTGTCGGCCCCAACAATATTGGGAAGAGCACCATCGCAGTCGCTCTAAAAATTTTGGCTCGCAATTCAAACTCGAACTTTGTCATGCAGCACGACCAAAAGGAATGCTCGATTTCCGTCGAAACGAGTGAGGGTCATTCCATTCAGTGGATCAAACGCAAAAGCCCTAGCTACATTATCAACGGCCAAACCAAAGATCGACTTGGGAGAGGTGGAACGCCGCCAGAACTCGACGAAACCCTACGTCTTGCCCCAGTCGAATTTGAAGACAAAGATTTCGATCCGCATTTTGGGGACCAAAAGTCCCCTATTTTTCTAATCAATCGGTCGCCAAGCCAGATCGCACAGTTCTTTTCGACCACTTCGGATGCCGAGCGGCTCGTTGCCATGCAGCGTCTGCATCAACGCAAGCGTTCCGAGGCTCAAGCTCAGGCCAAACTATTAACAGAACAAAACGAATCCATTCAGAAATGGATCGATGCGCTAGTGGATGTTCCATTTCTTGAACAACAAATGGGGAGTTTGGAGCGCGACGGAGAATCACTTATCCAATTCGAGCGTGAGATCGCTCAACTTGAGGCTCACGTTCAACGCGTTGCCGGTCTTACGATCGACCAACGACGCGAGGCGCATCGTATGTCTTGTCTTCAAGATTTGGAAGTCACTCCAACGCTACACCCGACCGAGTACTTGGCGAGCATCGTCGCTAGCTGGCACCTGAGTTCCACCAACCAATCCTGCTTTGCCGAAACGCGGAACATTTTGATTGAAGTTGAGCCCGTACCGACCGTTGAGAATGTTGCTCCACTCGCAGAATCCACTGCACAGATCGAACGTTTCCATCGCGAGGTCGCATTCTGGAGCGAGTGCTTCCAGTTGCAATCCGAACTGGGTTCGCCCCCTTGTCTTGACTTGCGCACGGACGAGCTGCAAAAGCGAATTCAGGTGCTGGACGAGACGACTCGCGACTTCGAGAAAACCAACTTGCTGGTAACGGTACTTGATCCACTTACGCAGGTGGCACCTGCTGCAACGATCGAGCCACTTGAAGATACCATCAAGCGATGTTCGGAAATGCAAAGGTATCTTTCCGACACTTCTTCGACGCTTGAGCAAGTTCGAAGGACGATCGAGCAACTCGATGCAGAAGCGTCCGCTTGGCTCGAAACAGATCCCGTTTGCAGTACTTGCGGAGCGAAGATCACTCCAGACTCAATTCTATTTTCCTCCCGTGAGCATTAGGAAACTCAATGAATTCAGTGGATCAAAATACCTCGCCGCACGTAGTGGAATCGAATCAAGCTGACATCATTTATGTTACGGTCAACGAAAAAAGATTTTCTGGATTGTTGTTTATTGGTGACCCTCACATCGAAGGGCGAACGCCGGGTTTTCGAAAGGATTACTACCCCGAAACCATTCTGAACAAGTTGCAATGGTGCGTTGAATACGCCATGGAGCATGACTTGCAGCCGATTCTACTTGGCGACATTTTTGACAAACCTCGCGACAATCCCAACTGGATCATCTCGCGTTTGCTAGACATTTTGGCAGACTGCACCATTCCGACGATCTTTGGTAACCACGACTGCGCGAATCCGCAGATGGATGAAAACGACACCTTAACCCTTTTGGCCAAGGCAGGTGTCGTGCAATTGCTCGACTCGCATCATCTCTGGGCTTGTCGTATCGAAGGCCGAACCGTGATGGTTGGCGGATCGCCCTATCGACACCCCATTCCAAGCGCCTGGTCACTTCCCGATCAGAATGTGGTACTCATGAATGAGACTCGTTCCCAACTCTCGGAACCAGACCAGGCAAGTTGGATTTGCTCTCGGACCAAGCCAGGATTAACGGTATGGCTCACGCACCATGACTTGACATTCCCTAACCCCCATGAAGCGGTCGTCACGCAGATGAATGAACTGCCTGGCATCGACTACATTATCAACGGTCATATTCATCGACGGGCTTCTGCGGCCGTTGTTCGAGGGCAGACAACTTGGGTCAATCCGGGCAATATCGCTCGCCGATCTCGAACCGATTCCATCCGTGGTCATGTTCCAGCCGTATTGAGAATGGACATTGCATCCGATGGACAGTGGCTCCACTACGTGAATGTTCCTCATCAGAGCGCGGACGCGGTCTTTTACGATCTCGAGTCGCTGAAAACAGAAGAGGCCGAGCACGAACAATCGAGCTTTGTGACCGGGTTGGCGATGTTGCAAACGCGAAAGACGGATTCAGGTGCTGGCTTGATGCAGTTCCTGAAAGAGAATGTTGCGCAATTCGACGAAGACGTCGCAGCTGAGATTTTGAACTTGGCCAATGCCGTGCTACTCGTTCCTGAATGGGACCCCAACTAGTCGTTCAACGAAAAAATTTCCGAACCGGAACGTGTGCCGGCCGCGCTCCAAATAGACAGTTCGATAGCATCTGAGATGACTTGAACATGACCATCTGCAAATACCGATTGGATCAAGCCAGTGTGACGAGAGCTGTACCCAAGCTCGATGTCTTCGATGAAGGTGAGTGGGCCCAATTTCCATGAATTGATTTTGATGGCGGTTGACCCAAGAGCTTCCGACATCTCACTAGTCCCCATGCCCGGCGAACCAATGCACCAATGGTCGATGATCTGAGGAGCACCGTTATTGTCTGGACCTGTGACGCCCGGTAGGAAAAGCGATTCCCCTACCAAGACTGTTTGGCTCAGGCCGTCCGCGAAATCGCGATGACGTGTTTGACTGTTGGTATAGAGCGATCCATCTAAGTTCAAATCTCCCATTAGCTTGCCTGAACCGGTTTCGTTTTGGACAAGCCCGGTTGCGCAGCCCAAATAGGTGCAGGTAGCCCGATCCTCTACGAATTGAGGGTACTTTTCGGGAGCATTGGAAGAAGGGCATCGAAACATCGGAAGATTGCTTTGCAAGGCTTTGACATTCGGCAAGAAGCTGTCCCATGGCTGATTTGGATCGATGGAATTTCTCAGGTTTGTTTGTTCTAGAAAGGGCAACAATTCTCCGCTCCAAAAAAAACGATTCGAGTCGGATAAGGCCTTTGACGTCCAACATCCTGTCGGAAGTTTTCTATTGACATCCTCGTAAAGGAGCGCTGCCAGTCCAATCTGCTTCAGGTTGTTGGCGCATTGAAGCCTTCTCGCGGTTTCGCGAGCAGCTTGGACAGCGGGTAACAGCAGAGAGACCAAAATAGCGATGATGGCAATCACAACCAGCAATTCGACGAGCGACATGCCGCTGACTCGCCGAAAATTAAACGATTGCTTCCGCTTCAATTCGAACGTCATGACCCGCGCCTCCGTCTTTAGAATGTTGCACCATTCTATAGCTTAGAAACTTCGGGGCGATGAAGTGCGCGAATCGTGTCGAAAAAAAGACTTTCGCAAGAATGTAGCCAATGCGATAGGCTTTGAACGGCTTTAGGCGGGCGGCAGTCCTTAGAGATGATCCCTATTTCGGGGGAGTGTTTGCTTCGTCTTTTTCCAAGGCATCCTTCGATTTCTCGATTTCGGCTGCTTCGATCATGGACTGAATCACTTTGGACTGCGCCACCGCCTCGTCTTCCATCCCAATGGCCCTGTACGCATCGACCATTTTTTTTCGTGTCGACAATCGACTTTTATCCTGACGGATGGTCATTTCATATTTATTGATCGCCTCTTTGGGGCGATTGGCGATCATCAAAACGTCACCTAGCGAATCCAGGATTTCCGGCTTGCTGGGTGCTAAGCTTAAGGCTAATTGAAGCAGTTCAAATGGGCGATCGAGATCAGCGGGATTGGTACGTGCCAATGCCAACGCCAAGTTATTCATTGCGGAGGTGTTGCGAGCGTCCTTCTGTAAAGCCACTTCCCAATTTCGAATGGCTTCCTTGATATTTCCGGAACCGAAATATCCTTCGGCAAGGTACATGTATGCTTGAGCCACGACGATGTCTTGGTGAATTTGCTTTTTCAGGATATCAATCAGTTTCTTGGTCGATTGGATCCCCATCGGCAACAGCTTTGCGATTTCAATTGAAATGTTTGGGTTATCTGGAGCTGTTTCGGCCGCCTTTTCGAGCAATGCAATATCGGCACGAAAAGTGCCGTCTGGTTGCCTGGCTATGGATGCGACATAGTGCAAGAGTTGTATTTCTGAGAGTTCGCGAGCAAGAAGTGTTCGGTCAGGTTTATTGAATAGACCCTCAGTCAAAACGGTGGATGCCTTATCCAGTTTCCCCATCAGCCTCCAAACTTCGGCTATCGCGAGACGATCCGTGTCTTCTTCTTCCGATGTGTTCAGTTTGCGACCATAGTATTCTTCCACTGCATAAGCGCAGTCGCTAAGCCCTTTTTGATTGCCGACTCGGGCATAGAGTCTGGCTAAATCTAGATTCAATTCTGGCTTGAGGAACGCGGCTTTCTGGGCAACCACAATGGCCTTCTGAGTTTCCCCCACCTGCTCAAGCTGTCGAGAGTAGACCCGCATGAGTCGAACATCACCATTTTTCCAAGCAACGGCTTTCTCGAGGTCCGCGATCAATTGCGCCAACGATTTTTCGTCGAGGTATGCCCCTGAAGAAATCGAGCTTTTTGCCAACCAAGCGTTCGCTTGCGGAAAATCATATTTCTTGCCTTCTGCTAACAAACGCATTTCGTCGGTCGCCGCTTGAGGATTGCCATTGATGAAATAAATCAGTCCCAAACGATAGTGAGCGGTTTGGTTGTCTGCATTGATCGAAAGAATCCGCTTGCAAAGCAACTCGACCTGTTTTTTGGTCAGTTCTGAGGTAACGATCGCGGACTTAGGATCTGCTTGAGGTGGAGCAAGCCCAAGTTCCTTGCAGAAATCCGGCTCAATCAACTGATCACACGCTTTCTCCAGAGTGCTGGTGGAGCACACCTTCTCGCTTTCCACAAGGTAGCGCTGGACCTCGCCGTCCGCAGTGTGAAATTGCGAGAAGCCATAAACGATGTAAACACTGGCAACGAAAACTGCGGAGGGCAAATTCACTAAAAGAGATCGCCAACTGCGAGAGAATTTCCAGCCTCGCACAGCATCCAATAATCCACCCAACACTCCGATCGGATTGCGAACAACCTTGAAGATTTCTTTCACGAACCAAATGAAATTAGAAAAAAAAGGCATCGAGTTCGAACTCATTTCAGGACTCCTCGTCCATCGGACCAAAATCAGAATCTCGTTGCGGCAACGAAACGGTCAACTTGGGGAGTCCACACAGCCAGTTCCAACCCATTGCAAATAATGGGAACTCGCTATTTAGGAATTCGAGCGGTATAGGCTGAAGCAATTCCGAGAAAAACTCCTGCAAACTAACAATCAAGAGGCCCCCTACAATGAGAGATACGACCTCCATTTGAAAACTCCATTCGTACCACGTTCCATTCATTGCAGCCAAGCGTAATAAAATGACCCATGCAACCGCACGCACCGCAAGCCAAACGAAAATCGAAACAGCTATTGTGACGACCGCCGACAAAAGGTTCCGCCGGCGGACTAGCAAAAAGAAAACTCCGACGGCAATGAAGCTCAACACGCTGTCAAGCTCTCCAATACTTGCAAAGCGATTCGCAACCCCATTCACGAAAAAAAGGTTGCTTCCCTCGCGAATGTGGAAAAACTTGGAAACGTCTGCGAGTCCCGAAGTCAAGTTCGCGGCAAACGATTCAATCAACGTACCCCAACCCATCCGATACACCCATTCGATCCCAGCAGGCAGCATGATCGCTGCACCCAAGGACAATGCGAATGCCAGACTTTCTCCCTTGATTCGCGCAGCACACCAACCAGCGAAAGCCAAACCGATTGCGACAAGAGGTTGCTTCCAATCCCATTGCTGATCGCCAAAACGCAGCCCGATCAGAACCAGCGCGAAAATCCAAAGAAGCACCGCCGACGCGATCCGCCATTTGCTTCGATCACCCCGCCAAGCCGCTTGAGCAATCGCAATGACTAGCCCGGCCCCGATACCGAGAGACAACCCAATTCTATCCGCAGTTGAAAACAAAGTTTGCCACAACCAAGGGGAGAGCAAAGCCGATCCCGCAATCAATGCAAGCGACACAAGTTCGATCCAACAACTAGCCCAATTGGGCGGACCGCTCCTATTCGCGTCGTCTCGATCATCCATTTCTAGCGCGATCGCTGAGACTGGTACTGCGCTGGTCATGGCGATGATAACGTTTCTTTTTCTTTCATAGGTTATCTTTGGAAAAACAAACTACAACTAATCGGGAAAATCAGTCTTCAAAATCGACTCCTACCAACTCCAATTATGTCGCGATTGCTGGATTTATTATACTTGTTCCTCCTGTTTTGCGTCAGCCCTTGGATCGTGTGGCGCAGATTGAGGTTCGGACGTTACCGCAACGGATGGAATGAAAAAATATTTGGACCCACATTCCCATTCCAGCCCCATTCGTCTGTTGTCTGGCTCCACGCAGTGAGCGTGGGCGAAGTACAAGTGATCCGAACGTTAGTCGAACGACTTGAACACGAACGACCAGACTATCCTCTGGCCATTTCCGTTTCAACGGATAGTGGAATCGAACTCGCCAAGAGACTCTTCCCAAAACACACCGTTTTCTACGCTCCATTCGATTTTAGCTGGGCCATCCGTCGAGCCATTCAACAACTTCAGCCGAAGCTCATCATTCTAGCTGAGCTGGAGTTGTGGCCCAATTGGCTGCTAAATGCCGAACGCGCGAACTGCCCGGTGGCAATTATGAATGGAAGACTCAGCCAACGCAGCTTTCAAGGCTACGGTCGTATCCCTTTCCTCGTGCGGAAATGCATGCAAAGTATTGACTGGGTGGGAGCCCAATCCGAAACCTATGCGAAACGCTTTGAATTGCTAGGCGTTTCCGCAACCAATATCATGGTAACCGGAAACACCAAGTTCGATGGGGCCTCGGGAAATCGAACGGCCATGGAAGTTCTTGAACGAAAAACCTTGTTGCGGATTTCAGATACCGATTTGGTCTGGGTCGCAGGAAGCACTCAAGCTCCGGAAGAAGATCTAATACTGAGAACCTTTGTCGAGTTGAGTCAATCCTTTCCAAACCTAAAACTCATTCTGGTCCCTCGACACCCGGAGAGGTTTTTGGAGGTTGCCAAACTCATTGAGTCGACGAACCTTCCAAGCGCGCGCCGCAGCGAAACTCCTGCAAAAGTTCTCGACCCAACGTGGAAGATTTTTCTTGGTGACTCCGTGGGCGAACTTCGTTGGTGGTGGGGATTGGCCGATATCGGTTTCGTTGGCGGGAGTTTTGGAGATCGAGGCGGTCAAAACATGATCGAACCATGCGCTTATGGTGTCGCGACATGCTTCGGCCCAAACACGAAGAATTTTGCGGATATTGTAAAGCTCTTGCTCGACGCAGATGCCGCCAAGGAACTACGTGGAGCAAATGAATTGAAGCCTTGGATGGAGAGCATGATTGTTGATCCAAAACAAAGACAACGCATGTCCAAGTTAGCAATGGAAACGTGTCAATCTCAACGCGGTGCAAGCCAACGCACCTGGGAGCAAATCGATTATTTGCTCCATTCCAAAACGAATCCCTCGTCGGTATCCAAACCGCATGCCAACGCGTTGCATCGCACTTAAACCGTACGCTAGCGGGCTGTTGATTGAGTGAAGTCGTTATTGGGTAAGGGCGGTACGACGGACTTCCTAGTCCGTCAATGGGGAATTCGACGGACTAGGAAATCCGTCGTACCATTAAACCAGCAGCCCGCTAGCGGGCTGCGGCTGATGGAGATAGTCACATCGTCCAGCCGTCCTTCAACGTCGCATCTTTGGTCACAATCGGAATCCCGTCGCGAATGTAGACAGGCTCGAACTGATCCGATTCGTTCGTGCCCAATCGGTTGATCACTTGAACGTGGCGACCTATTCGGCAATTCTTGTCGAGGATTGCACCTTCGATCAACGAACCTGCTCCAATTCCGACTGGCACTTCGTTGTTGGCTGCCAGGGTTGCAAGCGCAGAATCGGCTTCAATGTAGTCCGCGCCCATGATGATGCTGTTCTTGATCGTCACTCCTTCTCCAATAACGCAGCGAAGCCCGATAACGCTGTTCTCGATCCGAGCGCCCTTGCCGATGCGACACCCGTCTGCGATCAACGAACTCGAAATCGATGCGCCCTCCACCACGCTTGGTGGCAAAAATCTAGCCCGCGAGTAGACCGGTCGATCGGCGGAGAACAAATCGAAAGGCGGGTTGTTTTTCGTCAGTGACAAGTTGGCGTTGTAGAATGCGCGAATCGTTCCGATATCTTCCCAATATTCATCGAACAAATGGACTTGGACTTTCCGCGATCGGATCGCAGCTGGGAATACTTCTTTGCCGAAGTCGCTGTAGTTGGTTTTGTTGAGGACATCGAAAAGCAACTGCTTGTTGAAAATATACAAACCCATGCTTGCCAAGCAATCACGGCCTTGAGACGGAATGCCGCGTGCATCGATCCAAGCTGGACTCGTCGTTACCATGTCGATCTCTTCCTCGGTCTTCGGTTTTTCGAGGAAACCGGTCACGCGTCCTGTGTCATCGCATCGCATAATCCCCAAGGCGTGAGCTTCGGAGCGAGCAACCGGGATCGCTGCAATCGTGACGTCGGCATTGGATTTGATATGGGTGTCCAGCATGTGGCCATAGTCCATATGGTACAATTGATCACCGCTCAAAATCAGAACGTATTTGCAATCGTTTTCATCGAAATAGCGAAGGTTTTTTCGAACGGCATCTGCGGTTCCTTCATACCATTCGGTGCCTCCCTCCATCGTTTGCTGAGCCGCCAGCAACTCGACGAACCCCCCACTAAAGTTATCAAAACGATAGGTTTGTCGAATGTGCTGGTGGAGAGAGACACTCAGGAATTGTGTGACGACGTAGATTCGATTGACACCGCTATGAATGCAATTGCTGATCGGAATGTCGATCAGCCGGTATTTCCCGGCCAACGGGACAGCGGGTTTCGCGCGGATCTTGGTCAGCGGGAATAGCCGAGTACCTCGACCACCGCCTAGAATCAACGAAATCACTTGACGCATATCATTGAGCATCGAAAACACGCAACCTTTCAACCAAAATACGCATGGGAGGGATTACAAAGTCTCCCTAGAATACTCGAAACCGTAAAAGACGGACAGTTTACCTTAGATAAGAGCCTGCAATGAACGGACGCCTATTCGAGAAGACCTTGCAATTGACCAAGGATTTGGTCGCTTACCCGTCAGTCAGCCATGAAAGCAATGAGTTGGTCAGCCAATTCGTTGCCAATCAATTATCGGCTCAGAATTTCGAAATCGAATGGCACCGCTATGTCGACGAAAAAGGCAAAAACAAAGTGAGCGTCGTAGCAAAGCGAGGGGGAGGGCGAGGTGGCGTCGCGTATTTGGCCCATACGGACGTTGTACCCGCAGACGACTGGTCGTTCGATCTCAGCGGTCCCTTTGAACCCAAAGAACATGGCTCACGGCTTTACGGTCGCGGTTCGTGTGACATGAAAGGTTCGTTGGCCTGTGCAATCGTGGCTGCGAGCCAGATCGATTGCGAGCAACAATCAGGACCCATCTATTTCGTCGTGACGAGCGATGAAGAGATCGGCATGTTTGGTGCGAAACAAGTCAATTCGGAATCGACTTATTTTCAAGAAATGGTGGATTCCGGGACCGTCGGAATCGTGGGGGAACCTACTTGCCTCAGCGTCGTTCACGCGCACAAAGGTGGGCAACGCTTGGCGGTCAGGTCGCGCGGGCGCAGCGCTCATACGAGCACCAACGAAGGGATCAACGCAAACTATCAACTCATCCCTGCCCTTCCAGAGTTGATGGCGATCCGGCAAGAAAGCGAAACCAATCCGATCTATCGAAACAGCATGTTTGATCCACCCACGCTGTCATGGAACATGACCATCACCAATGAACCAGAAGCCGTCAACGTCACTCCATCGTTAGCTCAGGTAAACATCTTCTTCCGGGCCATGCCAAACGTAAATCATCAGCCATTGCTCGAAGCTACCCGGAAGCTATGCACCCGATACGCGCTGGAATTCGACTTAAAGGATAGCGTTGATCCATGGCAAGTTGCGAGCGATGGCCCGTGGATTCAAAACATGCTTCGAATTGTAGGGCAGGCTGAATCTCACAGCGTCTGCTTTGCCACCGATGCCGGCATCCTGCAACGCCTGGAGAGGCTATTGATTTGTGGGCCTGGCGATATTCAACAAGCCCATCGAAGCGATGAATGGATCAGCTTCGAACAACTCGACCGAGGTGTCGATGCCTATCGTCGCGCATTCGAGTTTTGGGCTACGCCCTTGGGGGGGAAGCCACAGGGAGGGTGAGGCTCCTGCCGAACCATTGCGTAAATAGCTCGGCAGGAGCCTCGCTCTCCCATTGATTTTCAATCCATGAGAAACAGCAAAGATGTTTTCAGTGCCTCCCCGGCAAATCACGAGTACAATGGCTCCTCGAAACGATTCACCCTGATGCGATGCTTTGACGCAAAACAATTGAACTAGCTGTGAAAAGCGATGACTCCAAAGCCGATCCCGCCTGAACTCATTCCTCCATTACTGAATTCAGTCGGTCTAACAACGCTTCGAATGGATGCAAATCAACAGCCCCCGCGTTGGAAAAAACGAGCGCTAGCGATCGGTGTTGGGGTTTCGTTGCTCACCGCTCTTTTTTGGGAAACTTCGCCCCGGACTCAACTGTCTCGATCGACCGAGTCGATCTCGGGCGTTCTGGATCCAGCTATCCAATCGGTAGCACGACAAATTGATGCGGCCATCGATTCCGAAATTGAAAAGCAGCATTTGGTAAAAGCGCAGCCAGCGGACTGGCGCACCGTCGCACGACGCATCAGTTTGGCCATGATCGGCAACGGTCTATCTCTAGAGGAATTGCGAGTGCTCGAGCAAATCCCCGAGCCTCAACGCTTGATCTGGTGGACGGAATATTTGTTGCAAGACCGCCGCTGGGCAGACTATTTGGCAGAACGCTGGACCCGGGCAACCGTGGGAACCAATCAAGGTCCTTTTTTGATTTTCCGAAGACGCAAATACGTCGATTGGTTGGCGGATCAATTCGAAAAGGGGTCTCCCTACGATGTTATCGCTCGTCAGCTTCTCGAAGCACAAGGTTCCTGGACCGATGCGCCCCAGGTGAATTTCTTGACCGCAACCATGGACGATGCGGACAATAAAAAGCCGGACGCCATCCGATTAGCTGGCCGCACTTCGCGTGCATTCTTGGCTCAACGCATCGATTGTTTGCAATGCCATCAAGACTACTTGGGCAAGGTAAGTTTCAGCGAAAATTCGATGGAAACCGGGAACGAACAAGCCCCATCCGCAGAAGCTCCTAGCTCGCGGATGGGAGAACAAGCGGACTTCCATCAATTGGCAGCTTTCTTCGCCGGTATCAGGCTGGAGAACCCGTTCGTTGGGCTTCGCAATTCGACTCCGGAATATCGCGTCAAGTATTTGAACGAGGAGACGGAGACTGCGGTGGTACCATCGGTCCCGTATCGTCGCGACCTATTGCCGGAAACGGGGGACGCGAGACATCGCTTGGCGGTTTGGGTGACCCACCCCGAAAACAAAGCTTTCGCACGAGCAACCGTCAATCGGATGTGGGCCGTCCTGTTCGGGAAACCGTTGGTAGAACCTATCGATAGCATCCCTCTCTCGGGTCCCTTTCCGCCCGGCCTTGAACGCTTAGCCGATGACTTTGCTGCCAATGGCTACAACTTGAAACGACTCATCCGAACAATTATCTGCACCGAAGTGTATCAACGCGACTCGCGAATCGACCAAGCATCCCCCGATGGGGAAATGGAACTCGACGAACGCTATGAGCAGCACTGGGCGATCTTTCCGTTGACACAGCTCCGCCCCGAACAAGTTGCGGCTTCGATCCATCAAGCATCGAGGGTCAAAGCCATCGACGAAAACAGTTCCATCCTTTCCCAGATCGAATTGTTCACGGGCGTCAACGACTTTACCAAGGCATATGGCGACCGAGGTGACGACGAATTCAACCCGCAGTCCGTAACGATTCCCCAGCGATTGTTGGTCATGAACGGTTCGTTTGTCAGCGAACGAATCAAGCATAATCCCGTCTTGAATGCTTCAACACGCATCGCCGAATTGACATCCGATGACCGAACCGCCATCGAAACGGCATTCCTGTCGGTGTTGAATCGACTTCCCAGCGAGTTGGAGCTCCGTGTTTTCGGCGAGCGACTTAGTCATTCGCGAGGGCTGACAAGGTCGGCCGAAATGAGCAGTGTTTTTTGGTCACTCATGAACAGCACGGAATTTCAATGGAACCACTAAATTCAGTCGGAATGTCCGCTGCATTAGAAAACTTCGGGTGCGACTCCTGGCGAGAGTTTCATCGCAGACGTTTTCTGAACGGGGCTGCAACGCTGGCTGGTGGGCTTTTCAGCCAAGGCATGTTGACGCGTGTGGCGGAGCGACTTGCCTTGGCCGCCGAATCGAAACAGTCGGATCCTTCCACTGCCACGAGCCTGATCGTTCTTTGGATGCAAGGTGGGCCAAGTCAGCTGGAAACGTTTGATCCGCATGCTGGTTCGATGATTGGTGGCGAGACCAAAGCCATCCGTACCTCGGTAGCAGGTTTACAAATTGCGAGTTCGTTGCCTCGGACAGCCGAAATCATGCATCAAGCTACGCTCATTCGATCGATGATTTCTCGCGAAGGGGACCACGAGCGAGCGACGTACAACATGAAGACGGGTTGGCGGCCCGACCCAACACTGATCCATCCCTCCATCGGGGCGGTGATCTGTCATCAGTCGGAAAACAATATCGAAATCCCGCGACATGTCTCGATTCTTAGCGACCAATGGCCATCGCGAGGCGGCTATATGGGAAGCGATCTCGATGCATTCAAGATTGGAGATCCAAAAAATCCGCTCCCCAACTTAAAGAGTTACACCGATCCAAAGGTCTTTCAAAAGCGAGTTCGCGATCTTCACGAAGTGCTTGAGAAAGAGTTTCGGCGTGGACGGATTCGCGATCTCGACAAAACCAAAACGCTGCATGAGTCCTCGACGTCACGCGCCACAACGATGATGGCAAGCGAGCAGATCCAGGCTTTTGATATCGCACGAGAGCCGTCGAAGATTGTGTCCTCGTTTGGGGATACGCCTTTTGGACGAGGGTGTTTGGCCGCGGTCCGATTGATCGAAAACGGTGTTCGATGTGTCGAAGTGGAATTGTCCGGCTGGGATTCGCATGTCGAAAACCATACCCTGCAAAGCAATCGCTGTGCGATCTTGGATGCAGCCCTACACGCCCTCATCGAGCAGTTAGACGAACGCAACCTTCTCGACCGAACGATTGTGATGTGCGGTGGCGAATTTGGCAGAACTCCGCGAATCAACGTTGCCGGTGGCCGCGACCATTGGCCAACCGGCTTTAGTACTCTTCTGGCAGGCGGTCCATTTCGCCGAGGTCATGTTCATGGGCAAACCACACACGAGCTTCTCGAAAACGGCAAAGACCCTCTCACTGGCGTGCAAGATGCGGTTCGAGTGGAGGAGTTGCATGCGACGTTGTTGCACGCCTTTGGAATCGATTTTACCAAAGAGCTTCAAACTCCAATCGGTAGACCGTTGGTGCTCAGCCAAGGGAAAGTGATTAGCACGCTTCTTGCGACCTAATTAGAACCTGGACTGTGCCTGCAAGACATTGGTCTTTGAACACTAATCGAACGCTAATCGAACGCTCATCTAAAAACGTGCAGGAACGGAAATGAGTATGGGCAGGAAAAAATAGGTTAAGAAAGTCTTTTAAAAATATTCTGGTATTGCTGTTTGTCGCACAGCCGGGCGAGACCTGGGCCGCAGTGCACGCGTCATTCGTATTGGTCTGTTAGTGCCATTTGTAAATCCTCGCGAACCTGACCTTGCCCAACCGATTTTTCGAACCAGTCCTTTACTTTCTTGTCAAAGATGTCGTTTCGGGTCGGCGAAAGGGAAAAGTAAACCGCTCGAGCGGCAATGTCGATCGGTGATTCCAGGCTGAGCGTCAGATCCGCTATGGACAGTGAGATTCCAGGCGGTAAACGATCCCAGGCGTACTTCTCATTTTTGCCTTGGATACGAATCGTCAATTCCGAACTGCTGATATCGACAATGTTGAACTTATTCTTTCCGACCGTGAGAACTTGATTCCCTCCCAACTTTGTTTTTCCTTCCTCGAGTGATTTGGTGAAGATCTCGTACAGTTGCCCTAATTGGTCCAATCTCGCACGCTTGGCAAGCATCTCGTCGTTCAAGGATAACGGCAAGGCGATTTCCATTTGTTGGTGGAAATTAGCGAAGTCCGCCGCGTCGAGTGCTTCCCTGGATTTCTTCATGGCCAACGCCCAGTTCTTGGTGGACATGGCGTTGGGGTTCGTTTCCGGCACAGTTGCTGGCATGTCTGGCGGAGAGGAAGGCGATGGCGTGGCAGGCGGTGGCGTGACAGGCTGCGGAGTGACAGGCTGCGGAGTGACAGGCGGTGGAATGACAGGCGATGGCGTGGCAGGCGGTGGCGTGACAGGCTGCGGAGTGGCAGGCTGCGGAGTGACAGGCGGTGGAGTGACAGGCGGTGGAGTGACCACTGGCGGAGTGTCGGGCGGAGTCTCGACGGGGTCGCTTGTTTCTTTATTTAGGCTGGGCAGCCCGGAAGAAACGACTTGAGATCCTTGATCCGATCGATCTTTTGAATTGTTGGTCGCGTTGGATGGCTTGGGACTTGTCTCCAGATTTGGAGGGATTGGATCGGAGGTTGGTTGGGCTGGAGCGGATTGCTGAGCGACTTGTCTGAGATTCAGGACAAATCTCAATCCGGAATAGCCTAGGAACAACATGGCGATGGCAAAGAGACCAGTTAAGACCAAACGCTGCTTGTTTCGTCGTGCACGTTTGAGCTGTTCGATGCGAGCGAGACTCGACTCGCGCTTGGATGCCTGTGATGGTTCGATTGCAGTTGAAGGCGAACTGGGAAAAAGTGGGTTGGCAAGAGTTTTCGCGGTTGATGGTGTAGGGAGCAAATCGAGTTCGCAAAGCGATGGGATAACCCGCTGGAGTTCGCGCCATCGCAATTGGCCACTCCCAGGCGAGTGAGCCCAAATTTCGTGTGCATTGGCTGATGCTGCGCCGACCAGACAGGCTGCAGGGTCAAAGGACTCAAAGGGATTCTCATCAGGGAAGAAAATGTTGGCCGCAACGTGGGATTCGGCCGCGATATGCTTGTCATACTCGATCTTGGAAGCTGGGTTCAATAAGGTCGTTTGGGCTTGCTTAAGGAGCTTGGCGACCAGTTGTGCTGATTCCGGATTCGATTTTGTGTCGGAAGCATTCCAAGCGGCGGCCGTTGTTTTTAAGGCGCGCTTAATCTCATCCGCGTTTGCATTCGTCGAAAGGCCCAGCAAACGATAGTGATTCAAATCGTGCTCGGCAATTCGGCGTTGCAAGTGTTTTTCAATCGCCAGCGTTAACTTGGTCATGTTAGGTTTTTCCGATGAATTGCTTCATCAAACGAACGGGTTGTCTGGTTCGTCTTGTCCGTGTTTTGCGGCATAGAAATTCGTGAGTCGAACGTTGATCGAATGCAGAATTCCAACCCACATTGCAAATAACAGTGGAGACGAATAGCAAAAAAGCAAAAAGATCAAATGCGTTGTTCTGTCCGGTTTGCCCTGTTTGGCAATTTGCGGTAGTCCAAAAAATTCATTGATGCTGTTGGCGATCGTCGGGACGCGTGCTGCCAACATCATTAACATGGAAAAACCTGCAAACACGACCATGGAGAACATTAACATCCAAAGACTAATGGTCTTTCGCGACCGTCGCGATTCGGCGAAGGGGCCGGATTCCAGGTTCGAGTTCGACATTTGCATTCGTGGAAAGATTTTGGGAGAAATCGCGGTTGCTGTGAAAGGAATGGCTTCTAAGCATCGTGACAGACGCAGTCCAGTAAATCAACTGCCACAAGTAGCGGAACAGCGCAAGCTGTCCGGTGAGGCTTCGGAAATTAAGTGGGAAGTCACCGGTCGGCTCGCGCCGATCCGCTACAAAAGATTGGTTCGAACGAAAAGGGAGTGCCGTTTGGCTTACGCCACTTGTTTTGACCGAAGGGTGCTCTGCGCCTCTGCGTTCCATTTCAAAAGTTAGCGCAGAGACGCAATGACGCGAAGTCGCAGAGAATAAATTCACCGTCTAGGCGGGAAAAAAGATGCTTCGTGGTCGGAAAGGATAAGCTGCCAGGATCCGGGGGAGAAATCCGGTAGATTTTGGTTTCGATGAAGTTCTAGCGTTCCTGAAAAGGGAAGGGCAAAAAAACTCTCCTTGTTTCCCGAGTGTCGCCCCGCGAGTTTTTCGCCTTCGTATTCTTCCCATTTCGCCCATTTTAGTCGTAGGGTTAGCGAGCATTCGTTGGCATTTACCCATTCAAAGGAGCCTTGTAGGATCCGTTTTACATGTCCGCGATTGTTTGAGATTGGACCTTCGTAGGTCAAGTACGTAGGCCGATGGTCAGGCAGACGCGTCGCGGCAGTGGGGTTCGACCATTTTTCCGGCGGGACGAGCAATTCAAAGGAAAGCAAGGAATTGTTGTTTGGGAGTGGGTGTTCGAGCAAAAGATCCCAATGCGTCGCCCTTGGAGAAGGGGTCGGCATAGTGTGATGTAAAACCACGAAAAGAGACGGTTTTAAAAAAATTCCTTTTTCTTCAAGACTTTCATTTCCACCCATGTGGCTTGGAACCTTTCCAAGTGTTCGACATCCAAAGCGACGTCATAGGCCGCAAATCCGTCGCATTGAGCGGTAATTGACCAGTGTGGTTGAGTTGTTTTGGTAAAATCTTCATCGTTTTCCGATGTGCTGGTAGGATCCGACCCATTCTTTAAGGTGGTTTCGGCTCGAATTCCATGTTCGTTGTGGGCGTATGGGGTAGCACAAGTTTGCATCCAAATCCGGCCCAACTATACTCGAAACTGAGTGTTATTCCGACGGCCAGATTCTTAAGGTGGGTTTTTTTGCCTTAGTGTTCGGTTGGTCGGGACTCCATTTTACAGCCTTGCGAGGTATTTCATTTCGCGAGGAGTTCCTGGCTACCTTTGCACTGAGGGTTGGTGATGACCATCCGCCGGCTTCGCAACAAGAATTTTTCCACCCGAACTATTGCTCCTCAAGACGCTGTTTCGAGCGAAGCAAAACGGTCCAAGCTCCGTCGCTGCCTGCTTGAAACCTTGGAGTCTCGGCAAATGATGGCTGCGGGACCTAGGTTGATTGGAATCCAGCCGAACAATAGTGATTTAATCGAGAATGGCGTGGTGCGCAGCATCGCTCCTAGGGAGCTTACGTTCCGCTTCGATGATTCACAGGTCATTGATGCAAATACGCTCAGTGGCATCCGCATCACGCGGTCCGGAGGAGATGGATCCTTCGGTGTGGCTAGCGCGTCGAGCGATTTTGGGACGGCTGGGAAAGTCGAGCTGCAACTTAGCGCGGTTGACCAAGGAGCCACCTTCGATGTCAATGTTTCTAAAGGCACGAGTTTCGCTGTCTCGCTATCGAACAATATTCTCTCGGTGACTCTTGCGCCGAGCACTACCGCAAAGCAGCTGGTAGATGCAATCAATACGACACCCACGATCAATACTCGGATCCGGGCGAAGATCAACGGGGGGCTGGAGTCCACGCTGCTCAGCAATGGCAACCCTGCCGCTTATTCGCCTATTCGACTAACGCAAACCAATGACATCATCGTCCAGCCAGGCATGCGGAGTGTTGGCGAAAATCCAGACGAGAACGAAGTTACAGTACGGTTCGCAGAGAATTTGGTCGACGATCAATATCGCATCGAAGTCTTTGGCTTTGACGACCCGACGTTAGGTATCGTTGGGTTGCGAAATGTGGGTGAGAATGGTCTGCCCGGAAACCTGCTGATTCCTTCGAAGCCCAATACCCGATCGGATACGGTTGATTTCCGGTTGGATCTCGGACCGCAAGTTATTTCGGTCGTACCGCAACCGGTTGTGCGTCTCAATGGACAGTTGAGTCAGCAACGCGACACCATCGTCGTCTACTTCGACCAAGAAAAGCTGTTGGTTGAAAACGACGCTCAAGGTCGTCCGACGTCGCGATCGGTTGAGAACCCAGATTTCTATCAATTGATCTTCACAAGGGACACGATCCGAAACACGGATGATGGAGCGGCGTTCAAGCCCATTTCGGTACGCTACAACGTAGCCTCCAACACGGCAACTCTTGTCTTTGCAAGCGACTTGGATACGCTTCCGGGTTCGGGTGCTGGTCCAGTCACATACCGCTTAAGAATTGGTAGTCGCGAGACGCAGCCTCTCGCCCCGACCAGGAACGAAGCGGCCGCCAACGCCATTACGGATTTCAACACGGCGGGTGCCGTCAAAGTTCGATTCACGGCCAACCAAATCGGTGAAGAGGGCAGTGGAGTTCAGGTTGAGTTCGTGAACTCGCTCAACGGAAATCCGCCGGCTGTCACGGTCGTTGGTCGCAAGATCACCGTGGATCTGGGGACTGCAACCGTTACGGCGAAAGAGGTCGTGGACGCGATCCTGCTTGTGCCAGCTGCGACGAGTTTGGTGAGCATCGACTATGAGCCTGGCAGTGTCCCGTCGACGGTCATTGGCGATCGATTGCTAAGCTATTCGCCGGTCACTTTGTTTGGGCTGGGGAGTTCGTTCAGCACCGCGATGAATTTAGGGTCGATTGGGTCTGCGAATCTGCTCCAGAGCAGTTTAATCCTATCGTCCTCGATCGATCCTGAGCCATTTGCGCTGGACTTGGAGGGTGCCAGCGATGACCCGGCTCATCGTACCTTGCCACAGAATCTAGTTGGCGGTTTTGAGAATCACGTCAATGCGGCCTTCGGAGCAGATCCGACGGCTGGAATCACGACGATCTATTACAACTTCAAAACGGTTTACGCTAACGACAACTTAAACAATCCTTTAGTTAACTCGATCACCGAGGAGCAAAAAGGCCGAACGCGTGAGGCCCTCAATTTATGGGCGCACAAGATCGGTGTTCAGTTCGTGGAAACTGCCGATCAAGGTGTGACGATCGCGTTGGGCTCGTTGACTGGGCTGACGCCGGTTGCAGCGACTCAAATCAAAACGACAGCAATTCAAGTTGGTCTCAACAATACGATCAATTTCGGTGTGCGCATCGATAAGACGTTTGCCAACTCATTGATCATTCTGGAAGCCACTCGCGCTTGGAATAATTCGTACGGTGAGGATTACTTCCGATCGACGATGGCGAGCATTGGAATGGTTCTAGGCCTTGAGCATGCGGGCGATCTGCCTGAAAGCACGCTCATGCGATTGGATCCGACCTTCTTTGCGGGTACCGGTCCAACGATCAATCCCAACGACGTGCAATTGACGGCAAGTGAAGAACGTTTCGAGCCAATTTTTCCAGGTAATCAGGACGTTCTCCACGGTCAGTACCTGCATCGACCGGATGGGTCGGACATCGATTTGTATCGTTTCGAAGTGAATTTAGGTGACCCCAGTCGAGAGGGCTTGTTCACGCTTGAAACGTATGCGCAGCGTCTAGCCAACAGCAGCGAGTTGGACACGAATCTGCATCTGTACAAGCAGACGCAAGCTAAGGGTGTGACCAACTTTGGCGTAAGCAATCTGTTGTCGGTCGAGTTCACCGCAGTGCGTCCAGGTAGCCAGGGAAATCAATTCCAGATTTACTTGACTCAGACTGTGCGAGGTGGAGCACCCTCCATTTCGGTGTATCCGAATGCGATCGGGATCGATCTGAACGCGACGCCTGGCAGTGAGAGCACTGTCGATGAGATCATTGCGGCGATTCAGAGTTCGAGTGAGGCGAGCCGTTTGGTCACGGTCAAATTGGCCAAGGGAAGTGGTAGCACCAGGGTTGGTGGAAATCTGCTGACTCAGAATCCGATCATCACTTCGGGTGGAAAGATGGAGTTGATTTCACGGAACGATGACTACTTCAGTCGCGATTCGGTGATCAAAGTATCGCTCAACAGCGGGGTCTATTTTGTTGGCGTTAGCGCCAGCGGCAACGACGACTACAACGCGGCCATTCCTGGCACGGGTTTCGGCGGGCAATCGCAAGGCAAGTACGAAATGCGGCTCACGTTCCGTGGGCAAGTTGGCATCGATGACGCAATTCAAGACGTTTCCACAAATTCGCTGAGCGACCCGTCGGTCGGACTCGACGGTGACGGGGATGGAGTTGCGGGTGGAATCTATAATTTTTGGTTCGAAACCCGTCCGCTCAATCGAACGTTGAACTTCAATGCTGGCGGTTCCACGGCAATCGAGAGCCGGATCGTCACGGTGGTGGGCGCGAATGGAGCGACACGCGTATTCGAGTTCTCCAGCGATGCCATCGTCAGTCCTGGTCGCATCCGCATCCCTTATGTGAATGGCAATACTGCGAGCGATTTGGCCAGCGCGTTAGCCAACGCGATTACCTCTCAATCCACGCTGGGAGTCAGTGCCTCAGTCAACGGTAGCAGCCTCGTTTTGCAGGGTGAAAGATCGATCACCGTCGATCCCGCATTGCGTTTGATTGATGTGGTCGGCAAGAACATTTTCGTCGACAAATCCGCCGGTCCGAACGCGGACGGCAGCTTGAGTCGTCCATTCAACAATATCGCTGGAGCCGGAGTTCCCAACGCGTTTGCTTCGGCCTTGCCGGGTGACATCGTGCGCATCGTCGGCAACGGTGGTGGCGACGGAAAACTGGAAACCATTGGCGACAATATTGCCTACGAAATTGGAATTGGTCTCTTGCCTGGAGCGATTCTTGCAGATGGGTTAACGATGGATGTCCCGAGGGGGGTCACCACGATGATCGATGCGGGAGCCATTTTCAAATTTAGAAATGCGAGGCTGGGTGTCGGCAGTTCGAACCTGAACATCAATCGATCCGGGGCTGCATTGCAAGTTCTTGGTGCGCCGTCGTTGCTCGACGCGAACGGAAACATGCTCAAGCAAGCGACGGGTGGTGTTGCTCCCGGAAGTGTGTATTTCACCTCTTGGCTGGATGAAACGATTGGGCTCGATACGTATGGCCCGAAAACGGTCCCCGGTGCCGGGGATTGGGGAGGGATTGCATTCCGACGGGATATCGATGTCGCGTCGGGTCGGCGCGATGGCGAGGACGAAGGAATTTTCCTTCAATACGTCAATAATGCCGACATGCGATATGGTGGAGGCAGCGTTGTCGTTGACGGGGTTGCACAAACCATCAATGCAATCCAGATGTTCGAAACGCGTCCCACGATCACGTACAATCGAATCACACGCAGTGCCGATGCCGCGATGAGCGCGCTTCCAAACAGTTTCGAAGAAACCAATTTCAACGAACCACGATTCCAACTGAGTGGCGCGTTTACAAGCGATTACGATCGAGTGGGACCAGAAATCCACCATAACACTCTGACCAACAACTCGCTCAACGGATTGTTCATCCGGGTCGACACACCTTTGGACGGGGCGCCCAAGACCCTCACGGTTCCAGGGCGATTCGACGATATCGATATCGTTCACATTTTGTCTGATAACTTGATTCTCTCGGGTGCGCCCGGTGGGTCGATTCTGGACGGTTTCACTCCCGCTGCGGACTTGGTCTCCGTTGCACCTGGAGTCGGCGGAACGCTTTTGCCGGACATCTACAACTACAAGTTGACGTTTGTCGACCGGAATGGCAGCGAGAGCGTTCCTTCCAATGCGACGCGAAGCATCAGTCTCGTTGGCAATCAGACTGCGATTGAGTTATCCAGTCTGCCGTCGGCAACGGGTGATTTTGTGACTCGCCGATTGTACCGCAGCAGTGTGAGCGGAACGGGAGCGTACGAATTGATCGCATTGCTGGACAAGTCAACCTCGACTTACTTGGATATTGGCAAGTCTTTAGGCGGGACGCTCGCTCGTGATCGCTTGGATGTGTCCGCTGTTTTGCTCGCAAATTCCGCAGGTGGGACATTGGCCGCCGGCCGATACAATTACCGTTTCGTCATGGTCGACGCGGCTGGACTCGAGGCGCTTGCATCCAACCCGACCAGCGACATTGTCCTGCCGAGTGGTCAATCGGTTGTGTTAACACAATTGCCGCAACCACTGCCGGGTTATGTGGCCCGACGCGTCTATCGAAGTGCAAGCAACGGCTCGGGACCCTATTCGTTGATCGCTGAGTTGCCGAATGCAACGATGTCCACCTTAGCCTCGCTGACGGACGATGGTTCCGTTACAGGTGCTGCGCTTTCGCCTGAGTCACTGGCTGTCAAGCGACCTCGTCTGAATTCATCCTTGGTGATCGATCCAGGTAGCGTTTTGAAGTTGGAAGGCTCGCGTATTGAGGCAACGTTTGGTACTCGTATCATCGCCGAAGGTACCGAGGATTTGCCGATTATCTTTACGAGCAAACTGGATGATCGATACGGTGCTGGCGGTACTTTTGACACCAACAACAACGGGACGAGCACACGTCCATCACCTCGCGATTGGGGTGGTATTTACGCCGCGCCGACGGCGTCTCTGAGCGTCGATCATTCGACGTTTGCGTACGCTGGAGGTGTGACTAGGTTGGACGGTACGTTCCGAGCGTTCAACACGATTGAGCTTCAACAAGCCGATGCTCGCATCGCGCATTCGGTCTTCGAAAACAACGCCGACGGTTTTGGTGGGCAGGGTCCGGGTACTCGATTTGGTCGACTGCTGAATGAGCCAGCCACGATCTTTGTCCGCGGCACGCAGCCAACCATTCTCGGCAATGTGTTCCGAAACAACATCGGCGCAGCGATTGATATCGATGCGAACAGCATGAACGATGAGGTGATGGCGGATTCAGGACGGCAGACTGGAAATGTGGACATCAATCCAAATTATTCTACGAACGTAGGACCATTGATTCGCGAAAACAGGTTCGCGAATAACACTCTGAACGGGTTAAAGATTCGCGGTGATACCTTGACCACCGCCAGCGCTTGGGACGATACCGACATCGTTCACGTTGTGTATGACGGGATTTTCGTCGGGAACTACCAGCACGAGGGTGGCTTGCGTCTGCAGAGCGCCACCAATGAATCGTTGGTGATCAAGTTCGATGGATATGGTTCGAACTACAATCGCAACTTGGGCGCGGGGATCACAGCCAATGGCCAGTTGATGCCTGGCAATAACCGCGTCGGCGGCACGTTGCATTTGATGGGCCAACCGGGCTTCCCGGTGATCTTGACGAGCTTGAAGGACGATACCGTCGGAGCGGGCTTGCGTCCGGACGGACGATCGCAAAACGACACGAATAATGATGGGATTGGTTCTGTTCCAGGCAGTGCGGACTGGCGAGGTGTCTTGCTTGATCAGTACTCCAACGATCGCAATGTCGGGCTCGTATTGGAAACCGAGGATATTGCGGCAGCGGCCCCTGGTCCGAATGGATCGATCCGCACGGCACAAGGCCTTGGAAGCTTGGCGGCCACGGCTTCGTCCGGCAGTGAAAACCTTCGGCTCGGATTTGTGATCAAGGGTGTGTTGAGTCAGGATCAGGACGTCGACCTCTACAGTTTTTCGGCCGAAGCAGGGACTGAGATTTGGCTGGATGTCGACTATACCAAGATCAACCTAGACACCGTTATCGAGCTCTTGGATGCGAATGGCGAGCTGATAGCGCGCAGCGATAACAGCACCGAAGAAACACTTGTTCCAGCGTTGCTTTACCGATCTCCGCAGATCGATCCGAGCAGTGTCAATCCCTTGCCAGTGCGTACCACGAATGTGCGAACGAATCGAAGCGGGTTGGTCAAGGAAGATGGGACGACGAATGTTCGAGACGCGGGGATGCGGATCGTTTTGCCTGGCACTGTTGGGGCTCGCGGAACATTCTATTTCCGATTGCGAAGTGCGGGAACGGATATCGCCAACGAAAAGGCTGGACTGAGTTCTGGACCATATGAAATTCAGCTTCGACTGCGAGAGCAACAAGAGTTTGCCGGCTCAATGGTGAGCTACACGGATATTCGTTACTCCACCAACGGAGTGCACCTTCGAGGCTTGCCAACTTCTTCCCCCTTGATTGGAGAAGCGGCCGAAGATGAGAGTGTTGAGTATGTCGACTCAGCGAACAATTTCCGCACCAACAGCAATGCAGAACTGACGGCATACAATGGAACGGCGGTTGGCCAACTCACGGTCGGCAATCGTCCGCAGTACATTGGCAATCTATTGAACACTGCCAATGGCGGAATCAGCCTAGCAGGCTCGCTCAGTACAAATACCGATGTGGATTTTTATCGACTTGATATTCGTCAGCAAGATATCGTCGGCAGCATGAGCGGAGGTTTTGCTTCGGTCATGTTTGATATGGATTACGCCGATGGACTGAACCGACCCGATACATCGATCAATGTTTTCATCGAAGAAAATTCGCTTCGATTTGGAAAACAGTATCGGTTGATCTACTCAGGTGATTCGAGCAATATCGCCGACGATCAAGCACGACCGTTGTTGGTCAACGACGCTTCGGATCTATCTCGCGGTTCTTTGGGAACGAAAGATGCCTCGATCGGACCTGTGGCGCTGGCCGAAGGGACGTATTTGGTCGCGATTTCGTCGGCCGGGTATCAACCGCGCACTCGGATCATCAACCAATTCAATACGGAGCCCATCAGCTCGATACTCCGAATTGTCGACGAGGATTTCGTAGCTGGGGCGACTACGGCGTTGCCGCCAGTGATCCGTAACTTTTTGCCGCAGCCCAATCCCAGCATTGGACCGACCGGTGAGCTGATCTCCAAGGTCTTTAACCTGGGTGCCTATTCGGCGGCTGATCAACCGGCTACCTACATCGACTATAATTTCCCAGGTGGGAACTTCAGCATTTCCATCAGGGATTCCGCGGGTGTCGAGACTGAGGTCGCGAGATCCCAATTTGGTGGAACGCTCCAGGCTGGGACCAATTCGATCAAGATCCCTCTCAATCAGTTTGCGGGACAAGATGGGCTGACGATGATTTTCCGCAGCACACAAGCTGCGACAACGATCACCAATGTCATTATCGGTTTCGCCGAACGCGGTGAGAGAGTGGGAACGCCAGACGAACCTGTTTTGTCACCTGGCATGAACTTGTTTGGTGATTTCAATGCGACTCCTCCCGGCCCGTTGTCGCAGAATTCAACTCGCACGTTCTCGTTGGCGACTTATACGTTTGCCGATGGACCGAGAGTGGCGTTTGACTACGAAGTCTTTACAGGGCAGTTGGACGTATTTATGCAGTCGGCATTGGGTCTGCAAAGAATTGCGACGACGGATAATGTCAATCGACCAGGGAACGTCGTTTTGCTGGTTGCAGGCTCCCCTCAACGAGCCTCGATCGACGTGTCCCAGTACGCCGGCCAAGCTGGACTGGCTGTTGTTTTCCGTGCACGTGGTGCCGGCGATGGTCGCGTACGAATCGGGGCGGTAACCATGGAATTGGCCGATGGGTCCCGAATCTTCTCGGGCGAGCCGAATCCTACGTTCGTGAACGTGCCGGTTCCATCTACCACGATCACGCGTGGTGCCTATCAGTTGGAAGTGCGGTTAGGGGAAAATTTCTTTACGTCGAATTCAAGTGGGACACCAACGCTAACCAAGACTTTTGACACCAACGATCGATTTGCGGAACAGATCGCGATTGTTGCACCCGCTGGTTCGAATCTAACGGATGGAGATGTTTTTGAGATTTCCGACGGTGGTACGCGAATTGGTTTTGAGTTTTCCGTTGATAACGTCGTATCGGCCGGAAATGTACCGGTTCGATTCACACCTGCGGATCCGGCTTACGTAGTGGCGAGAGCGATTCGTGACGCGATTAACAACCCGAACGTTCAGTCGCGATTGCGAGTCAGCGCAGCCACATCCAGTGGAATTGCGACGGGGACCACGGGCCGAGATACGCGTATCAATTTGATTGGAAACGCAGCCGTGTTCCAGGTCAAGTCCGCGAAGCCGGCTGGCATGGTTCAAGTGATTTCGTATTCTGGGATCGGCGATCGCAATGTGACACGTGATCAAGGGCAGTTGATCGTTCAGAATAGCTTCATTCGCAATTCTCGCGACTATGCGATTTGGTCCGAGCCAGCGGCAAGGATGGCGGATCCTCGCGACACGGAAGACGCGGGCAACACGTTTAGCTTTAACGGGGGCAATTTCGGCGGATTTAATTTAGTCGACGACATTCAAGCGAAGCCCTCGCTCGCAGGCACTCAAGCGGTGCGCAATCTACCCGCGCTCAACAACAGTGTTCCAGGTGGACTCGTATCGGGAGTCGTGATCCAGAATAACGTTCTTGAAGAAGGCGGACTCGGGGGAGTCAAGATCAACGGCGAGAATCCAATATGGATGATCACGCCTCAACTAATCCCTTCCGAAGATAACAACCCGCTTGTCAACGGCAGTGCACCGGTCACGCACTTTGGCACGTATATCGACGACGGAGATGTGCTGGTCATCGATGCGGACCGAACACGATTGCGATTCGAATTCGACGATCTAGCTGGAGGTCCAGCTGCTGCTGGCGGTAGCACTCAAGTTGAGGGCAACGGTGTTGCGCTTGACAGTACCATCGCATGGTATCGAGACCTGGGTGGAAGCTACTATCAACGACTGACTTGCACCAACTGCCAGCCATTTGCGACCAATGCATTTGAAACAATGCATGCCTTGCGAGATTCTATCTTGGGAAGCATCTTTGTTTCCAATGGAACCACGCAAATCATTCAGGCGACCATAGCTCAGAGTTTGCTCGGTCCTGATCCAGGCGCTCCGCCATCGAGTGCGGGAAATTTTTATCCCGAGTATTTCAATCGAGCATCGTTGTATCTAGAAGGGGTCACGGCGCTGGAGTATGTGGACACACCTGGCGGATTTTCAAACAGATTAGATATCCGTCGCCTTCCATTGGGCGAATCGCCGCAACCCCAAACCCGAATCGTGAATAACACGATCATCGGCAAGGATGGTCGCGCAAGTTTCAACGGTGGAGCGGCAGGAGCGGAAACCAATGACACGCTAGACTCTGCTGTGCAAACGTGGCAAGGAACCTCGCACAATCCATTGTTCTATAGCGATGTGGGAATCATCGGTGACGCGGGCGTTGGAATCGCCGGAAACAATCCGGCCTCGACAGGGAACGGTAGCGGAGGAAATGGCGGCAGTTTCAACTACTCCTTGGCCAATCTCAGCTCCAATCGTTTCGTCTTGAGGTTTGAAGATGGGGTATCGCCTGAGCGTCAAGCCGAGATCTTGGCGGCCGAAGGTCTTGAAATCATTCGGCGATATGATTTTATCAATGCCTTGCTGGTGCGACGGCAGGACAATAACCTCACGATCATGCGATTGCAGCAATTGGACGCGATGCCAGAGATTCGGTATGCCGAGCCGGATATGGACATGCATTTTCAGCGCGTGCCAAACGACCCGCAGTACCCGCAACAATGGCAGTACGATAATCAAGGTCAAACGGGCGGAAAAATCGACGCAGACATCGATGCCCCAGAGGCTTGGGATTTGGTCACGGGTTCGACACAGACGGTGATCGCCGTCATCGACTCTGGTGTTGACTACAATCACACAGATCTGCGTGCCAATATGTGGGTCAACCCAGGTGAGATCGCTGGGGATGGTATTGACAACGATGGCAACGGTTACATTGATGACATCTACGGTATCGACCCATTCGACGGCGATTCGGATCCGATGGACCTGAACGGTCACGGCACCCACGT
The DNA here is from genome assembly GCA_945875845.1 of Pirellula staleyi DSM 6068. GTDB lineage: Bacteria > Planctomycetota > Planctomycetia > Pirellulales > Pirellulaceae > JBKCUI01. Next base: position 38,491 of record CAMCMB010000028.1, read on the forward strand.
TGCGGGTACGACGGCTGCGATAGGTAACAACGGTCGGGGAGTCACCGGGGTCAACTGGAACTCCAAGATCATGGCGCTCAAGATCGGTGCTGCCGGTCCGGCTGTTTCGTTCTTGGCCGCGGTCGAATCGTTGAACTACTTGGTGACGATGAAGACCCAGTACGGAATCAATATCGTTGTAAGCAACAACAGTTACGGCGGACCAGGAGGTTCGCAAGCCTTTCAAGATGCAATTCAAGCGACCATCGATGTCGGGATTTTGTTTGTGGCGGCGGCTGGAAACAATGGGACCAACAACGATCAGCAGCCGTTTTTCCCGACGAGCTTCCCGCTCGACGGAATTGTTGCGGTGGCAGCCACCGATCACAATGATCAATTGGCGAACTTCTCGAACTTTGGGGTGACTTCTGTCGATATCGCGGCTCCCGGTGTAGACATTTTGAGCACGACGCTCGGCGGTGGTTATGGACTCCTGAGCGGAACATCCATGGCTTCGCCGCACGTGGCGGGTGTGGCTGCACTCTTGGCGAGTTCCAATCCAGGCATGAGCGTTGCTCAGTTGAAGTCGGCGATATTGCTGGGTGCGGATCCGCTGCCTAACTTGAGCAACGTGGTTCTATCCGAAGCACGTTTGAATGCAGCCAAGTCGGTTTTCGTATCGAATGCTGGGCTGGGTAGTTTCTTGGCAACCTCGGATGTGGATATCTACCAGTTCAAACTTGGGGTTGGAGAACGGGCGATCATCGATATCGATTCGGCCAACAGTGGGCTGGATTCGGTCTTGCAAATTTTCGACAGCCGAGGGGTCCCGCAAACGTTCATGAATGCCAACGGAATTTCGTTGACGGCAAGTGATAACGATGCGGCACCAGGCGAGCTATTGAGCTTGGATTCCTACGCAGACTTCACCGCGACCTCTCCGGGAGTTTACTATGCTGCTGTGAGTTCGGTCGGCAACTCAACGTACGATCCCCTTTCGTTCGCCAATCGCAAGGCTGGAAAAACGACGGGAGCCTATCGGATTACGCTGAGTGCTCGGCATATGCAGGATTTCGTTATCACTGCAGAAGATGCATCCGCCTATCGAGCAGGCGAAACATTCACGATCCACGGCGTGCCGGATCTGGACGGTCAGCAAACCACGGGACGTACTTTCGAATTCGTCTTCGGTATCGGTGGCCAAGTTGCCCCGGGTAATATTCCCATTAATCTCAATGCGAACTGGCGATTCCCAGACGTTGCCCGAGCGATTGCCAAGGCGATCAATGAGGGGCTAGCGGGCGGGCCGGCTGTCAGCAATGCACAGCAATTGCCGAACGGCCAGTTTGGAACGGCCAGTCCGTTGCCGGCCGTGCATGCTCGCGCCATGGGTGGTCTAGCGAACATCTTGGATGCGGATTTCAATTCTATCGTGGGTGATAGGGCTCCCTTGATTGAGCTTTTGGGTGATATTGACGAGCTAGGGACCAACGCAGTGAGTCCTCGCGAAATTCGCCGTCAACTGGGTGGCGACTTTACGGAAGTCAACCAGGGTCTCCGCGTATTCACGCGACGCTTTGACGGGTTTATCACTTTCACGACAACGGTCCTCAATAATTTGCCTCCATTCCTCAATGTGACGAGCTTATCGCACATGGGTTTTGGACACGACCGCTTGTCGACAACCCCACTCTCGCTGACTTCGATTGGCGACGGAACTTCGGAAAAGTTCGTGGTGGTCAAGAATGCGGCCTGGATCACGGGCAACAATACTGTGATCGTTAGTCCGGATGAAAATGAGGGGAACAACTTGGATTCGTTGTTGCCGGAAACGGGAGTTCTCGCATCACGCGGGGCCAGCCCAACGATTCTCAACAACGTCTTCTTTAACCTGCAATCGCCGGTCATCAAAGAGGAGTCGCGACGTTATCCGGTTGTTGGGCCGTTCACAGGTGGGTTTGCACCCTATGGCTTCGATGGTGAAACGGTCGTTTCGAAGCCGAGCGAAGTGATCCTGGGCGGATCGGTCTATCAGCACGATGAGCCGGCTGCATCCAAAGTGCGGTTCACCACGGGCATTGAGAAAGTCCCGACAAACATTCCGAATACTGCCTTGGACTTCAATTTCGACGTCGCGGATGGTGTGAAACTTTTCGTGAACGCACAAGCAGGGCAATACCTGCCAGCGTCTGGTTCGATCTTGATTGATAGCGGTATCGATTCCTTGCCTGAGCGACCTTTGTTTGCGAATGTCAAGAAATCCGTTGGGATTTCGGTCTCGCCGGTGATCGCGCCAGACCGTGATGCCGTTGGCCAGTTGAGGGTGGATGATCCATCGGTAGCGCCACCGAGCGGCTTGGGGCAAAATGTGTTTAAGGATCGCGGAGCGTTTGATCGGGCAGACTTCCTTGGCCCAACCGCCGTCTTGGTTAATCCTCTCGACAATGATGCCCTTGGTGTCGATAAGGATTCCGCGGTGTCGGTCGTCCAGCTTACGGAAGGTGTGTATTCCGAGTTTCGCATTCAATTACGCGATTCCGATGAGACCTTCGGAGGCATTGGCGTCAACGATGATTCGGTAGTCACGTCCGAGGTAAGTGGCGTTCGAGCCACAGGAGCTTCGGTCGTCTTGTTCGAAAATGGACGATTGCTGGTAGAGGGAATCGATTACCGTTTTGCGTACGATACGACACGCAACGAAATTATCCTCACTCCGCTCGCGGGTGTTTGGAAAAACGATCGCGTCTACGATATTCTTTTGAACAACAAGGACCGCTTTGTTTTGGTCGCCCCATCCGGCGACACGATTCAGGACGGAGATCGAATGATTATCCGAGATAGCCTGGGTGGCAATGTCCATTTTGAGTTCGAAAGTGGCTTCCGATTGCAAATTCCGCAGGGTTTAAAAATCCAGGTACCTTTGGCAGGTGGACAAGCCGGCGGTGTCGTGGATGGCGATCGATTCACCATTACGCAAGGCACGCTCCAAGTGACCTTCGAGCTGGACAACAATTCCAATTTCCTAGCTGGAAATATTCCCGTCGTTTTCAGCAAGACGTCGTCGCGTGAGGAAATTGCCAACACGATTGCGGCAGCGATTCGAACGACCTCACTCGCGGTCAATCCTGTCGTCCAACCAAGTGGCAGTGTTTACTTGGGTGCGGCCGCGAACACACGCGTCAACACCGCTCTTTCCGCCCTGACACAACCGATTCAAACGGATGGGTTGCTGGTTCCGAATTTGGGTGCTGGCGTGGGAGGTGTTACGGATGGACAGCTCGTTTCGATCAGTGACGGTCGAGTCGAGATTGTGTTTGAATTTGATACCGATGGTAGGTTCGATCCAGCCAACTTCCGAATTGATTCCTCGCAAGCGAGCAATGCAAACGACATTGCCAAGCTTTTGGTTCAATCGATTGTGGCCAGTGGTCTTAAACTGCAGCCGCGAATCATGGGTTCCGACGTGGTACATCTTGGCCTGTCACCGTCGGGTTCCGTTAATCTTTTGAATTCCAAACTGAGCCTGGTGGGTGTTTCACGTACGATTGCGGACGGCGAACAATTTACGATCTCAGACGGCAGCCTCACCAAGACGTTCGAATTCACGTTGGATGCGATTGTCAAGCCTGGCAGCATCCCCATTGCGTTCCAACTGACGGACACTCAAGATCAGTTGGGGGATTTGGTCGCGCAGACTATTAAGAACGCGGGCTTGAACTTGGATCCAAAACACATCAACGACGGCAACATTGCGATCGGTGGAAACGAACAGCATCGCATTGATGCATCGGCCGCTCCAAGCGTCGGGTTGTTTGGAAAGCCTGGTGTGGCGACCAACACGACTTTGACGATCGTCGGTTCGTTGCTGCTAGAGGTGCCACCGATTGTGGGACAAGATTTGCAGGACGATACGTTCCTAACCTTGACGAACAATGGCGTGACATTGGTGATCGAGTTCGATGGTAATTCGAGTGGTTCGACTGTGCCCGGCAGTGTTGTGGTGCGGTTTAACCCATCCAGCACGGTTCCCACTATCGTGCAGTCGATGATCAATGTCATCAACGCGTCGGGTCTCGGAATCGTTGCGAAGGGGGCTGGAGGGCCGTTCATTGATCTGGGTGCGGTTCCAGATACGACGGTTGTCAGCAACACTTCCGCAATTAGGCAGTCGCGTAGCAACGTCGACGATGGACAGTACTTCTCGATCAACAATGGAACGAAGACGGTTACCTTTGAGTTCGAGAACGCAACCAACAACAATGGCTTTACGGCTGGTCGTATCCCAATATTCTTCCGCTCGTCAAGCACGAGGGCAGAAGTCATCGACGCGATGAAGGCCGCCATCGAAGCATCGGGGCTTGGATTGCAAACCGAGGTTCTTTCGAACTCGTCGCTCAAGTTATTAGACAATCCGCAGTATACCTTTGTGAACAACGGCACTAGCTTGGAGGTTTCGGGCGTACCCGGTGGAGCGACACCGATCCAATTCCTGCAGGATGTTGTTTTCACGGCAGAAATGATGCGCGATGCGATTATCAAGGCCATCAACTCGGCAACTAACACGTCCCTGTTTGCTAAGAAACGGGGTGGCAACACTCTGTATGTTGAGAATGCGATCTCCATCGATTCGCCGGTTCCGAATTACTTCCAACGAGCCATCGAGGATTTGGCAGGGAATGATTTGCAACCCAATCGCATCAATAATGAAACGCAGTTTTCGATTCTGATGCCAGGGTCGCAGTTGGACTTCGGTGACGCCCCCGATCCAGTCTCGACAACTCCAGGCCGTTATCCAACGTCGCAAGGATCTGACGGAGCACGCCATGTTTCGAACGCAACGGATTTGCGACTTGGTTCCACGATCACCGGGGAACAAGATGGAAATCCGACACCCAAAGCCGATGGCGACATGGGTGACGATGGAGTTGCGTTCAAGTTCCAAGGACTCGACAAGCCCCTCTTCAATCGCAACGTTGACACGCTGGTGACAGTGACCTTGTCATCGCCCGGTATTGTAGATGGGTGGATTGACTTCAACGCGGATGGAGACTGGACGGATCCAGGCGAGAATGTTTTGAACGGCGTTATTTTTGAAACCTCGACGCTGACGCAGACGTTCAGCATCCGAATTCCAACCACATCGCCCGTGCCGACGGTTAGCACCAATTCGTTTGCTCGGTTCAGGGCTTCCTCCTCAGGCAATCTTTTGCCCACCGGTCTAGCCTTGGACGGTGAAGTTGAGGATTACTTGGTCCGGATCGTACCCGGTGTTCCGCCGATCGGAACGTCGGATAGCTATGCCATGAACGAGGATCAAGTGGGTGGACTTGTAACGTCGGATCCGACGGGCCAATTGACTCCGGGATTTGTGGTCGACGACGGCGTGCTGGCCAACGATACCAGTCCTGACGGACGGACGCTATTCGCCAGACTCCTGACTCCTCCACAACATGTGGCGGGCAATTCCTTTGTGTTCAATTCGGATGGGACGTTTAGCTATCAGCCAACGGCGGACTACTTCGGTGAGGACACATTTGTTTACTTGAATTACGTCAATCTGGATGTGAACGAGAATGAAATTCTCGAGTCGCTGGTTCCGACGACCGTCACCATCACCATTCGCCCGGTGAATGATGTGCCGACGGCATCGAACTTCGCCCGTGACACAGACGAAGACGTGTCAATGACACTGACGCAATCGGACATAGTGACCTTGAGTCAGGCGTTGGCAGGGCCAGCGAACGAATTCGGACAGACGTTACGAGTTTCCTTGCCTAACAATGTCACCGCTCAGGGTGGTAGTGTGAGCCTGTTGAACGGTGGCGTGATTTATACGCCGCGAGCCGATTTTAGTGGCATCGACACGTTCGCATTCACGTTGACCGACAATGGCGTGACCGGTGATCTTGCAGATCCGTTAAGCGTGACACGTACCGTTACCATTACCGTGCGAGACAAGAATGACGCACCGATTACGACACCGAAGTCGTTTACGATCCCTGAAGATCTCTTGAATGGTGATACACGGCCAATTTCGTTCTTCCTCGAAGGAGATACAGCCGGACCACCATCGGAAATCACTGGACCCAACGCGCAAACAATCACTTTCTCAGGTGTGGTCGCTACCAGCGAGTTTGGCGGAACGGTATCGTTTGCGAACGGAAATGTAACCTATCGTCCGGCTCCCGATTTCAACGGAGTGGACCGGTTCTTCTATCTTGTTACCGACAATGGAACGAGCCAGGGAATAGCAGATCCGCTCACGTCGCGGGGCACCGTTACGGTTACGGTTACAGCGGTCGACGACGCTCCCCGGGTTGTTGCACAGTTTGGCACTGTCAACATGCTTGAGGATGCCCCCGAGCGCGCCTTCCCGCTTGCGAATTATTTCTTTGATCCGGATGTGATTCCTAATGATGACAGGCTCACTTACCAAGTTTTGAGCAACACCAATCCTTCGCTGGTTGAACCAACCTTGGGTGCCAATGACATCTTCATCCGACCCAAGCCCGACCAAAACGGCACGGCCGTTATTGTTTTCGAAGCATCCGACCGCGCTGGGAACAAAGTTACCAATACGATGACGGTGATCGTTGCACCGGTTGCCGACAGTCCGCGATTGAATGCACCATTGCCAAATCGGAGTGTTTTAGAAGATGAAATCATTCCTGACACGGTTTTGGCACCGACGTACTTCTACGACCCGGACGTGATCCTCAATGGAGATGTGCTGACCTACACGGTCACCAACTCGAATACGGATGTGGTGACTGCGTCGATTGTCAACGGAACGTTGCGGCTCGTTTTGGTTCCAGATGCTTCTGGAGTCGCGACGATTACCGTCCGAGCGGTTGACACGGCGGGCAATGCCATTGAAGACAGCTTCGATATTTCGGTTTCGCCCGTAAACGATGCGCCTCGCGTTGTCGACGACTTGTTCTATCTCAATCCGCAGGGAGTCGAGTTGCGAACCACCGATGCCCGCGGGACGGCTACACCGTCTATTTTTGACGACGGCGTGTTGGCGAACGATCGGGACATTGAGGGCAATACGTTTACAGCTCGTGTGACTCGTGCACCGACATTGGGCCAATTGACCCTCAACTTGGATGGGACATTCAGTTACATTCCAAATTCGAACACACTCGTGGGTGCGGTAGATACGTTCAAATACCAAGCGGTGGATTCGCTGGGTGCCGTGAGCGATGAGGCGACGGTCAATATTACCATTACCGCTCCACCTGCATCGAAGCATCAAAATCCGATTCAGAAGTTGGATGTGGATGCGGACGGTTTTGTTTCGCCGATCGATGTTTTGCTGATCATCAATTTCCTAAACTTCCGGGGTGAACCGTCGGTTTCCATCGTTGGTCTGCCTGATCCACCGCCCTATCGGGACGTGAATGGCGACTATTTTATCAGCCCGTTGGATGTGCTTGAAGTTATCAATTACATCAACCGTCGGGCGAATGGGAACGCTGGGGGCGAGGGAGAGGGTGAGGGCGAGGGAGCGACTGTTTCGTATGTAAGCGGGAACCTAGCGGCTCCGATGACTTGGAGCACGAATGTGATGCGAAATACACCGAATATTGGTACAACCATGGTTGACGTAGCATCGCGTAATTCGATGGAATACGCGGCACAACCGGCAAAACCGAATGCGGTCGCCGCACGTGGTGTAAGCGTGTCAGAATACCTCTCAAGCTTTGGAAATGATGCCGAAGACGAGGTCGAGCGACTGGCTGGTCTTGCGGCTGCCAAGAGCTCCCAAGAAGACCACGAATCGTTAGACTCGTTCTTTGCGGAAGTCTTTGGCCAATAGTTCCAAACGAAAAGCGGGCGGCGCCTCGACAACGGCGCCTGCTCCAATTAACTCTGAATCAAACCCATTTTCATTTTCAAGTCTGCAAAGTCTCCAAGGTTTATCCAACATGGGCATTGACGCATCCAAATCTGCCAATCGTATTCGCTCCTCGATGAAGTCGCGGAGGAAGGACTTTCGCACGCTGATCTGCGAGAATCTCGAACGACGCGACCTGATGGCTGTGGATTCGCCGAGACTCCTGTCGGTCGCCCCCAATTCGGGAGAGATTCTTTCGACGACGCGAGCGAACAGCCTACAGGAATCGCCTCGAGAATTGGTCTTTCGGTTCAGTGAAGCGTTGGATGCAACGACCATCGGGAGCGGCATCCGAATCACGCGTGCTGGTGGGGATGCTAGTTTTGGAACAGCGTCACCCTTGGCGGACGTAGTGGTTCAGCCTGCGTTTCAAAATTTTGGAGAAAGCAATCTCATTGTTGTAGCGCGCTTTTCCCAACCTCTTCCAGACGATTTGTATCGGATCGAAGTGTTGGGATTGACAGTGCCCGGCGCCATTAAGGACTTGCAGGGGCTTACCCTGCAACCGCGACGCGACAAGACCGATCGCGATACTTATGACTTTAATTTGGAGCTCGGTACCAAAATCATCGCGGTTGTCCCACAACCCATTGACCGCGCGAGCAATGGTGTCTTGACGCAGCGAAACAAAGATATCGAGATCTACTTCAACGACAATGAGTTGTTCTTCGATAGCCAGTTCCCTAACGCATCCATCACAACGGGCGCGGCGCCCAACCCAACCGTGGTGGATCCAGCGTTTTACTCGCTGATACTGACTAAGGACACGGTGAGTCCCAACGATGATGTCGTGACGAACCCGCAGTCGATTACATTCGATCCAGTCGCCAAAAAAGCCACGCTAACCTTTGCGACCGATATCGATCAAATCGCTGGTGGAGCAGGAACCTTTCGCTTGAGAGTTGGTTCGAACGAGGCGGTTGCATCGGCAGCCAACCCGCTGAGCGTCAACTCGATCTCGCCGACGGATCCGGCCGGATTCTTGACTGGCGTCACGGGACAAGCCGACCTTGGGACCATTTCGGGAACATTCTCGACCCTGATCAATCAAGAGATTCGTACCGTCAGCAACCCATTGCTGGCCGATTTCCCAGGCTCCGATTTTGAGCCGGGGCATCGCGAAATCCAAGACATTAGTCACTTGGCGGGCGGTGCCGACACCGTCAACGGCATCACGACGATTTTTTATAGTTTTATGGAGACCGAGTCCTACGGAATTGACTCGGCGGGAAGGCCGCTTTTTACTTCGATCACGCCTGACCAAAAGCAACGCGTGCGAGAAGTCTTGGAGTTGTATTCAGCTCAACTGGGCATCGATTTCGTCGAGCAGCTTGGGTCGCTGGCGGCACCTGGCGTCAACCCCGCAACCAAACGAATTGTCGTTGGGGATATGACGCCCAACGGACGTATCAGCGGTCCCGGCGACATCATCAGCTCCACCAACACGGCTCCCATTGGAGCCGTTCCAGCACTGAGTTTAGTGATTTTGGACGGTTCGGAAGCCTGGGACAATGGGTTCGGCAACGGATCTAACATTCCAGGTACGGAGAGTTTCTTCAAGACCGCCATGCATGAAATCGGTCAATCGCTCGGACTGGATAATGCGTTCGAGCTACCCATCGGTACGATCATGCGGAATGATCTTGCTGCCCGACGAGCCACTGGGCTCGAGCAGATCTATCCAGGAAACCATGATGTCGTTCACGGACAACATCTCTACCGACCCGATAATCGCGATGTCGATCTTTACAAATTTGTGGTTGCGCCCGGTGCTCAAGGCCAATTGAGAGCGGAAACAATTGCCGAACGGTTGAACAATTCAAGCAACTTGGATACGCACTTGACGTTGTATCGAAAGAATTCCGACGGAACGCTTGAGACGGTTGCCGCAAACGACAACTACTTCAGCGACGACTCGTTGGTGCGAGCAGACCTCGTTCCCGGTGAATACTACTTGTCCGTCACTGCCAGTGGCAACGAAGATAACAATCCCTTGACCCTCAACTCAGGAAGCGGAGCGGTCAGCCAAGGGCTCTATCAACTGCGAATTGATTTTAAGAGCAACGTTGCCAATCAGATTTCCGAAGAGGTTCGTGGATCCAATGCCAAAGGAAGCGGGCTGGACGGGGACGGCGACGGCATTGCAGGTGGTAATTTTGATTTTTGGTTTCGAGCCGCAACACCGTATACCGTCGCAGGCAACCCGCCGGTTCGGACTCTGTTCGTCGACAAGGCGTTTACAGGTACGACGCGAGATGGATCCTTGGCAAATCCGTTCAATCGAATCGATGCAGCGACCGCGGCCTCGCGTCCAGGGGACATCATCCGATTGGTTGGCGACACGAGGACGACTAGCCTGCTCGATGATGCAGCCTACGAAATTGGAACGGGTGGTGCATCCGGCGGATCGCTTTCCGACGGAGCAACCCTCGATGTGCCGCGCGGCGTCACGTTGATGATCGATGCGGGTGCGATACTGAAGTTTGGCGGAAGCAAGATTCTCGTCGGTAGCAACGACAGTACAACCAATCGCAGCAACGGCGCGATTCAAGTCCTTGGATTGCCAAGTCGGCCGGTCTACTTCACCAGTTACGACGATGAATCGTTGGGACGAGACACCAACCCCTTGTTGACCAATCCCGCAGCCGGCAATTGGGGCGGCATCGAAATCCGAAACGATTTCGACCGAGCCCAAGGTCGTGTTGATCGTGAGAGAGACGGTATTTTCCTAAATACCATCTCGAACGCAGACATGCGTTGGGGTGGTGGACAAGTCGGTGTGGGCGCACTTTCCAAAGTCGTCAGCCCGATCGATTTGACGGAAGTCAGGCCGTTGATATTGAACAACGTCATTTCGCGTAGCGCGGACGCGGCCATCACTGCGGATCCGAACAGTTTCGAAGAAACTCTGTTCACTGAATCTCGCTATCAAAACGTTGGTTCCTTTATCCCCGACTACTCCCGAATCGGACCGGACATCCGTTCCAATTCATTACTGAACAATTCGATCAATGGGCTGTTCGTTCGAATCGACACGCTGGCTGGTCAAAACTTAAAGCCTCTGAGCGTGCCTGGTCGCATCAATGATTCAGAAATCACGATCGTTCTTGGGGAAAACTTGATCGTCGAGGGGACACCGGGAGGTTCCGGTCGAGAACTGGCGCTGCCGGACTCGTCCCTCATCTCGATGAGCATTGTCCCTCCGACCGCTGGATCGGGTTTCGCTGCTTCGGTTGCCGTGAACTATCTCGTCACGTACATGGATCGATTTGGGCAAGAAAGTTTGCCGAGTCTGCAAAGATCGACGGTGACTGTGGCGGGGCAATCGGTGCGATTGACGAATCTTGCGCCCGCAACGCTGGACTATGTATCGCGTAAGATCTGGCGACAAGAAAATAATTCAGGACCGTTCCGGTTAGCAGCGGTCCTGAATCGAGATGATACAACCTTCGTCGACAACGGAGTCACGCTCAGTGGCCAATTGCAAACGCAAGGTCTAACGAGCGTGCAGCGAGCGCGTCGCGATGCGAGTTTGGTCGTCGATCCGGGTGTGGTTCTCAAGAGCTTAGGTGGACGGATCGAAGTGGGCATCAGTGCAACCATGTTGGCTGAGGGAACGGAATCGAAGCCGATTGTATTCACATCGAGACTCGACGATCGCTACGGAGCGGGCGGGAACTTTGATACCAACAATGATGCCGCCGCCTCGAGCCCTACCGCTGGCAACTGGGCCGGTATTGTGTCGCGTCATTTGGGCGAACTCAGTATCGACAATGCGTTGATAACCTTTGGCGGAGGAACCTCGCGAGTGCCTGGCGGTTTCGCATCCTTCAATGCGATCGAAATCCAGCAGTCCTCCGCTAGGGTTGCGAATTCGGTCCTTGAGAACAACTCATCGGGAACAACGACCCGTGGAACGACCAATCGGGATTCGCGTGGCGTGAACGACGCCGCAGCCATCTACATCGTCGGTAGCCAGCCCGTGATTCTGAATAATGTCATTAGGAACAATTCCGTACGAGATGCGGGTACGGCCAACTTCGTGAACGACACGGCTGCCATCAGTATCGACGGCAATTCGCTGAATTCGGAAAACGTGCGCGACTTCGGACGCCAAACAGGAACCAACCAACGAGAAAACGTGGGGATTGGTAACTTTGGTCCATTGATCAGCAACAATCAGCTAGGTGGCAACGCGTTGAACGGTATGCGAGTTCGCCGTGCGACTCTGACGACCGAAAGCGTATGGGACGACACGGATATCGTTCACATTTTGCAAAGCGAGATCGTTGTCCCGGACTTCCACACGTATGGCGGTCTGCGATTGACGAGCAAGTCGGATGAGAGTCTCGTTATTAAGTTGTTAGGCAACACCGCAGGCTTTACCGCCACGGGTCGTCCTTTGGACATCAAGGATCGCATCGGCGGCTCTTTGCAAGTTTTGGGTTCGCCCGGCTTCCCTGTCGTATTGACCAGTCTCAATGACGATTCGATCGGAGCAGGATTTGATTTCTCCGGGAAATCTCTGCTCGATACGAATGGCAATGGCAACGCTACATCCGCCGCACCAGGAAATTGGCGATCGCTTTTGTTCGAACCCTTTAGCAATGATCGCAATGTCGACGTCTCGTACGAGAGGGAGCCTGACCAGATTGCTTCGCAGGGATTCAATGATTTTCCGTCCAATGCACAAGACCTTGGCTCCTTGTCTACATCTCTTGGCGGCGGCGATGAAAATCTGCGGTTAGGAATGACCATAACCGGTTCGATCGCGTCCCCTAGCGACATTGATATTTATCGATTTACTGGAACCGCAGGGGCGATGGTTTGGTTCGATGTAGACCAAACGTCTGGGTCATTGGATTCCGTGATTGAGCTGGTGGATGGGAATGGCCAGATCATTGCCTTGAGCAATAATTCGATCGACGAATCGACTGCAGGATCGGTTTATTCCGACACCAATTTGGTTTCGACCATTCGCGCTTGGCCCATGGATCAAAGCGCATTTACGCGACGAAATAGCGCCAATCAGACTCCGGTCGATTTCCTCGGTGTCAATCCTCTCGATGCAGGTTTTCGAGCAGTGCTTCCAGGCGTTTCCGGTAGCGTTAACAATTACTTCTTGCGCGTTCGCAGCAGCAATGTGACGCCAGAGATTACCAGTAGTGGGCCGGCGGCGGCGCTCGCCCGCTTGTTGGATGTGGCTGCGATTCGCCAAGGAATCACCGTTGGCCAATACAAATTGCAATTGCGACTACAACAAACGGACGAAGTTGCTGGCTCGACCGTACGGTTTGCGGACATTCGGTTCGCAGCCATTGGAATTGATGCCAAGGGGCAGCCACTGCATTCACAACTAGTAGGCGAAGCTGGGGAGCCAGACCCATCGGAACGCTCCAACGTCTATAATTCGGCGAACCCAATACTCCTCGGAAACATCTTCAATACCGATCGGGCGGGGATCTCCGTTGCGGGTCGACTTGCCCCAGATCCGAACAACCCAACTTCGTTGGTAACCGGCGACAACATCGACTACTTTGATTTCCAAGTCTCTCGAGATTCTGTTGAACAGCCGAACGAAGTGAGCGACGTGACTCGTTGGCATCAATCGGTCATTTTCGACTTGGATTACGCCGATGGCTTGGGACGCGCCAACACTCAGCTTTGGATCTATCAAAAGGTCGGAAACAATCTTACCCTCGTTGCCACCGGCGATGATTCGAATATTCAGGACGACCAGCCAGCGCCTCTTATGGGGAGCAACCTTTCCGATCTCACACGAGGTTCCGCAGGCCGGCGCGATGCTTATGTTGGACCGTTCGAACTGCCGCCCGGTAACTATGTCGTGGCGGTTTCCAACCGAGCCGTTTCGGATAGTTCGTTAGATGCATACACGTTGGTGGGAGGAAGTACGACCACCAGTGTTCGATTAGAACCACTTGAGTCCGTGCGACGAATTTCGGAAGATCGATTCGATACGGGTAATCCTGGTCGGCCAACGACAACCGCTGGACCTGTCATGCGAGCGTTCGGTGGGCTAGGGGCTGCGATGTCGCCGGCTGTACCGAACACGGATCCAACGGCGCTTCCAAACGCAGTACCATTCAATCTGTCGGATGTCACGTTGTTTGTTTCTGGGAGTGTTGATGGCGTACCGCGAATGCAATATGCCAATGCGTTGACCGGTGCAAAAGAAGCAGATGCAAGCAATTTGAACAACAACAACCGATTTGTGAACGATATCGCGGTATCGCCGGGCGGACGCGCCTTTGGTACACGTAGTCCAGACGCCGGTTTCATCACTGACGTGAATAGTGGCAGTGTGTTTGGAATTGATATCGGGGATGCAAGCGCTGCGATTGGCGCGGGCGTTGGTCCTGGCTTGACCACTTTTGGTTTGTACCCTGTTGCCGGTGGTGGTGCTCCCGTGGTTAGGCAAAGCAATGCGCCGGGTACTACGACAGCGATCGGGGATGGCATGGTCTTCACCGCATTGACCTACACCAACATTGACCCAGACACGGCGAACAATCCTGGCAGCGCTACGTTTTATGGAGTGGGAAGCCGACGAGGTAATGGATCCTTCAATGAAACACCACTCACCACCACCCCGCCGCTCATACTTAGAAACATCATCTATCGATTGAATCCCGACACAGGGGCGGTAATCGACTTCCGAGGTGGTCTACAGTCCAAGACAGCCAATGATGGCAACAGGCTTGCCGGCGCGGGTGCCAGCCAATGGGAATATGGCTATTTTGACGCGGCAACAGGATTGATAACGGGATTCGCCTCTGTCAATTCTCAATTTTTTGGCGTGTCGAACCTGGGAGAACTGGTGACGCCTAGCATCGGTCCTACCGTTACCGGAACAGGAATCCTTATCACGACCATTCGTGATCCCATTACCGGTGCTGCGATCAATTTTACAGGGATGACGGCAGGTCCACGCAACGTGGAGGGTGGGCGCTACGCCAATTTGCTTTTCGGAATCACAGCCGCCGGACGCATCTATGCGTTCAACACGGCGGGCGTACTTCAGCCGATTTTCCCAAGGGGGGAAAGTTTTGTTGACAGCGCTGGAATGGGCGGCATCACTGGAATCGATTTCTCATCGCTGGATGTGAACTTGTGGCATGCCAGCGATCGCGAAAATGGGACCGCAGGTCATGGTCGACCCGCCGACTTTAACAATTCTAGGGATGCGTTTGCCGGCAATCGCACTGCGAAATTCGGATTTGCCAATCCGACCAGTCCGAACAGACAACCTGGAAACTGGTCAGGGATTTACAACACGTATGTATCGGATGCAGCCGGTGACAATGTGGCGGCGCCTGGCGGTGCCATGGGTGCCTTGGAAAGCGATTTGATCGATTTGCGAAGCTATTCCGCAGATGATCAACCCATATTGTATTTCAACTATACCTTGCCAACCCAAAACAACGCTGCCAACAACGATGGTACGGCTTTGGGAGACGGTCGACCTGCGCTCGATACGTTCCGAGTGTATGCTGCTGGCGAGAGTGGAAATTGGGTGCTGCTCGGCACCAACAACTCGATCGATAACCGAAGCTATACCGACATAAACGGACAGGATGAGTTCGATATTTCGATCACGGGAAATCAGGACGCATTTGGTCGGACGCGGATTTCGTCGGAATTGTTCGACAACGCAGGGTGGAGACAAGCCCGGATCAATCTTGGTGCACTCGCGGGACAGCGAGATGTTCGCATTCGATTTGAGTTCAATACGGGCGGCGATTTCCGTACGGGTGATCCGTTGCGAGGTGGCCAGGAATTGGTAGCGATACCAGGCGATCGATTGACGGACGGCAATACGTTTGTTGTGGCAGGCACCACGTTTGAATTTGATCTTGGACTGGTTCTGCAGCTGCCGAGCGGCGCGAGTGTTCGCGATGGGGATCAGATTTCAATCAATGGAACCCTGTACACATTTAAACTTACTAACACGCCAGCGGCTAGGGAGATTGGCTTTGCAAGTGGCGACACGCCGACGCAACTTGCGACGAAAGTTCGAAATGCGCTGACTCTGGATGGTCGAACGGTGGCAGCCAGCACCCAAACGCCCAATATCTTGAATGTATCCGGACTTCCGGCAGGCGGAACCTATGCCATACTCGGCGCCGACCCAGCCATCATTATCGGTCGGCCTGGTGTTGTGGCAGGTCGAACAGCGGTGAACGTGACCAACGCGATGACTTCGATCCAAGTTCGAGATAGCATCGTCACATCCTTGGCCGCCGCGCTCAATGTCGCTGGTCAAACAACCAATACGAGCGTGTATCGAACCCGTGGTAACGTGATTTTGCTGCATGGTACAGGGATGACCGTCACGGATCCTGGACCGCTAGGTGCGACGACTTTCCGAGCCGGCGATGCCTTTGCAGACGGGGGATTTGCTGGTTCAGGTCTACGTACTCAGAGCAACAAGGCGGGCAGCGTTCACATTGACGATATTGTCATTGGATTTGCGGAACGAGGCGAAAAAGTCATCGGTGCCACGGCATCGGCGGCCCCAACCTTCAATCCAACAGGTGGTTATCAATTGACGGGTGATTCGGGTCCTCCACCAGGCGGACCGATTGATGAAGTGGAGGGTGGTACCTATCAGCTCGAAATACGCGAAGCGGCGGACTATGGAACGACAGCCGGCAATTCACTGCGTTTGGATTCCTTTCCTCCACCGCCACTGGGGCGAACGTATGACACCAATGATCGGCTGACCAAATCGAGCCGATTGATTTTCAATTCGCCAAGCGCAATCGCGGATGGGGCGACCTTCAAACTCAGCGATGGCGTGAATACCGCTACGTTCGAGTTCGACGTTGCAACTTCGGCTGGGGACCGAGCGACGGGAACAACACCCGGCAATGTTCCTATCACGATTTCGCCGAGTGATACTCGCGAGCAAATCGCACGGAAAGTCCGCGATGCCATCAACAGCACCGCCGCTCAAGCCGTCATCAAGATCACCGCCTCGACCAGTGGCGATATGAAGGTGGGTACTGCCGATAGGCCGGCCAACGGACGGGCATTCGCGATCGACTTGCATGGTCCTGTTGCCAGCGATGAGCTTGGCAATGCGAGCTCGGCCTTGTTTTCGGCGGGCGGAGTTCCATTGACCCTCGTGAGCTTTGGATCCGAGTCTGCGTTTGGAGAAGATCTCGGCGATGCCAATATCAGGCGAGATCAAGGACAATTTATCGTCTCTTCCAATTCGATATCGAGATCCTCTGGCTTTGGTTTGAATATCGATGCTGCTCCACAGTCTCAAGGAAATTCCGGGAATCGGCCTTATCCTGGAGCCGTGAGCAACCTTGTTACATTGAATGCATCCAATCTCACGCCAGGTGTCGTGGTGATGAACAATGTCCTTGCTGGCAATCAAGCAGGTGGCATCAACATCAGCGGTGATACGGGTGGTACGATAGCCACTGGCATCCCACCACAGTCGGTAGCTCGCGTGATCAATAACACGCTCTATGGACGTGGGGGTGACATTGGGATCAATGTTACCGAGGGGGCCAGCCCGAGCTTGTTAAACAATATCATCGCTAATTTTGGGACTGGTATCAATGTTGTCGGAGCGGCAAGTTTGGGCGGAACCATTCTCGGTGCAAACCTCTATCAGAGCAATGTGTCGACGGTCACCCCAGCATCGCTTGGCAACAGCGAATCGTTCCCGATCTTGCTTGCCGCTGGCGACCCGTTGTTCGTGGACGCACCGAATGGTCGTTTCTATCTGAGATCGCTGTCTCAAGCCATTGATTCGTCCTTTTCCGCGTTGGAAAACCGCGCGAGCATCGAACAAGTGAAGAGCGCGATTGGGTTACCAACAAGTCCAATCCTCGCCCCCTCTTTTGATATCAACGGACTGCGCCGCAGCGATGATCCTGCGGTGAGCCCTCCATTCGGGTTCGGTCAGAACGTCTTCATCGACCGAGGTGCCATCGATCGCGTGGACTTTGTCGGGCCGATTGCCGTTTTACAACGGCCATTGGACAACGATTCCAATTTGCTCGATACCGATCCATTCAATACGTATGTTCGGCTCCGAACAGGGAACTACGATTTCTTTGAAGTTCTTTTGGATGAACGGACCGGGACTGGGACAAACGCAAATACCATCACGGCGGATTCGTTGATCTTGACCGAGAACGGTAGACCGTTGGTACAGGGCGTAGACTACATTTTCGGCTTTAGTGCGAACAGCCGAACCATTCGCCTCACACCCTTGGCTGGCTTTTGGAGGCGCGACAGCATCTACGAAATGACGCTGATCAATAAGCCGACCCTGCGCGTTAATCCACCTAGTGGCGCAACCATCTTGGACGGTTCCCGCATTACCGTAAACACCAGCAATGGTGCGCAAGCCGTACTGGAATTCGATAGTGGCTTTAAGCTCAATGTGCCGCAAACACTGACATTTAAAGTGCCGGCCACAGGCTCGGCCTCCACGGGCATTACCGATGGCCAAACATTCCAAATTTCGAATGGCGCGCTCAATGTGACATTTGAATTCGATACCAATAGTTTGGTAACCGGCACGAATCGCCCCATCGCGATCATCGCGGACCAAACGGCCACCCAAGTTCGCGATGCCATTGTGGCGGCGCTCCAATCGGCAACGAATGCCGATCTCAATCTGGCGGTCAAAGGCTACGGAACAGATCTCATTCATTTGGGAACGCTTGCCGTGCATAACGCCACGGTCGGGACCTCGAGACTGACACGGCAAGGGGTGGCATCCGGAGTTGCGGACGGTCAGACATTTGTATTCGATCCCGCCAATGGACCTGCCATCACGCTTGAATTCAACTTGACGGGCGATACGGTTTTTGGGGCTGGTAATAAACTCATCACGTTTGATCGAACCGACACCTACATCGATTTGGCAGGCAAGATTGCAGCGGTGATGGCGACTGTTGTTCCGAAGGGTTTTGCACCGGTCGAAGATCTCTTAGATGGCACCGTTCAAATTGGTGGCCAAGTTGGCGATTTATTGACAGTAACCGGTTCACAATTGACAGTGACTGGCATGCCGGGTGTGACGGGTTCCTTTGAGTTGGCCGTTCCTGCAGCGGGTGGTACGGCCATCGCTGACGCAACGCGATTCTCGATTCGAAACGCAGCTGGTCAAACCGTTGTCTTCGAATTTGACAAGGACGGGACTATCACCCCTGGCAATCGCGGCATCTCGATCCGCAACACGGACACCGCAGATCAAATCGCAGTTGCAATAAGCACTTCGATCGCGGGATCAGGGCTGGGAATCACTCCAGCCACGACCACTCGATTCATTAGGCTCAATGAACCGAGAGGCTCCATCGTAAATGTGTTGACTTCGGGGCTACTCTTAACGGGGGTTTCCGGCGGCGCGATTTCGGTTCCGTTTGTGTCCAGTTTCAACAACAACAGCGTTTCGGCACAACTCGTCAAAGCCTTCAGCAGTATTGGCCTAGGGGTCAATGCCTATGCACTTGGCTATGGCACGTTTATTGTCGAAGGAGTCACGAGTATTACGGGAGTGGCTACCACTTCGATTGGACCCATCAGCGACTTAGCCGGGAATTGGCTGTTGCCGAATCGGGTCAACTCACTCACTCAGTTCACCATCTTGATGCCTGAGGTGAGTGTCGATTATGGCGATGCGATGGAGCGGCCCAATACAGGCTCAACCAGCAACACATTGCTTGTCAATAATGGTGTTCGACATGGACTTTATCCGACCGGTGTTCCGGTCCTTGCCCTTGGGCAATTCGCGGATGGGGATGTCGACGGTATGCCAAGTACCTCAGCAGACGGCGACGATTTCAGCTCCAATTTTGCGTTTACCGCTGGCATGCCATTGACGCTGTCGCCAAAGGGACCTGCCCAACTGAGTGTGTCGGCTCCGACGCCGGCAATGTTGGGAACGCGAGTGACGATTTCGGATACCGTCAATAGGACGGTGACTTACCAGTTTTGGGACAGCAGCGTTCCGGCGAGTGCGGTTCCGACAGGCATTGTTGGAGTGGACCTAAACTTGGTCACCACCGCCAATGGTGCCGCCGCCGCCTTGCAGTCCAAGATATTGAATTCCATCTTGGCCGGTACGATCACGGAAATCTACGCGATCGTCACAGGGAATGTCGTTTCTCTCGGTGGTTCGTTCGGGCACACGTTCGATTTGAGTTTAAGCGGAGGATTCGTCCAAAGAGTACCGAGGGGTTCGATAGGGCTTTCGGTCAACCCAACCTTGGCTGGACTCGCGGCCGGTCAAGTATTGACCATTCAAGATGGTTCAGGAAACTCGGTTACGTTCCAAATTATCGACCAAGCCGTGCAGTCGGCATTGATCGCTGGAAACGTACCGCTGGTGATCAATTTCGCAACCGCAACGCAGGCCAGCTTTGCGGCCGACGTCGCCAAAGCAATCAATGATGAGATTCAGAAGGGCACGCTTGTTCTGCCAACGGCTACGGTGGTGGGCGGCACGGTCAATGTGAATGCCGACGACGAAGATGGCGTTCGCTTTGATGGCTTGTTCAATCCTTTGATCCCGCCTGTTCCCGTGGTCATCACATCGACCGATACGGGCTTTATCGATGCTTGGGTCGACTGGAATCAAGACAATGATTTCGACGACGCGGGCGAAAAGATCCTGTCGTCGGAGCCAGTGAACGCAGGCGAAAACACGTTCCTGATCAGCACACCACTCAACGCAACTGTGGGATACACCACAGCTCGATTTAGACTCAGCGCGACCGGCGGCCTGTTTACCTACGGATTGGCTATCGGTGGAGAAGTCGAAGATCATGTGATTGAGGTTTTGGCGGGAATTCCACCCGTCGCTGTCAATGACCCAGACCCGAGCAAGGCGGCTCTCTACCGTGTTGACGAAGACAATGTTCTTCTCGTCACGGCGGCAAATGGAGTATTGACCAATGACCAAGATGCCGACAATCCGCCCGTTGCACCTTCGACGACACCGCCGCTCGTATCCGTCTTTGATGAGGATCCGTTTGCGTCCGGAATTCAGCCGCTGACCAGCACTCAGAATGGAACACTTGTCCTGCTGGCCGACGGTTCGTTTACGTATACGCCCGCTCCGAATTTCTTTGGGACCGATACGTTTGTCTACCGAGTTACCGATCGTCGCTTGGTCGGAAACCAACCCGCAACGGTAACGATTACGGTCAACCCGGTGAATGATGTTCCGTTTGCAAACGATGACACGCAAACCATCGACGAAGATATCGTCCAAACTTGGTCTGGTGCTCTGTTTACTGGAAACGATATTCAGGGAATCACATTGCCATTGCCCGGCTCCGCTATTCCGAATGAAAATCCGCAAGCGTTGATTGTGAAATCCGCCCAACTCGTCGATGCCTCCGGGAATCCACGAACGGCTAGGATTGGAGAAGTTCTCCCTGCCGTGGTTGGCAATGTTGTCAGCTACACTCCAGGTAGCAATTACAACCAGGATATCGCTGGCAAGGTGTTCATTCGCCTTGAGATTGAGGACAATGGAGTCACTGGTTTCTCGCAAACCCTGGACCCAAAGACAGCGTTTAGTATCTTGACGGTCAACATTCGGCCAGTCAACGATCGACCGTTGTTTGACTTCCCGCTGACCCAGACAGTTTCCTTGCTGGAAGACCCCGTCCCTGCAGGTCAAGATGTGGTCGTGCCCAACTTCGTTTCGAACGTATCCGCAGGTCCGATCTTGATTCCTGGACTCGTCGGTTCTGCGGACGATGAGCTTTTGGGCAGCACGTTGCCTACGCCAGTTGTCCCAGCCCAGACGGTTAGGTTCATCCTCAATACGCTCGCTCCCTACGTTTCTGCGTTTGAGACTCTGCCGACTATCGGCGCCACGGGCAGCAGTCGAGACTTGACATTCAAGCTTAAGGCTGATGTCAATCGACTGGATTACGTCACAGACACCAATCCGGACGGCAGTCTTTTCGTCGAGGTCATTGCGGAAGATGATGGCCCTCAGGGGGGACTCAATTTGAATCGAACGGTCGTTCAGACCATCACGATCAACATCGACCCGGTCAATGATAATCCGGTCGTTACCAATGACTCAGAGACCATCGACGAAGATATCGTTCAATCATGGCCTGGCATTCGGTTTACCGCCAACGATGTTCCGGGTCCCGGCAACGAGTCCGTTCTTTCGCCCGATCCACGCGCTCAAACGTTGATCGTCAAGTCTGCTCAGTTGATTGATTCGACGGGCACAATACGAGCACCTAAAATTGGCGAACTACTACCAACTGTTTCCGGAAATGTCGTCAATTACACCCCGGGCAGCAATTACAACCAAGACATTGATGGTCCAGTGTTAATTCGACTGGAAATCGAGGACAACGGGGTCAGCGGGTTCCCACCCGTTGTGACGCCGAAGAGTTCGTTCAGTACCCTGACGGTCAACATTCGGCCAGTCAACGATCGACCTTTATTTGACTTCCCGCTGACCCAGACAGTCTCCTTGCAGGAAGACTCCGTCCCCGCAGGTCAAGATGTGGTCGTGCCCAACTTCGTTTCGAACGTATCCGCAGGTCCGATCTTGATTCCTGGTTTGGTAGGCTCTGCGGACGACGAGCTTTTGGGCAGCACGTTGCCTACGCCAGCCGTCCCAGCTCAGACTGTTAGGTTTATCCTCAACACGCTCGCTCCCTACGTTTCTGCGTTTGAGACTCTGCCAACTATCGGCGCCACGGGCAGCAGTCGAGACTTGACATTCAAGCTGAAGCCAGAAGTCAATCGACTGGACTACGTCACAGACACCAATCCGGACGGCAGTCTTTTTGTCGAGGTCATAGCGGAAGACGATGGCCCTCAAGGTGGACTCAATTTGTTTAGAACCGTCGTTCAAACGATCACGATTAACATTGACCCGGTCAATGATAATCCGGTCGTTGCCAATGATACCGAGACTATCAACGAAGATATTCCACAATCATGGTCGGGCAGTCGATTTACAGCCAATGATGTCCCAGGTCCCGGCAACGAGTCGGGCCAGACGTTGATTGTCCTGTCTGCTCAGTTGATCGATTCGACGGGCGCAGTACGAGCACCCTTCCTTGGCGAATTGTTGCCACCCGTCACGGGCAATGTCGTCAACTACACACCTGGCACCCATTACAACAACCAGTTCACGGCAGGTCCGGTCTACATTCGGTTGGAGATCCAGGATAACGGCTTGAGTGGATTTCCGCCCTCTTCCGATCCGAAAACCAGCTTCAGTACCCTGACGGTGAACATCAACCCGATCAATGATCAACCTTTGTTCACGTTGCCGGTAACCAACATTGGTCTCTTGGAGGATCCGACTCCGGCCGATCAAGTGTATCCCAATTTCGTTACTGGAATCGCACCTGGCCCAACGGGTGCAGATGACGAACTCGGGAATGTTCCGGGGGTAGCCGCACAGGGACTCAGGTTCTTGGTGAGGGCTCTCAATCCGGCTAGTTTTGCGACGCAGCCAACGGTGGTAGGAACAGGTAGCAGTAGGGATTTTAGGTTCCGGCTTGCTCCCGACGTCAACTTCATCAACTCGGGCCCAATTGTCGTTGAGGTCTACTTGGAAGACTTGGGACCACAAGGCGGTCTCAATCAGTTCCAATCGCCTAGGCAGTTTATCACGATCAATGTGGTTCCTGTGAATGATCCACCGGAGTTCACACTGTCGACGAGCACATTTAGCACGACAGAAGATGCTCCAAAGACGATTATTCCTGGCTTCATGTCGGTACCGATTCCGGGTCCCGTAACCGCAGTGGACGAGATCAATCAAAACCTAACAACAACGGTCGTTGCGGCCAATCCAGCCTACTATTCGATTCAACCAAGGCTGACTGGGGCGGGGGATCTCGAGTTCCAACTCGCACCGGACGTCAATAGTTTGTTCTCGGGTAGCTTGGATATATTGATCACAGTTGTCGATGATGGATCACCGACCCCAGCTTCGACTACCAAGACGTTGACGATTACAGCCGCCGATATCAACGACCAACCAACCTTTGTGCTGGAGACGAGCAATATCGTAGCCAGGGAAGACGAGGAATTCCTAGCGGGCACTACGCTGACCGAAGTGCCAGGTTTTGCGTCCAACCTACTCCCGGGACCCATCACGGCGCTCGATGAGTTCGGAAGTTTCGCGCCCACGACGCCAGCACAGATACTCACGTTTGTCAATATTTCTGTGTCCAATCCAACTCTATTCTCTCAGCTACCAGCCATCGACGGAACGGGCAAACTTTCGTTCAAGACGGCACCGGATCGCAATGGTTCGGCCGTGGTTGTTGTGCGACTAAGCGACAACGGTCGAGCGGGTCCACCGCCCAACAACAGTTTGGGGCGAACGGCCACATTCACGATTACGTTGAATGCAATCAATGACGCACCCGAGTTCACGATTCCAACCTCGACGACCGTGAATGAAGACCAAGGCGTGGTTTCGCTCCCTGGATTTGCAACGGGCATTCGACCTGGCCCTGGCACAGCGATCGATGAAAATACGCAAGTTCTTACGTTTGACGTGCGTGCGGAAAACCCAAGTGCCTTCCTGGTACAGCCAACGCTTCAAAGCGATGGGACTTTGGTGTTCCAAACAGCCAAGGATGTTAATAATAACACGGTTGGAATTCAGAGGCGTGTCTTTGTATCGCTCCGCGACAATGGGCTCAGCAGTCCGTTACCCAACGTCAATTTGTCAGGTGTACAAACATTCACGGTCAACATCAACCCCGTCAATGACCCGCCGATTCCGGATGCTTTGACATTGCAAGGATTTGAAAACGGCGTTGTAAACGCAACCGAAGCGGAAATTCTTGACGGGGACGTAGCCGGTCCACTCGACGAAGTCGCTGCCGGTCAACTCGTTCGAATCACTCAAGTCGAGCGAACAACGGACAATGGCGGGATTGTGACGCCGGTCTTTATTGGAGATCGAATTGTATCGTTCCGATATCAGACTCCGCTCAATTTCGCGGGCAACGATTTGATTCGATATGTTGTGTCCGACAATGGTGTGCCGCAACAGAGTGCAACGGGAACGATTACCATCACGGTTGGCGGAATTAATAATCCTCCCCAGTTCATCCCGGGCAGCGATGTCACGGTTCCCGAGGACACTACGTCCTACTCGGCCAATTGGGCAACAAGCATTCTGCCTGGCCCACCAAGCGCTTTGGATGAGCTCGCGAGTCAAACCATTCTGCGTTTCGAAACACCGACGGATAACGATGCGTTGTTCTCGGTACTGCCATCTGTGAGCACGACGGGCGTGCTGACGTTCTCTCTTGCCAAAGATGCGATCGGGCGAGCAATCGTCGATGTCACTGCAATCGATAGTGGCGCAAGCAACTTTCCAAACGTAAACCGTTCGGTCACTTCCAAGTTGACGATCGTAGCCAATCCGGTGAATGATGCGCCTGGGTTCATCGTTATCGGTGATGTATCGGTAGCAGAAGATTCGAACCGTTACTCAGCTCCAGCGATCACAAACATTGTTCCTGCTGCAGGCATGAACAGTACGCCGCCAACGGGGCTAGACGAAGCGGGACAGTCGGTTTCGATCTTTACCTCGAACAATAATCCAAGCCTGTTCTCCGTACAACCGACCATTAGCGGCACGGGTGTTTTGGAGTTTGTTCCAGCTCCGGATGCTTTCGGCACAGCTGTTGTGAGTGTCTTTGCTAGGGACTCGGGATCAAGCACTGCTCCGAACGTCAACCAGTCGGCACCACAATTCATCACGATTGTGATTCGACCCGACAATGATGCTCCCGTGGCCGTGAATGATTCTTATGCAACGGGTGAAGACATCCTTTTGACGGTCAACGCGCCTGGCGTGTTGACCAATGATCGCGATGTCGATTTACCAAACGACACGCTCTCGGTCAGCACGTTTCAAGCGACCAGTACCTTGGGCGCGATCGTGACGATGTTGCCTAACGGACAGTTTACCTACGATTCGCGCAATGCCCCTCAATTGCAACGACTCGTTGGCGGCGAGACGGCAACCGATACCTTTACTTATACGGTGCGCGATCAAGCTGGTAGCTTAAGCAACCTTGCGACCGTCACCGTGACCGTCTCGGGATCCAACGACAACCCGATCGCAGTGAATGACAGCTTCAGCGTGCCATTCGGGGTTACCGAGTTGCTGAACGTTCTGGCAAATGATCGAGATCCAGACAATTCGATCGCTCCGGGAACGATTGAAATCGGTCAACTCGCTGCCCACGGTACCGCAACGGCGCTTTCCACCGGTCGAATCGAGTACCGGCCGAATGCCGGTTATCGTGGTCCCGATTCATTCACCTACCGGGTGCGTGATGTGCTGGGCGCGATTTCCAACGAGGCTACGGTGACGATCGATGTCAACACTTCGCCGATTGCACAACCGGATTCGGTGCTGACTCCAGTGAACACGCCGATCGATATCGATGTGTTGCGAAACGATAGCGACCCGGATGGATCCATCAATCGAGCGTCGTTGACGATCGTTTCTGGACCCGATGTCGGAAATGCGGTTATCCAAGCGAATGGCTTCATCCGGTATACTCCGCCAAACAATTTTGTAGGAATTGCAACCCTACAATACGTTGTTCTCGAT
Source organism: Pirellula staleyi DSM 6068 (assembly GCA_945875845.1). GTDB lineage: Bacteria > Planctomycetota > Planctomycetia > Pirellulales > Pirellulaceae > JBKCUI01. The sequence continues at coordinate 65,004 of CAMCMB010000028.1, forward strand.
GACTCAGGACAATCGAGCAACGTTGCCACCGTCACGATCCAGGTGACCAACTCCATTCACCAAAATCCAGTGAACAAGTTGGATGTGAATGCCGACGGGTTCGTTTCGCCAATCGATGTTTTGATTGTTGTCAACGATTTGAACTTCAATGGTACCCGGGTCTTGCCAACGGACTTGCCTGTCCCACCGTATTTGGATGTGAACGGCAACAAGTCGGTAGATCCGCTAGACGTCCTGGAACTCATCAACTTCATCAACTCACGAGGAAGCTCGGGGGCAGGCGAAGGCGAAGGGGAAGGGTCGATGGCCTCCCTCGGCTACACTCAAGACCATGTGATGATGGTACCGATTGCGGACGCACTCCGAATTTCAACCGAATTCGAACGAACGACGCAGTTAGCGCGTCGGGTCGAAACAGCGGTAACGGAACTCATCCGTTCGCCCGTTTATGGTCCAGTGTTGGCTGCCACGGGCGATAACCCAGGTGAGACGGAAGAGAACTTTGAGAATCTCTTGACGGGTTGGATGACGACCAAGTCGAAGAGATCTTCAAACGTACTTGACTCGGTATTCGCAGATGAAGATTGGATGTAATCGATTGTAGCGTTAACGACGGAGACAAGGGTCATGAATGTTTCATAGCGGAGCGGCGTGAGTCGCTCGCTGAATGCCCCCATTGATTTGCGAATCCTCACGGGACAGCGACCGCTGCTCCAATACAAAATCAGCCGGAACGCACTAGGGGCTTGTTGATTTAGTGAAGTCGTTATTGGGTAAGGGCGATAAGACGGACTTCCAAGTCCGTCAATGGGGAATTCGACGGACTTGGAAGTCCGTCGTACCATTAAAGCAACAAGCCACTAGCGGCTCATAGACATTCGGCTGGGGCTTGGGAAAGATGAGGGGTTGCCCTAGGTTAACAGAGCTTCAAGATAATTCGGCCCGACTCCTCTTCGAAGCCGATGACGTTTGCGTTTCCTTTCCATCCATTGGTCCAAAGCATTCCGTCCGAATAAAAACGTTTCGGGACAAACACGACCAATCGCACGATTCGAACGGAATCCTTGGCCGAAATCCATATGCCATCCTCGTCGATGTCGGATTCTAATGGCTCCTCGACCTCTCCTTGGATGTCCACCCGAATCGAAAAAACTTGGGTCTCTACCGCCTCAATCACACTCCTGAGTCGGTCAGGGTCTTCGGCGGATTGAACCACTTGCTGATACACCTCGGTCAGCCATTGATCGTCTTCAGGTGTTGTATTGGTCGTGCCCGCAACGGGTGCAACGCTCTCAATCCTAGAGGGGTTGGCCATCGCTGCCGATTTGACAATGAATGGAATCTCCTTGATCCAATCAGGCCACTTGGGAATGTCGATCCGAAATTCACTGCTCCAACTGATTTCATTGTCGGTGAACTTCAGAGACGGTGGCACTGTGGTTGGAATGAGATAGGAGAATTCAAACTTCTGCAACTTGCCGGCTTCCAATATGCTTGCTTCGGCCAACGTGTAGACTTGGGTCAACACTTCATGCGTATGCTTCAAGCGTTTCGAACCCGAACCCGACACGCATTTCTCATGGCACTTAACCGTCCATGTAATGCCGTTGATGGTGCTGGCTCGTTTGGGTGTGAATTCGCAAGAACCTGTCAGTGTTTGACCTTGGCTAAGTGCGGCTGGCTCGGTTTTGAACTCGACCTTGCCCGTGATCTGACTGGGGATGAGAACGCGGATAAACCAATAGGCAGCTGCGATGATGCCGATGACGGGGAGTAGAAAGAGCAAAAACGGGAGGAACACCAAGAGCACGACCAAGGCAATCGGTCCGAAAATCCAACCGAGCCAGTTACTCTTTCCCAAAACATTGCTGGTAGGAGCAAGATCGGGCGGGCTATCGGTCGCGATCAATGAGAATTCTTGCAAGGTCTTCGGATTGTTGGCCCAAGGGATTTGGGCTTCGGCTTGTACATAGTGGCTCACATTAATCATGTTGCCATAATAGGTAGGCGGCCAAGTAGCGGTGGCGAGCTTAAATGGATATCGATACTCCTTGCCCTCTTGCCACTCACCTTCGAATAGCGTTGCCGATTCGACGTCTCCACGCGCGGCGTTGCCTCGGCCATGTGTGGACCAGTAGCATGTCACCGTTAAACCTTTGCACCGCGAGTCCTTGTCCGACTTGACGACGACGAACCCCGTGATCGGTTGGCCAGCAATCTTTGGGAGGGATGGTTCATCGATTTCTACTGTGAGTCGGCAATTGGCCAAGATCGTTGCTCCAGTGCATGATGTTGAAACTGTTCGTACAGGGAATTTTCAATCGCTCGAACGTCCGATCCAAAAACGTCTCTCAATCGTACAGCGTGTTCGGATGATATGCGAGGTACCGTTCCATTTCCGAGACGACTCGCCTCGATTCGCCGGTTGAGTATTTCCTGAAGCTGTTCGCTGGACGAATCCGTCGCCACGTCGAACGTAACCACATTGAGGCCGGCTTGCCGTATGGCTTTTGAGAGATCGACGTGGGTTCCAATAATGAGTGGCCCACCCGCTCTCAAAACGCGTCTAAGCTTCCAAAACGAGAGGCGCTGGGCTTCATCGATGATCATCGGTCGGCGATTGGAGATGGCAGGGAGCGGCCCATCTTCGGGGAGATAGATGTACTCCGCGTTGGGTAAATCGCGTCGAATGGCCAACAGGTGGGTCGTCTTTCCGCGACCGCAATGCCCCATGAACTGCAAGGCGGTTTGGTCATCGTGGAAATACGATTGCCATTGCGAGACATCGACCACCGCCAATTCGGCCCGTTCCTCGCGGGACAGTTCGCCAAAGGGGTTGCGGAAGAGGTTGTAAATATGGAAGGGCGATTTTAGCATCGGGCTTGCTCATTGCCTGGGCGGCAGACTGAAAACTACCAATCATAACCCGATACGTAACGGGCTGTTGATTTAATGGTACGACGGACTTCCTAGTCCGTCGAATTCCCCATTGACGGACTTGGAAGTCCGTCATACCGCCCTTACCCAACGACGACTTCACTAAAGCAACAGCCCGGTAAGTGAGGGACAGATTACAGTCGGCTCCTCGCTTACGGGCTCGGGTTACCATCGCTTGGCACGAGCACGCTCGTGAATCCATGGGCGAGACGCGCCCTAAGCAGCTCGCTTGCTGATAATTTCGCCTTGATCGCCGACTTCTTCGAAGCGCACTGATACCTGCCTCGAGACACCGCTCTCCTGCATGGTGATACCGTAAATCATGTTGGCGGCGGTCATAGTCTTTTTGCTATGCGTCACCACGATGAACTTGGTGGTGTCCAAAAACTCGCGGAGCACCGTGACGAAGCGCCCGATATTTGCTTCGTCGAAAGGCGCGTCTACTTCGTCCAGAATGCAAAAGGGACTTGGCCGATACTGAAAGAACGCCATGATCAAGGCGACCGCCGTCAACGCCTTTTCGCCACCGCTCAGCAGGGTGTTGCTCAGAGTGGTTTTGCCAGGTGGCGTAGCGACGATCTCGATGCCGCTATCTGGATCGCGTTCATCTTCCAACACGATGTCCGCAAAGCCGCCTCCAAAGGAACGGCGATAAAGGTCTTGGAAATTCTTTCGAATCGTATTGAGTGTCGTGATGAATAACTCCTGAGAATCTTCATCGATCTTCGCCATGGTTTTCGTCAACGTCGCTTTTGCTTCGCTGAGGTCTTGATAGTGGTTTGCCATTCGATCAAAACGTAATTGCAAGACATCGAGTTCCGCGAGCGCTTCCATGTTGACTCCACCCGACGAGGCGATCTCCTGCCTCAAGTGGGTAATCTCGGATTCGATAGCAACCCGGTCGAAGTCGCTTGAGTTCTTCGGATCGACGGCAAGAGTAAGCAACTCGCGCAGCCAACTGATGTCGGGATCGCTTTCTTCGAGTTCGATCACCGAATGGTTCGATGTTTCGATCAAGTTCGCCGCGTTGCGATGTTCCATGTACCTGTCCGCACTCTCTGCAATCGCATGCAAGTCCACTTGATATTCTTGAGCATAATGGTCGTGAAGTCCGTCCCATTGCAAGGCAAGTTGCGTTTGTTGCTCTTGGAGTGCGTGGATGCGATCTTGGCTTTTTTCAATGCTTCTGCTGGCCGAGTCATAGTTGCGGTTAGCATTTTGCAGGACCAAGTTCTGTGCCTGAATTTGCTGGGCGGATTCGGATCGTTTCGAGTCGATGGTTTGAATGACCGATTGAGCGTCGGTCGAACGATCCAGAAACTCGGCTACTGCAGTCCTATTGGATGCGATGCGAGCAGCAATGGTTTCGAGGGACGCTTGCGCTTGCGTCACACTCTTCATTCGTTCCGTGGAGTCTTGTTGCATTTGTTCCATCGTAGTTCGCAAGCCTACAAGGCGTTGCTCAATGCGGGCAAGTTGAATGCGACGCTCGGTGGTAACGGATTGTTCTGTCTGCACGGATCGCTCGCACTCTGCGTACGTTCCGGTAATGGCAACCAATTCTTCGTCCGCTTCTTCCGACAGTTTGCCGAAATGAGTGGCCGCCATTTCGGCCTGCTCGGTTAGTTGTTGAATTTCGCCAAGTCGACCCACAGCGGTCGCGACATTCTGCTCGTGCGTCGTCAAGGAGTTGGCCAGTTTGCTTTGTCGCTCTTGGATGGCCTCCAGTCGAATTTCATTGGTTGTAAGTTCCCGGGTGGCTTCATGCGCTTCGGCATCTTTTCGCTGAAGCCACGCCTCGGATTCAAGGATGGTAGCTTGTGCATTTTCAACTGCAATAACACCAGTTGAAACGTTGGCATCGACGTGTTTTATCTCCTCTCGTGCGGACTGCATCTCACTCCGGCGGGAAACCAATCCGAGCCCGGTCTGAAGGGAACCCAAAGTAATACTTCCGTCGCTTTCCACCAACTGGCATTCCGCCGTGACGAAACGAAGGCCAGCACCTCGGAAATGATTAAGCTCCAGGGCAGTTGAAAGTGTGTCGACAAACCAAGTTGTTCCTAGCAGGAACCGAATGAGAGGTTCATAGGCTGGGTCAAAGTGGGTCATTCGGTCGGCTCTGCCAAGCACTCCGCGCAGTCCATCGAGTTGAATTTTTTCGCCCGATCGGCGGCTTGTCAGTCGATCCATACGAAGAAGCGTAACACGCCCTTCGATGGTAAAGTTCCCGTCGTTGATCCAATCGATGATTTGGCCGTTACTTAGCACGATGGCGTCTGCGTGCGTACCTAGCGCCACGTCGATGAGCGGTGCGAGATGCATTTCTGTTGTGAGCTGATCGGCGACTAAGCCTAGGACCGTTCCCCAAATATTGGCAACAATCGAATCCGTAGGATGGCTTGCGTCAAAGTCTTTATTCTGATTCTCCCGAGCTACACGGAGGAGTTGTTGCCCACCGCGACCGGCACCTGTGAATTGATCCTCAAGTTGTTCAAGCACAAGCAGTCGTTCGCGTACACCGTGCGCTTTTCCTTGCAAAGCGATGAGCTGTTCTTGAGCGCTCATGAGTTCGAGTCGATGCCGCTGGACTCGATCTTCCGCTTCCCGTTTTGCGGCAGTTGCCAACTCGGCAGCCTGTTGAGCGGATTGCCGTTTGATGGCTGCGGTCTGCAATTCGACATCGATTTGCGACATTTCCGCGTTGGTTTGTGCAAGGATGCTTTGCTGTTCCACGATCGATTGTTGGAGTTGCTCCGTGTGGAGTTGATAGGCGGTCCATTTCGATCGGTTTTCGGACACGTTCTCACGGGAGGCCTGCTGTTTCTTTTTGGCTTGCTCCACGTTGAATTTGATCGCAGCCAATTGGCCTTGCAATTGGGCCGATATCGCTTCGCTGTCGACCAGTTGTTGAAACGCGCTGAGTCGCTCGGACTCGATGGCGGTCAGTTCCGATTCCTTTTGAATAACTTCATCGGAAGATAGCGTGGCACGTTGCTGCAACATCGCGATGCGTTCTTGCAGCAGTCTTTGCTCGGCAGTGAGTTCGGTACTGCGTTCCATCGCAGTGGCATATCCATTTTCTGCCGAAATCAGTGCTCTTTGTGCGCTGAGATATTCCGCGTGAAGCGCTTCCTGAGTGGACTGCAATTCTTGATATTTTGTTTGTTCCGCAGCCACAGCCACTTGAAGAGACGCGAGGTTTTCCTTGAGTTCTCTCTCAATCAACAGGGCTTCCGCGACTTGCTTTTCGAGCCGCCGTCGATCGTTTAGAAGCGAGGTGCGATCGATCCAGCCTAGTTGCTGACGTTTGGACCTCAGCTTGATGGTCAATTCGCGATAGCGATTGGCTTTGACAGCTTGGCTTTTGAGCGTAGAGAGTCGTTTGCCGATTTCATCGACGATATCGTTGAGGCGAAGCATGTTTTGGTCGACGCGGACCAATCGCCGTTCGGCCTCGACCTTTTTGGCTTTGAATCGAGAAATCCCAGCGGCTTCTTCAAAGATTCCACGACGATCTTTGGCAGAAGCTTGCAGAAGCCGATCCACCTTGCCTTGTTCAATTAGGCTGTACGCATCGACGCCAACGCCCGTTCCACGAAACAGATCCTTAATATCTTTGAGACGACAGGGTTGGCCGTTGATGGCGTACTCCCCTTCGCCGCTCCGAAACACACGCCGACTTACTTGCACTTCCTCTGCGTCGTGGCTAAAGATCCGAGTCGAATTATCGAGGATGAGGACGACTTCGGCGCTATTGGCTGGTTTACGGCCCCCCTCTGCCGAACCCTTGAAGATCACGTCGGCCATATCCGCGCCGCGCAAGGCCTTGGCGCTTTGAGCCCCTAAAACCCATTTCACCGCGTCGACGACGTTTGACTTTCCAGATCCATTGGGTCCAACAACGACCGTGATCCCATCCGGAAAATCGAAACGCGTTCGATCCGCGAAACTCTTGAAGCCAACCAATTCAAGGGCTTTGAGCATGTGGGGTACTGAACTCTAGTGGTCTGAGAAAGGGCTAAGCAAGGTGGGATCAGTTGTCGAGCAGAGCACGCTCGTCATCCGACAACTCAAAGCTGGATTCAGCAGGTGATTCTTTGGGAAGACGCTTTTTCACGGTACTTGGTTGGGGTTTCTTCCACCAGGATGTGGGCGTCAGCCAGCCAAACGAATTACTGACTAGCTTTTTGACGCTTGAATTATCGATTAAGATAATATCCAGCTTAGACTCCACATTCGAACTAGCGTCTAGCGGAGACTTGCGAACGTATTCACGTCCAGCGGCAGGACGTGGATTCAGCGCGAGAGGTGTCGCAAGGGCGCGAGCATTGGATAGGCTATTGAGAGTGTGAACGACGTCGTTGTAACTAGCTTGGATATTCGTCATGCCGCGTAGAATCGAAACGACATCGCTTGCAACGATTGTGTTGAAGACTTCGCCAGACGTCTTTCGTTTCGTCATCTTGATTTGATCTCCCATCACGGGAGTTATTTTTAAGGCAGGAGTCGGGGACAACGGTGACCGTAGTTCGACCCCCGTGCTATTGCCGAACAAGACTATTTCTTTTTTTGTTTGCAGCGACACAGCTATCAACGGTGTTGCACTTGGGATTTGCACGAAGTGAAAATCCTGGCCGATCATTTCACCCGAGACTGCCAAATCGGTCGGGTTGCGATGTCGAATCGCCCAGAATGCGCCGAATCGGAGCTCAGGTTCTCGCTCTTGCAAGAGTTCCTCCAGTGCTTCGCGAGCCATCGAGTCTTCGTTCATCGACAAGCCAATCAAACAGAGTGGTCGCATGGCAGGTTCATACCGTGCCAGGTCCATCAACGCGGGAATGGCTTCCTTCCTGTTTAGGTAAGCTAAAGAATAGGCTGAGTAAAAGCGGATTTCCGTGTCCGAGGATTCAAGTCCCGAAACAAGTACTTCCTGGGCTGCGCTATCTCCGATCGCTTCTAACTCGACGGCAGCGCGTCTGGCTGTATCTCGGTTGGCAAGTAACTTCTTGCATCCGTCCACGCGTTCTTGCCTTTCTAGGTCGGACTCTCCAAAACCGGTTGCTAAGAGAACCGACATAAAGTGAGACGGGTCGTACTTGTACTTGGGTACAGTTTCAATCACGATGTACCAGTCGTTCTTGCCCTCAGCGACAAGCCGTTGCTTGTTCGAGTCTTGGAAGAAGAACCGCGAGTTGATCGCTTTTTCAATAGCTTTTGTGACAATCACGTGCCGGAATTCTGGATTGATTCGCAAACCCAGCCGTTGTTCTTCAATGAGTTTTCCACCCCCAACTAGTATCCCTTTGAGAGGAGTACTTTCCTGGTTTCTCGTGGCGCTCGATGGAAGGATGACAATGTCACCCGATGCATAGGCCTTGTCATCGCTGGTACGCATGTTCCCTTCGATATTGACCATCTCGCGAAGTCTTGAATCCAACACAAATCCGCCCGTCAGGTCGGTCGCTAAGCATTCGGTTGAGGTTTCGACGGCCACGTCCATAATGTCACCCCTTTGGTCGCAAGGGTTCGCATAAATTTTAAGCTTAACGAGAGCGGTCCAAGGGGCGTCGAGCACAGCTTCCGGGGATTCGACATTGCGTACCCGCATATCGGCCAAGGCCATGTCGCGTTGCGTACCTGGTTTGACGATTCCTCCAGTGCCTGGCAGGTCGGTCACTAATCCGAAAGAGTCATAGCTCTTCGACGAAAGACCCATCGCTGCCGCAACCTCCCCGACGAGACGAGGGCGTTCAGGGTCCTTAAGCATTTCTTTGAATCGCTTCGAATCCTTCACAAATTGATTGTCTTTTTCCTTGCTCGGTGACATCCAAGACTGGCAACCCGTAAAACCGAACAAGACGACCCCACAGACCACGGACGAGACTCGGATCGCCGAGGCGTTGAGGTAGAGGGGGCGATTGGGATGGCGACAGATTCGACTAGCTCGGACCATCGAATTTCGGTTTCCTAGTTGGTTTGTTACGGATGCCGTCAAAACAGCTTGCAAACGGACAACGCAACTTCAGGAAATAACGCCAAACCAACTTCGCAGTCAATATCGCTACGAGGGGAATGGTTAGAAATTTGCCCTTGGTTTGGTCGTGTCGGAGTGGTAGCAGCACAACCCGTTACGGCTTCCAAAGAAGGGTTCGGCATGCTAAGTTCTGTGGGATTTTGGTCAGCTTTTCCAGCAAATGGGAGGTGGCCACGGACAGTCACTTTCCGCAAACTTCTAGGTTTTTACTGTGCCTCGACGCACTGACATCAAAAAAATTCTGTTGATTGGTTCGGGTCCGATTGTTATCGGACAAGCTTGCGAATTCGATTATTCGGGTACTCAGGCATGCAAAGCCCTGCGTGAGGAGGGTTACGAAGTCGTACTGGTGAACAGCAACCCAGCCACGATCATGACCGATCCTGCCATGGCCGAGCGGACCTACATCGAACCTCTGACTTGGGAGATTGTTGCAAAAGTCATCGAGCGAGAACGTCCGGATGCTCTCTTGCCTACGCTAGGTGGGCAGACGGCTCTGAATATTGCCATGGAATTAGACAAGCACGGCATTCTTAAACAGTACCAATGCGAAATGATCGGCGCTAAACCCGAAGTCATTCATAAAGCGGAAGCCCGCGACGCTTTCAAGATCGCCATGGAAAAAATCGGTATGGAGGTTTGCAAGGGAGCCGTGGTTCACAATCTAGACGACGCCCGAAAGACTCTTGCTCAGGTCGGCCTGCCTTGTGTTGTACGACCAAGCTTCACCATGGGTGGGAGCGGTTCGGCCATCGCCTACAATCGCGATGACTTCGACGACCTCGTCCAGAACGGCTTGACCCTCTCTCCCATAACCGAAGTGCTTGTCGAAGAATCGATCATCGGTTGGAAAGAGTTCGAGATGGAAGTCATGCGCGATGTGGATGACAACGTCGTCATTATTTGCGCCATCGAAAACTTCGATCCGATGGGCGTGCACACGGGCGACTCGATCACGGTTGCCCCGGCGCAAACGCTGACGGACAAAGAATACCAAAGAATGCGAGATTCAAGTCTTGCTATCATTCGCGAAATCGGTGTCGAAACCGGTGGCTCCAATATCCAATTCGCCGTCCATCCCGATAACGGTCGTATGATCGTCATCGAAATGAACCCGCGCGTTAGCCGATCCAGCGCATTGGCGAGCAAAGCCACGGGATTCCCGATCGCCAAGATCGCAGCCAAACTTGCAGTCGGATTCCGACTGTCGGAATTGCAAAACGATATTACCAAAAAAACACAAGCCTGCTTTGAACCGACCATCGACTACGTTGTCACCAAGATACCGCGCTTCGCATTCGAAAAGTTCCCCGAAGCCGATTCAACGCTGACCACTCAAATGAAGAGTGTCGGTGAAACGATGGCGATCGGGCGGACATTCAAGGAGTCCTTTCAAAAAGCCTTGCGAGGCCTTGAAGTCGGTGCGTTTGGCTTTGGCGCAGACAGCAAAGATCTCTGGTACACCGATCGCCGGCCAGACGAGGAAGAGATTCGCAACTTGCTCTCGCGTCCTAATGCAGATCGAGTGTGGTACATCCGATATGCCATGCTCTGCGGGATGAGCATCGACGAGATACATTCCATCACACGCATCGACGAATGGTTTCTCGATCAATTGCATGAGTTGGTCGAGATGGAAAACTACCTGCGCGGTGTCGGCTCCCTGGCTGCAATCGACGCGGCTACCATGCGGCAAGCAAAACAAGCGGGATTTTCGGATCGGCAACTCGCCACTCTACTCAATAGCGACGATGGAGAGATCCGCGAATGGCGCAAGGCTCGCGGCATCATAGCGATCTATAAATCCGTTGACACCTGCGCAGCGGAATTCGAAGCCTACACGCCTTACTATTACAGCTCCTACGAATCCGAAAGCGAGATACCTCCCAAAGGAGAAAAAAAACGGGTCATGATTCTCGGTGGTGGCCCCAATCGAATCGGCCAGGGAATCGAGTTTGATTATTGCTGTTGCCATGCAAGTTATGCGCTTCGCGAACTCGGCATCGAATCGATCATGGTGAATAGCAACCCGGAGACCGTCAGCACCGACTACGACACCAGCGATCTGCTCTTCTTCGAACCACTGACGACCGAAGACGTTCTGAACATCGTCGACGCAGTCCAGCCCGATGGGGTGATCGTTCAGTTCGGTGGTCAAACGCCGCTCAACTTAGCGAGGGCTCTTGCCAACGAAGGTGTACCGATCATTGGAACGAGTGTCGATACGATCGAGGATGCGGAAGACCGCGAGAAGTTTCAAATACTACTCAATGAACTGAAGATCAAGCAGCCCGCCAACGGAATCGCCCGGACGCTCTCACAAGCCAGATCCGAGGTTCAGAAAATCGGCTATCCATGTTTGGTTCGACCGAGCTTTGTGCTTGGCGGACGCGCGATGGAGATCTGCTACGATAATTCGCAATTCGAGCGATACGTGGCCGAGGCGTTTGTGGTCGCTCAGGGCCAACCGGTTTTGATTGATCGATTTCTTGAAGATGCGACCGAGGTCGACGTCGATGCTGTATCCGATGGTGACGATGTGGTCATCATGGGGATTATGGAACACATTGAAGAAGCGGGCGTACACTCGGGTGACTCGGCATGCGTTATCCCTTCGTTCTCGCTGAGCCCTGAAGTGCTTGCGGAAATCCGCCAGGCGACCGATGCGATGGCTAGACGATTGAAAGTGGTTGGCCTGATGAACGTCCAGTTCGCGATCAAAGAAGAAGAAGGCAAGTCGGTTGTTTATGTGCTGGAAGTGAATCCGCGAGCTAGTCGGACAGTCCCGTTCGTTGCGAAAGCCACTGGGACACCTGTCGCGAATATTGCGGCAAAGGTGATGGTTGGCAAGAAACTCAAGGAACTGGGAATCACCAGCGAACCGATCCCGCGAAGCGTTTCTGTCAAGGAATCGGTGTTTCCGTTTCGCAAGTTCGCTGGAGTTGACATCGTGCTTGGTCCTGAGATGCGCAGTACAGGCGAAGTCATGGGTGTGAGCGATGAGTTCCCAGTCGCCTTCAACAAAAGCCAGATTGCGGCCGGAGTTTTCTTGCCAAGTTCAGGCAATGTTTTCTTGAGTATCGCATTGCGACACCGGGCAGGGATTACGGATATGGCGAAGCAGCTGCATGAAATGGGTTACAAACTACTTGCAACCTCCGGAACAGCTTTCGAATTGGAGCGTGCCAACATTCCTGTGGTTCGAGTCAAGAAGTTAGCCGAGGGGAACCCGAACTTGATCGACTACTTGAAGAACGATGAGGTTTCCTTGATCATCAACACGCCCAATGGCAAAGGGGCTCGAACCGACGAGGGACGCATTCGGGCCGCGGCGGTACAGTTTGGGGTCCCGTGTATCACTACCGTTGCAGCAGGAAAAATGGCGGTTGAAGCCATGTCGGTGATGCGAACGACATCAATGACCGTCATGTCATTGCAAGAACGATTTGCGAATTGATGTTCCACCTAGCTTGCCTGGGTTCGCCAAATAGCAACGGATGGTGGAAGTGGCTCTCCACTGACCTCGCGTCAGTGGGAGCAAGACTGAGCGGCTAGGCGACACGACAGGCCAGAGTTAGGTGTCCACCCACACGTTGTTTGTCGTTTTGGAAACGTTTTCCTCCAAACGTGTCGCAGGAACAATAGGGACACAGCCGACAAAAGTAGCAGGCACGCTCCGCCGTGCCGCTCGCAGGAACAATGAACAATAGGTGCCAGGCACCTGCCTTGACAGGGCGAGTTGCTGACGGTACAATTGTTGCAAAGGAGATTATAAAATGCCTCGTACACCCCGTGCTGAACAGTTTGACCCGAACGAAGTTGGTATCGTCCACCTCATCCAGCGGTGCGTTCGAAGGTCCTTTCTGGCTGGATTCGATGAATCTACCGGAAAAGACTATTCCCATCGCAGGGAATGGATTCGCTCACGCATGGAACGACTCGCTTCCGTCTTTGGTATCGACGTCCTTTCCTATGCGATTCTCTC
>CAMCMB010000029.1 GCA_945875845.1 Pirellula staleyi DSM 6068
GTCGTTTCGCCCAACGTGATGACGTCACCGACTCGAATGGGCTGTTCGAACAGCAAGATCAAGCCCGAAACAAAATTGGCAAAAATCTCCTGCAAGCCGAATCCCAAACCGACGCCCAAGGCGGCAACCAACCATTGAATGCTTGCCCATCGCACGCCGATACTGTTAAACGTCATCGCAATGCCGAGGGTCAGAATTGCATATCGGGACAAAGTTGATATGGCGTAGCGAACGGCGTTTTCGAGAGGCAAGTGCTGCAATAACGCTATTTCAAGCAGTCCAGGCAAATTGCGAGCAGCGACGGCGGTCATGATGATCGTGGGTATCGCGATCAGCATGTGCGCCAAGGTGATGGGTGTCCTTTCGCTTGGGGTTGCCCCCTCGACGGTCCAGAGCTTGATCGACTCCAAGACTCCCACAGCAGGCAAGACGCCCGACCAGATAAACGCAACGGCAGCGATGGCCGCAAACACGAGCGTGCTGCGAACCAAGCGAATGGTCTGTGCATTGATCTGGGCTAAATCGGCAGCCGAATCGACCGCACTTGCCGAAGTGTTCGGGGTATTGGAGGACGCCACACCGGGATCGCGTCGCCGCGCTTCCTCGAGCCGCTGTCTTGCTTGAGATACAACAATCTGGCGTCGTCGCAGCAGCAGCCACCGGCGTATAAAACTCGACAGAAGCAACAAGCCGATCAAGGTAATGAACGTTGTGTGCAAATGCATCGCGAGTCGAAGGGCAGTGTAATGGTAGCCCATCAAGCTCATGGCCATCAAGGCAAGCGGCCCTACCGACAGAATGCTGTACCATAGGTAGCGTAGGCGATCGATCCAACCACCCGCGTTGCGGCTCAAGAAATTGCTAAACACACCCTTGGTCGGATGCAAAAGGATCGACAAGTAAATAAAGCACAATGACATCAAGAGACTGTATGTCAGTCTGCCAAGCGAGTTCTCCCATTTCGCCTCACCGAACTGCGATATCCCGACAATCATCACCGCCGGGATGGCCAGATCGATGAACCAACGGAGGTTCTTGCGAAGCGATTGCGTTAGGGAATCAGGCCACAGAAAGTGATTTTCCGCCAAGCCTCCCACTCGACTGATTTGTCGGATCATTTCCAACGGGAAAAAATAGCGAGCGCTGACCAACAGCCCCATCGCAATTGATTCGGCAAATGCGTTGGGTTCGGAGGCGCTAAAAAGTCGCCAACCGATTCCCAGGTGCAAGATCGCAAGGGGAGAACTTAAGAACACACAACTCGCCAATACTTTCGCAGTGGGTGCGAACGATGTGCAATTGGGTTTGCTTGCCACTTTGCCTTGCACTTGGATCTGCGTCTTGAAGCGTTTGAGATTTGCCAGCAACAACACGTAGCAACTAATGAAAAAAACATAACCCCAAGGGTGAGTTTGCAAATCACGAAACAAGATCAGCGGCAAACTTTGCCAGTTTTGAATATCGAAGAGCCATTTGAGCGATGGCCAAAGCTGCATGAAATCGCTCTTGCTGATCGGTTCACTGGAGCGGATCCACAATACGTTCTCATCAATGAACGCTCGATAGAGCTTGACCTGATCGATCGTCTGCTGATTCGTATCGGCGAGTTTCACTACTCTATCGAAGTAGATTCTCGTGTCCAGAAGAAACTCGTCAACGAGCTTGTTCTCCATGGCCGATAGAATACGCTTTTGTTCGTAGGGCTGGGCAGATGCAAATTGCTCAACTTGATCATACGTGATCGCCGATCCATCCGTAGGTTCGGCCGCGTTGTCCGACGATGCCTTCCAATCATCGAGTTCTAGCTTGAGAGTCTCCGTTGCGAGGATACGTGTTTCGTAGTCCCGAAGTTTCAGTTTGAGTTGGCTGATGTCGGGAAGTTCGTTGCGTTGTTTTCGCAGCATCAAACCAACCCAACTGTTGAAGTTGGAGACGTGTCGCGATCGTTCGGTAGAAAGTTTGTTCGTATCCGGGGCGATCCGATCCTTCATGATTTTGTAGCGGTCGGTCCAAAGCTTCAGTTCGGTGTTTGCAGCATCGACCTCCATTTGAAGTGCCGCATTTTTTTTGGCCAATTGCAGCCATTCCTCCGACCGCTTGAGAATGGCTGCCGCTCGGGATTTGATTTCCGGAGTGTCCGTGGTTGATTTCGCGACAAGCGCTTCCAGCTTTCGTTTCTGTTCTTCTATTTGGTTTTCGCGGCGCTTGCCGAGCTCATCCTTGACTTCCTTCAGTTTGGCGACTTGAAATTTCTCTTCTGCTAACAAGACTTCTTTGCGGGCTGGGAGCATTTCCAACTCAGCGTCGTAGGTGCGCTGTTCTTGTTCGAGTCTTCGAATGCGCTCATTGAGAGCCAGCAGTTTGGATCGAAGCAAGAGAGTCGTTGCTTCGCGAACCCTCGGGTCGATTCCTTCGGGTGGTGGTAATGCTAATGCTTCGGTGTTCTTTGCAATGGTGGCTTTATCTTCGGCAATGAGTCGCGGGATTTCTATGCGACGTGCATCGCGGGAAATCATAGCTGCTTCGAATCGCGTTCTGCCATCGATTGCCGCTTGTGCTGCTCCTTGAATCTCCAATTGATACTTATGCAAGGTCTCGACACTTGAGGATTCGAGAGATCCTTGCATGAAGACGCGTCGAGGCTGTGGATTTTCTTTGCGTTTCTTGGCTTCGAGGGTAGCCGCAGGTGCGGCTTCGTAAGCGGCCAGGAACTCTTTCGTGACCTTTTCGCTCTCGGCTCGCGATTTCAGTTCCGCCAAGATGGCTTCGTACAGAGTGATCAAAGTTTGCTTAAGCGTTGCATCAATATCCGTCGCAGCTTGCTGTTGCTGGATGTAATTCATGACCGCTTCTGGCGTTATCGACGAAGCGTCACTGACGGGTGTTGCGACTGGCGGGGCCGCATTGGCTTGTTGTGACGAGGGTGGTTGCGTGGCCGCGTTCGATTGCAATGGTGCCGGTGCTGTCAACGGAAAATTGCCAATCGGTGGCGGTTGCAGGTTTGGTTTGGGCTCTTGGGCTGTACGGAAGTTTGGCTGACTCGATGTGCGAAACTGGGGAGGGGGCACGGATGTCTGCTGAGCGGGACTTACGCTGGTGGGCTGGCTATTCTGAGGCGGTGGAGACTGCTGGGGCGGGCGATTCGAAGCTCCTGGCAGTAACTCATTGGGTGGATTCAGATTGATCTGCGCCACAAGAGTTTGAAGTGGCAAGAGTGCCAACATAACCCAGAAAAGCAGAAACAGTCGATGCATTGCGGCCTTGCCGTACGACACTCCGACGTCCTCCACGGCATGGGTAAACCCACGCGACACCCAAGCGAGTCGCGGCGACGGGTTTTTGGCGATCGTATTTCTGTTATCCCTATTCATAGGTTGGTGAATAGAGGATTCTCGCTTTGCAATCAACCCACGCTTTGTGGGACAAGGCAAGCTGGGTGTTTCAGGGGAACTGGGTTTACCGGTGTACTAGGTCATTTGTCATTGCTAGTGGTTAGTGGTTAGTGGTTAGTCCAGCCCCTTCGCCTTTTCTCCTCCTCGCCCCGGTACTCCGGAGACTGCTGATTTAGTGGATTTGCTGCAAGCAAAGGCTTTATCACAACCCGAAGCGTGACGGCTTGTTGATTTAATGAAGTCGTTATTGGTTAAGGGAGGTAAGACGGACTTCCAAGTCCGTCAATGGGGAATTCGACGGACTTGGAAGTCCGTCGTACCATGAAATCAACAAGCCGGTGAGCGAGGGGCAGACCCGTCCCTCGCTTACCGGCTTGTTGCTTTAGTGAAGTCGTTATTGGGTAAGGTCGGTAAGACGGACTTCCAAGTCCTTCAATGGGGAATTCGACGGACTAGGAAGTCCGTCGTATCATGAAATCAACAAGCCGCTACGCGTCGGGTTGGGATTAATGCGGATTAAATCAGCAGCCTCGTACTCCGGGGAGAGGGGGTTGGGGGGTCAGGGGCGAACCCGCGTTTAATACCTCGGCTATAATGGCGATTCCAACGCTCTCAGCCCCTAATGCCAGCCCTTCTTCCCGGTGTACCGGGAAGAAGGTAGCAAGAATTTATTCAGAAGTGCAAAATGATACCTATAGATTTGTCTGGACGTGTGGCGGTGATTACAGGCGGTATTCAGGGGCTTGGGAAAGCGACCGCAACCATGTTGCAGCGAGCTGGTGCATCGGTTGCGGTTAACTACTTCGACGATGAGAGCGGGATCAGTCGATTGAGAGCAGACGAAGTAGCTATGCAGTGGGGTGATTCTGCGTTGGTTATGGGCGCAGACGTCCGAAGCCGTGATGAGATGAAAAGTTTTTTTGATGCTGTTCAATTGAAATTCGGACGAGTAGATTTCCTTGTTAACAATGCGGCAATTCTGCGAGATCGGACGATTAAAAACCTGACCGACGAAGAATGGGATAGTGTCGTCGACACCAATCTCTCCTCGGTCTTTCGAGTCTGTCAATCCTCACTCGCCTATCTCCAAGATGGAGGGCGGATCGTCAATATGGCATCGATATCCGGTGTGGTGGGTTTCTACGGGCAAGCCAATTATGCATCGGCAAAGGCAGGCATCATTGCGTTGACGAAGGTACTGAGCCGCGAGCTTGCATCGCGACGAATCAACGTTAACGCGGTTGCGCCGGGTGTGGTGCTGACCGACATGGGAGCTTCAATACCTGAGACAGCCCGCCAACAAATGTTGTCGCAGATTCCGTTGAAGCGATTTGGTGAGCCGGAAGAAATTGCATCCGTGATCCTGTATTTGTGCAGTGAACTTTCGTCGTACGTGACAGGACAGACGTTGCATGTCAATGGCGGTTGGTGGGCATGACGACACCCAGAAAACATGGGCTGCCGCCAAGAGGTTGCCGAGTTGTAGCGGAACAGCGCAAGCTGTCCGGTGACCGTTCGCGAATCAATTGGGAATTCACCGGGCGGCTTGCGTCGCTCCGCTACTAAGTCCAATAGGCACTCCGAAGTTCAAAATGGATAGAGAGGATGAACAGGATTCCTCGGTACGTATCCTGTGCATCCTGTTCATCCATGTTCAAATCGTAAAGCTAGGGCGAAGGTAATAATCCCCTGGGATTAAACCCAGGGGCATCTTTGCGCCTACAGCGCAAATGCATCTTCCTCGGCTTTGTCGCCGTAGAGCGGCATGTAGCGGTAATAGACTTCCAGCATCATCGTCGCCATGCAGGTGATGTACAATCGACCGCCAGCATCGGCGCCATGACCATCCGCCCAGTACCAACTGCCTGCCATGTGGCCGGATTTTTCTTGCGATGCGACGAGCTTGTCGCGCATTTTAACGTTCCATTTCTCCCACTCCGGTCCACCGACTTGTTTCATGATCTGAGTCGCGTAATAATTGTAATAGGTGTTGGTTGGGCTAGGGCCGTCTTTGCTAAATCGCTCGACAGCAATCTTGATCGATGGGTGTTCTTTTGGCAGGCCAGAATACATTCGGCACAGGACGGCACAGGCGGTTGTGCTTGAATTGTATCCCGCATTATCTTTGACGGATTGATGGCTGTAGTGATAAAAACCACCGTATTCGCCCCAAGACATTTGATCCAAGAAAGCGTTGGCTTTTCGGACAACGTTCACATCAACGACTAGCCCTCCCATCGCGGCGCTCTTTATCGCCATCATTTGCCAGCCAACCACGGAAGTGTCGCCAAGGCCTTGGGGTGCGTAGTGCCAACCGCCAGTGGAAGGGTTTTGAGCATAGGCAAGAAAGTTAACACCGTTTTGAGAAGCTTCCAAAAGTGCTGGGTCTCGAGTCATTCCGTAGGCTTCGCACATAGCGATCGACGCGATGCCATGCGCGTACATGTCATCGTATCCCTGGCCTCCACCGCCAACGTACCAAGAACCAATCCCCTTCTGAAACTTCATGTTCTTGATCAAGAAACCCAAGCCCTTGAATACTGCCTGCTTGTACTCGCCCTCCAAATGGGTTTGGCCGGCTCCCAGGAAGCACATGAGAGCAAGTCCTGTTGCCGCGTTCTGGCTGAAGCGACGTTTGCCTGCGTGGTCGCATTGCCCATTGCAAATGACTGAGTGGGCTAAACTCCAGGCTCCTGTATTGGGATCCTGGTGAGCCGCCAGCCATTTGAGAGCCATCGCCACCGCCTTCTCCGTATCGCTGGTTCCGCCGTATTTGCTGAGTAGATCCCGTTTCGTTTCTTTGGATCGACTACTTAGTGCGGCTCGCATGGCCGCGTTTGCCTGAGCCGACAATCCGCTCTTGGGAATCAAGCTTTGAGTTAGGCTCGTCATCGGAACGGCGGGCATGTTGGCAGCAACCAAATCGCCGAAATTCATTTCAACCTGCGCTTCAGCGATAGTCGAGTCGACGACCGGGGACGCAGATGCAGTGTCCTGAGTCTCGCTCGACTCTAGCTCGGATGCCATTGCCGCATCGGTCGCGAACTCTTCCATTGCTTCGCCATCCGTAATGGACTCCGACGAAACCAGCATCAATTTCAGCTCTCGTTGGATCGGCTCGATGTTCCACGCGGCGAGGATGAGAATGACTCCAACATGCAATACCGTGCTGACAAACCAACTCGGTACGGCAGCCCACCATCCAACTCGTCGAATGACGCCTTCGGTCGGTTGCTCTAATCCGAGCGAAGGGGACGCAAGCGGAGCAGTGGATTTGGCGGTCGGATGCGGTAGTGGCGTCTGTAAATCCCGTTGCCCGGATTCACTAAATTTGGGAAGCTCGCTTCCAAAGCTGTCGAATTCGTTTGTGCCTACAGACATAACCATCCAAGCTTTTTTCGAGGAGAATAGACCTTCGGTTGGACTCGCGAGGAACGTGCGAACGGCCTTCGTATCATCGTAGCAGACAAAAGACTCGACGTGTACTCAATTGTATGCGAGCAGGAGTTTGAAATCTACCAATAAATGGGGCGAGCGACCCCCCTGAGGAACGAAGGGGGTGTGATGTGTCCACTGACTTGGACTTCGCCCGGCACTTTTAAATTGGGGGATCCACAGGCCGCGAACCCATTCGGAGGGTTTTGGCTAGATTCGACAATTGGACCATCGTGTCACAATGGGCAGAAAAGATCATTTTCTGACGAATCTCGTCATTAAGCGCCCGCCCGCCAACGAGCAACATGATTCCTTTCGGCAGATTTTTCGCGAACTGGGCATATTCGCTAAGAAAGACTTCGGTGTTTTCGATGTGCGTGGTGCTCAGCCAAAAGATCTTTGGCATATGCCTGCGTGCAGCGGAAAGCATGCTGCTAAAAGGAATATTAGAGCCGAGACCGATCGTCCTCCAGCCATATTCGCGGAAAACAATTTCAATCACTTGCGAGGGGAGTTGAGTTCCGTCCCCCGACGCTGTTCCTCCCATCGCTAGCGGAGCAAACCCTTGTGTCTCGGGTAACAGCCGACGAAGCTCGTGAAGCAAACGGTAGCAAATATCGCAGGCCCTTCTTTCCTCGTAGATTTCGACTTTTCCGTTCGTCCATTTTTCGCCGATGGAACGAAACGTTGGGCTCAATAGCTCGTCTGAGACGTTCGCAATTCCGCCGTGCAAGGCGTACCATGCACTCAAAATCCTGCGACAGGTGGACTCGTCGCCAGCGATCAAAGCGGTCTCAAATCTCGCCTGTAAGCTCTCTCTGTTCAAGGCTCCTGGGTCGTTGATCCGATTCTTCTCATAGGGCTGGTCGAGCCCTATCGCACCGGGTTGCACGACGTGACGGTTTGTGGTCTCAAGAAACTCGAGGAGGAACTCGAGTGGAATTCGGCGATGTCCTCCAACCGTTCGGTCCGTTCGAATGACACCTCGGTCGCACCAACGCTTTACGGAAGACTCGCTGACTTGTAACGCCGTAGCAACTTGCCTCGGGGTAAAATTTTCGTCCAATATGCACCTAAGTACGAGAAATACGTCCGAAACGGTCACGAGTGTTGAAACGTGGGGGCTGAAACGTTCAAGGGTCAAACCCTCCCGCTCATGAGTATATGCGTCGCATGGCGGATAAATCAAGCAATAAAATCACCCATAAATGATACGGTTGTTGGCGGAGTCCACTTCTGAGGGATCTGGCCAAAAACTTTTGAAAACTACTTGATCGCCTTTCTCCGAATCGGTACAACCAATGGATTGAACGATTTGGACGATTTGAACGTTATGGCCGGATCGGGTTCCACGGTTTACGTGTATCTAGTTGAATTTGAAACAGCCTTCCTCAGGACACCTTACTGGAGACGAATATGGCCAAAGCATTGGAGCTGACATTATCAAGCCGACCATCAACGGGTTCCATCAAGCGAAAGTCCTCCAACTCCATGTCGGGGAAGTCATCGAGCGTCAACTCGTTAGTGACGTTCAAGCGGAAAACTTTAGAAGAGCAGTTCAGCCACTTTCTGCAATTGTCTTGCCCGGAACAAAAATCGGAGAGGGAATTATCGACCGAAGTGAAGCGTTTGCTCAGCGAAAAAGTTGAGTTCATTGTCAGCGAACGCTTTTCAGAACCTATGGCCGAAGGCGAAATTTTAGGAGATATCTTTCTGGGTACGGGAATCGAACAATCTCCTACCAAGGCATCGAAAGTGGCTGCACTGCCGCCCCACTTGGCCCGACTTTGCGAAGCAAAGCTCTTGTCGCCGGACGAAGAGAGAAGTTTGTTTCACAGGATGAACTACCTTCGATTTCGTGCGGAACAACTGAGAACGACGCTGAACATGGACAAGCCGAACTGTTGGAACGTTCGTCGAATTGAGGGGCTGTTAAAGGCGGCGGACTGGTATCGGGATTTCATCGTGAAGTCGAATATGCGTCTTGTCATCTCCATCGTGAAGAAATTTGTCAATCTCCAAAACGGCTTTGATGACTTGCTGAGCGATGGAATTATCGCTTTGTTGCGGGCAGTTGATAAGTTCGACGTTGGGCTGGGTTTCCGTTTCAGCACCTATGCTACCCAGGTCGTCCGCCGGAATTCCTATCGACGCGTTATGGAGAAGCAAGCCGAACGTCAACGAAACATTAGCAGCATTCACGAAAACGGAATCGATGTCGGCGACGATCAAAAGGAATCGTCGATGAGCGAATCGCGTTGGAACGAACTGCGTTCCAAGTTGTCGACCATGCTAGATGATTTGGACCGCCGAGAGAAATTTATCATTCGTGCGAGATTCTCGCTCGGTGGACACCGCCGCATTCAGACTCTACAGCGACTTGCGGATAAGCTAGGCGTGTCGAAAGAACGAATTCGCCAGTTGGAAAAGCGTGCACTTGATAAACTTCGTGGAATGGTTGAGTTGACTCCGCTTTCAGAACCAGAAGTTTGAACCATGCCTCTCTTCGAACGATTCACTTCTATCTCTCAAGAACGTCAAGAGTTGTTCGAGTACCACGCCAATCCAGGCGCCATTGATCGACTCATCCCACCCTGGGAGAAAGTACGCATCGAACGCCGCAGTGACTCGCTTGCGGTGGGTTCCGAAGTCATCCTTCGGAATTCGATTTTCGGAGTTCCAATGCGTTGGCACGCCAAACACACTCAATTGGATGCGCCAAAAAGTTTCCAAGATGTTCAGCTATCTGGACCGTTCAAGAGTTGGGTTCACGATCATTACTTCGAAAACGGACACCTGCAAAACTCAATCTTGCGAGACCATATTCAATTCGAGGTCAAATTCGGTTCGCTGGGAACACTCGCTCTACCGATCATCCGATCTAAACTTGAGTCGATGTTTGCTTATCGTCACTTGACGACTCAAGCGGATCTGACGTTAAAGGATTTTCTTGAACCGCACGTTGTTGGTCGTAAGCTTCGTATTGGTGTCACGGGTAGTACCGGGATGATTGGTCGGCGATTGGTCGATCTCGTTTCTGTCTTGGGGCATCAAGCCGTGTGCATTCTTCGCAAAGGCTCACGCGACGATCGGTTTCCCACGTCCTCGTCGTCCGTCATATGGGACCAAGCGGCCGGATTCAGCGATCTCAATGCCATGTCCAATCTAGATGCAGTGGTGCATCTTGCTGGAAAAGGGATCGCTTCGTCGCGGTGGACCCAATCGACCAAGCAATCGATTCGGGACAGCCGCGTTGCAGGGACGACTGCTCTGGTCCGCGATCTTTGCCGACTGGAGTCTCCGCCGAAAGCATTCGTTTGCGCGTCTGGCGTTGGATGTTACGGTGAGCGAGGCGATCAAGTCCTCGACGAAACGCAACCCTACGGCAATGACTTTTTGGCGTCACTTGCTCGCGACTGGGAGTCTGCAGCTATGGAGTTCAACCGTGGCTCAGGCAACCGTGTTGCGGTTGGGCGGTTGGGGATCGCTTTGCATCCGCACCAAGGTGCGTTATCAAAAATTCTCTTGCCTTTTCGGCTTGGGATCGGTGGTCCGATTGGAAACGGTCGGCAGTATTGGAGTTGGATCCATGTCGACGATGCAGCAGCGGCTTTTCTCTTTTTGGCCGTGAATCCCAAAAGCGAAGGGGCATACAATTTGGTCGCGCCCGAGCAGACGGACAACCAAACCTTTGTGCGGACGTTGGGACACGTTTTACATCGTCCATCGTTACTTCCCGCACCTGCATTTGCACTCAGGATTCTATTGGGGGAAATGGCGGACGCCATGCTTTTAACGAGTACGCGTGCGGACTGCAAACGACTAACTGAGCAAGGGTTTCCTTTTCGCACACCTAAGCTTGAAGCATGCCTTCGCCATGTTCTTGGGTGTTTCCCAGAGTAGACCGCTTCAATCGCAATTCAAATGCGCTCCCTTGGCCGAGAACGCTTCGAACTTGGATGTTGGCGGACATGGCTTGAACAAGGTGTTTGACGATGGCTAACCCGAGACCGGTCCCACCCAAATCTTGGCTTCTGGCTTTCTCAACACGATAGAAGCGTTCGAAGATCCGATCGAGGTCTTCCGGCGGTATTCCGACTCCGTTGTCCTCTACAACTAAGTTGACGAATTGCGTTTCCATTTGCGTCGAGACCTTGATCCAGCCACCGGGGCGGTTGTATCGGACTGCGTTGCTCAACAAGTTTCCGATGATGGTTCGCAGCGACTCCAGATCTGCTTCGACGAAGCAGTTCTTGTCCACGCCAGAAACATCGATTGCGACGTTTTTGGAAAGGCCGATGGTGCGATGTTCTTCGATGCATGTTTTGAGCACATCGTCTAGCTGCAAGTTTCTGAGCAAGGGTTTGTCCGGTTGGGATTGCAGCTTCGTCAAATGGAGTAGATCTCGAATCAAGTTTTCCAGTCGATTGGCCTGCTCGCTGATCCGTTCGACAAATCTGCGACTTGCATCTGCATCTTCTAGAGCTCCGATGAGAAGCGTTTCTGCATAGGCCTTGATCGCCGATAACGGAGTCTTGAGTTCATGCGAAACGTTCGCCGTAAAATCGCGGCGGGCGTTCTCAAGTTGTTTCAATCGGGTTTCGTCCGTGATGGTAAGCAACACGCCATTCCCAGCGGAGGGTTCGATCAAAGCATGAGGCTCGTTAAGAGGCTGTGCTCGCAATCGCAATGTTATTTTGCTCAACGGTAATTCCAACTCAATCTCGTGCGTTTGAGGCTCCTGCGAAGCTTGCTGAATGAGATGGACAACGGTCGGTTGCCGAACGACTTCCACAAGCGATTGGCCGAATTGCGTCGCCTCAGATAATTTGAGTAGTTCCTGGCCTGCTCGATTAACAAACAGAAGTTTTAACGACGAGTCAAACGCCACGACTCCGACGGGCATGGCCGACATGACGCGAGAGGACTGTTCCGCGGACTGCTGGATCATTTCAAGTCGTCCGCGCATCGATTGCGAGGCACTTCGAGCGATTTGCGAGAACTGCGGTTCGATCGACTGGAGGGCTGTCGTGTTAGGGAAGGCGTCGGGGGATTGAAGCCATCGATCACTATCCGCTGCCCACTCGGCGAGCAACTGCAATAACCGTTGTCGACGATATCGCGAGGTTGTGAACCAAACGCCCGCACCGCAACTCAAGGAACATAAACCGATCCCCAGCAACCAATCGATCCATTGCAGACCGTCAATGTCATTCGTTGAAAACCTCCGAATGAGGGTGAGTTGCTTAAAGGGCGAAAACGATGGGTCCAATGGTTTGGTTACTTTGAGCCGCTGATAGTTGTTGGGTTCGTTGCTCCAGAGGGTTCGAATCCTTTCGTGTACTTGCACCACTGCCTGGGTCGCATCGGAAACATCCAGCGATTCCAGCCAAAGTATCTCGCCATTTTTTCGAAAGGCTTCCATCGATGTTTCTGACGTGGACATAGTCGATTTTGTGGGTTGCGGAGCAGTTGTCGCCGCAGCTCCCATTCCCAGATGACGCATTGCTTCAATCGCGGTCAAGTCGGCGATCGCCAGAGCTTGTTGAGCGGATTGCCAACGTTGACGATGACTCTCTCCTAGAATTGCTAGAACGATGGCTGCCAGGCAGATTCCGGCAACCAAGGAACCCACCAAAACAGGCCAGGAAGCCGAAATGTAGTTCGCGATCGAGTTAGGTGGGCGAGCAAGCAATTGGCTAACAACAGCAAATAAAGGGGGTCAGGAATATGCGTGTCATGAGGCGAGCGGTATCTCGCCATGAAGCTGCGATCGTTTCAGAGATTTGCAAGAATTGTACCATCACTCTACCCGAAGAACCCCACCTCCAAAATTGTTAGCTATAATTCGAGGCAGTTTGCAAGCTTTGAAATTATTTAATAGGTCGTGTAGGAATGAAGAATCTCGTGTATCCGTTAAACGGCATGCCCGTATTGGTTGGTCGTTTTGCAAAAATCCTTTGGTACTGTGCGTGTTTTGCCCTGATACTTGGGCAAAGTCGAGCATACCCTCAGAGCGACTTCCCCAAGATCTTCAATACCGAAGCGGCCGGCCAGAACCCGCCCGCAGCCGCTGACATGGTCAGCATGATCGAGCTTCCGCCGGGTTTTAATGCGACCCTATTTGCAGGAGACCCAGATGTTCAGCAGCCTATCTGCATGGACTTCGATGATCGCGGCCGTTTATGGGTGGCTGAAAATTACACCTACAGCGGTGGACCCTACGAGACAAAGTTACGAGATCGAATCGTCGTCTTTGAGGATACCGATTTCGACGGCAAGCACGACACTCGCAAAGTGTTTTGGGACAAGGGCTTCATGCTCACCAGCTTGACCGTGGGGTTTGGTGGTGTTTGGATCCTTCACGACGGGACGCTTTCCTTCATCCCCGATAAGAATGGCGACGACGTGCCTGATGGCGAACCGTTGGTAATGCTCGACGGTTGGAGCAAAGAATGCGGACATAACTTTGTCAGCGGTCTCATCTGGGGTCCGGACGGCTGGCTGTATGGTCGACATGGAATCGTGGATACGTCGTACCCTGGAGTCCCAGGGACCCCACAGTCAGAACGTCCCGCCATGAACTGTGGCGTGTGGCGTTATCATCCCATCAAGAAAACCGTCGAAGTTGTTTGTAACGGAACGACCAACCCGTGGGGGTTGGACTATAACGCGGACGGCCAGTTCTTTATGACCAATAACGTGCAAGGGCACCTTTGGCACGCAATGCCGGGCGCGCATTTCAAACGAATGTATGGCCAGGACTCCAATCCTCATTTCTATGAACTGATGGACATGACGGCGGATCACTACCACTGGGACACGACTCGCAAGTGGAGCGAAAGCCGAGATGGAGCCGCAAGTGATTTAGGAGGCGGTCATTCCCACGTCGGTGGGTTGATCTACCAAGGGAGCAATTTCCCGGAAGCGTATCGCGGCAAGATTTTCATGTGCAACACGCACGGTCGGCGTTTGAATGTGAATCGACTTGAGCGTTCTGGCAGCGGATTCGTGGGAAAAAGTGAGCCCGATTTCATGATGGTGAAATCCCTTTGGTTTCGCGGTGTCGACATCAAATCGGGCCCCGAGGGTGCTCTCTACGTTTCGGACTGGTCGGACAACGGCGAGTGCCATGACCACGACGGAATTCACCGAACGAGCGGTCGGATCTATCGGATTGCTTACGGCAAGCCAAAGCCTTTCCAACCTAGCCCTGCGCTCAATGACCAGACAAACGCAGCATTGCTCGAATTCGCCGTTGGAAACGATGCTTGGTTTGCTCGCCACGCGACTCGGATTTTGCAAGAAAGGCAACAAGGAGATTCACGGCTTCGCGAACCTCGACTGGGCCCGGAGGGACGTCCACTACCCCTGTTGCTAGCAGAAGCACTCGGACTAAACAGCCATGACGACTTGCGTCGTGAGCTGAAGTCTTCGAATCTTGAACTGCTTGAGCATGCGGTCCAGATCTCATCCTATGATTCCGAACGTCGCAAGGCACTGCTCCCCGATCTCATTGGACTGGCAAGGCAAAAGCCAGCCGCCAATATTTTGTTGGCCTTGGTATCCGTTTTGCGACGCTTTGAATCAAGCGAACGGCTTGAGTTGGCCAACGCGATTTTATTACAACCGGAAAATACGCGAACGATCGCGAACGATCCGAACCTGACTCTGATGACTTGGTATGGCATTGAACCGATTGTGAAAAGCGTGAAGGAAGTACGTTTGCTGAACGCGATTCCCAAGCTCCAGCAGTTTGCAGTGCGTCGTTTGGCTTACGAGATCGACAAAGACATGTCGCTCGCGGACCAAGTATTGACGTTCGTATCAAGTCACGTCGCGCGCGATGATGCGACTGCAGCCCAACTGCTAAACGCGTTTCGAGCTGGGCTGGCAGGGAGGGCGCGCGTGAAAGCACCGGACAATTGGACCAGCATCGAGAAAACGCTGAGGTCATCAAAAAATAAAGAGGTTTTGTTTGCGGTGGATGCGTTGGGTGTCTTGTTTGGGGACGGAACCGCGCTAGCGGACTTGCGAACGTTGGCCGGAAATACGAATTTAGATTCCGTCACGAGGGAAGACGCGATCAAGGCGTTGGCTCAAGCCAAGGACCAAGAAGCTGTCGAGCTGTTTTACAAACTGCTGGGAGATCGTGCCGTCGCCGATGCTGCCATCCGAGGCTTAGCAAGCTTCGACAATCCAAAAACCAGCAAAGAGCTCATCCGTCGCCTCAGCGGATTGAAAGACGGCAATCGAAGTCTAGCTTTGGATACACTCTGCAGTCGGCTGTCCTATGCGCTGGAACTGATCGATGGAATCGACAAGGACAAAGTCGATGCTCGCGAATTGTCGGCAACGCAGGTTCGCCAACTCCTCGCCTTTGGAAACGAACGCATCCAAAAGGTTCTTGAGTCCAAATGGGGAGTCCTCCAAGAGACACCGCAGGCCAAACTTGCGACGATCGATCGCTGGAAACAGGAACTCAATGGCCAAACGCTTGCCCAGGGCAATTTGGAAAACGGTTCGATGCTGTTCAAGAAGTCCTGCGCGAACTGCCACAAGCTATATGGTGAGGGGCAGATGATCGGGCCCGATCTAACGGGTACGAATCGCACGAATCTCGACTACTTGTTAATGAATATTGTCGATCCAAGCGCAGAGGTACCCAAACAGTTTACGACGTCGATCATCGCCCTCAAGGATGGTCGCGTGATTACGGGAGTGGTTGTAGGGCGAACGGAAAATGCGATGACTGTCCAAACGGACAAAGAGCAGCTGACAATTGCGAACGACGACATCGAACAGTCTCGCAATTCGGCAAAATCTTTAATGCCGGACGGTATGCTGGACGTGATGACGGCAGATCAAGTTCGCGATTTGTTTGCGTTCATGATGCACCGCCGTTAAGACAATATGTCCATGCGATCTAAGATCGCATGGCCCGCGCCGCTTGTGCCCAGGCGTAGGGTCCAAAAATCAAGAGAGGAGCCCAAGCGGCGGCGGCTGGCGATAGTAGCGTCTCGTGGGCCCCCAACGTGTTGAGTCCAATGCTAATACCGAAAAAAGCCGAGAAACTGAGCATGCAGGACAGGATCATGCTAACCAAATTGCGGTTGCGATTGGATAAGATCATTGGGATCCCGATCAGCAATTGAGTAAAGTCAAGCAATGGCTGCAAGAAACGCGTGTGAACGGCCACATTGAGCTCGCTACCGTAATAGTGCGACTGGTTCCGCATACGCCAAATAAGGTCGCTCGTGGATGCAAATTGCTTGGCGCCGCCACCGCGCAGCACATCGAATTCAAGCGAACTCGGAACGAAACACTCGTTTGGCTTCAGCCATGGTGTGTCGGTCGGTAGCAAGAGATAGACGCCTGTCTCGGTACGAACAGAGGACTTGCCCCCCAATGGCTCAGAACCTTTTGCTTCCACGATCAAGTAACCCGCCGGATGAGTTTCATCTGCCGGCAGAAATTTCGCGGAGTAGCCCGTGATTTGCTGCGTTACCTGAACTGCTGGCCCCAAAAATTTAAAGATCGGCTGATTGATCGTCAACGTTGCAGGCTGCAAATGCAAACCAGCGATCAAAACACCTTGTTCGAGATCTTCGGTAGGACGAACAGGTCGAATGCTATCTGTAAGTAATTCTTGAGGGGTCTTGCTCAACATGGCGGAATAGGTGGGGATCAATAATTCTCGTGAAATGGCAGCCAAAACAATAAGTATCGCGGACATAATGAGAATGGGGCGCAGTATCCGTCCTTTGCTGATGCCGGCTGCCAGCAGAGCAGTCATCTCGTTGGTTCGATAGAGCCAAGCCACGACAAACATCGTTGCCAACAGTGTCATCAGCCCGCACATGCGATCGTAGATACTCAACATGTAGGGACTAAAGTACTCAGCAAGTCCGCGAACAAAACCTCCACGCACTTTGCCGAACGCAATCAGCTCCTCCAAGTTGGTGAACACTTGAACGACGATTAGCAAACCGGACAAAGTCAAAAAGCAAATGACAAAGACTCGAGAGTACAGAAACAACAGATAGCGATCGATCCTCGTCATGCTGATCGATCCTCGAGTCGCTTTTGCGTGAAGATCGCACCTCCAGAGGTTGGGTCAAGTTCGTGTTGAGGGTGTTCGAGGTTTGCGTTGAAAATACTGAGCACCTGATGGTCCGCGGAATCTAGAACTTTTTGATGAGATCGACCGAAATAGTTCATACCAGACTTTCGTTCTTTCTCGCAACTCGGATCCGTCTGTTCTCGTGGATGCATTGCTAGCGAATGTCGACGATTTCCATGTTTGCTTGCATTCGAGTATGTGCCTTTTCGCCTGCATGATCGGGATTTGTTTTTCCGATATTCCTCTTGTCCGCAAGGACGCGAAATTGCACAATTCGCCCAAAGTTTCGAATGGTTTTGCGGGAAAGGAATCCCCTATGCATCGTCGAGAATGGCTTACCTGTTTTTCCATGCTCACTGCCGCCGGTTTCACCGGATGCAGGGGCTATCAGTATGGACACGTTATCAAATCGGGTGCGGAGAATCTTGTTGGTAGCCACGAAGCAGGTGCGGAGGTCTTCGATCCTTTGGTAGACGAAGCGGTAGCCAAATTCTTGGCAAGGCAACATGTATCCCCAGAGGATTGCATGATCGGGCCAGACGGTTTCCCAGTCAAGAAAACGGTCTGCTTCATCGGGATCGAGAACAAGAGCGCGGAGGACATCGGCGACTACAAGGACAAACTTTACAATCAAATCGATTCCAAGATTTTGGAGTCGCAGTCGTTCACCCCGATAAGCCGCCGAATGGTGGATGCTGCGTTACACGAAACACGTATGCGACCAGATGCGTTAATGCTTCCAGATAACATGGCGTTATTCACTGCGGTACTCCAGCGCGGTGGTGCCCCGGTCGATTACTTCTTGTACGCGACGCTAACGAGCGGAACAACCAAACGCAACAGTTCGACGCAACGCGACTATGAGTTAACGCTTGAGTTAACGAACGTGCACACCGGCGAGTACGACAAGCTCTCATCCGAAGTGCGCAAGGGTTATCACAAGTCCGCGATGGGCAAGATCTGGAACTACAATCCACTCAAGCGATGATTCGATGCGATCCGTCCAGTACATCGCCGACTCAACATCGGGCCACAATCCTTTTCGCTATTGGTTCTCTTTTAGCAGGACTGGTATCGGTGAGCCAGAGTGGCTGTTCCACGCATTCGAAGCGGATTGCCCAACCTCGAAGTCTCTTCTACGATGGCCACCTCCAGGCCTGCCGCGAAAGTCTTGAGAAGCTCTCCAAAGCCAACCGACATGATCGCGATGTTGTCAATTTGGATTTGGCCATAGTCGATCTTTTGAGCGGCCAAGCCAAGCAAGCCGAGACGCGGCTCAAAGACGTTCGTGATCGTTTTGATCATCTCGAACAAGACTCGATTGCAGAGAAAACGGTGTCGATGTGGACGGACGATCAAGTGAGATCCTATTCCGGTGAAGACTACGAGAAAATTTTGCTGCGAGTCTTTCTTTCGCTTTCCAATCTGATGCATGATGGAACCGATGCCGAGAGCTACACGCTTCAAATCCAAGACAAGCACGAACAGCTTGCGGAGAAATTCGAAACGAGCAGTGGCAAAAAGAAAGACGAATATACGCCGCTGCCCCTTGGTTTCTATATGCGAGGCATGCTGCGTGAAGCCACCCATCACGACTACGATGATGCGTTACGAAACTATCAGATCGCTTCGACCCTTCTTCCGGATAGCGAGCCGTTGCGTTGGGATTTTGCTCGTGTTCAGAGCGGAGTGCATTCCCATCCTGGTCACGGCGTAGTCTATGTCTTTGCGATGGTGGGTCGAGGCCCCTACAAAGTCGAAGTGGCAGAGCACCCAACCAGCAACGCATTGCTCATAGCCGACCGAATCATCTCTGCGGTCGGGCCCTACAAACTCCCTCCAACCATCGCGCCGATCAAGATACCCGATATCGTTGTTCCTCCTACCGACGTGGACTCTGTGGGCGTTCAAATCAACGCTCAGCGGATTGGACCCACATCGTCCTTAGCCAACATCGAGCAGCTCGCCATCTCGACGTACCAAGCAAATCGGAACACGATCATGGCTCGCGCCGTTGCAAGGCGAGTCATCAAGAAGGCGACGATCGTGACTGCCAAGAGCTCGATGGACAAGGGTGGTCTCACGGCGATCGGGATGGATTTGGCAGGTATCGCTTGGGAGGCAAGCGAGGGAGCCGATACGCGATGCTGGGGCTTGCTCCCACGCGACATCCAAGTCCTGCGAGTCGAAGTGCCAACAGGCGATCATCAATTGCAATTGAGCCCATTGTGTGGAAGCCGACCGGTGGGGCCGAGCCAGCAAACGCCTGTTCGCGTGGTCGACGGTCAAAACACGTATGTGATTTGTTGGTTTCCGGATGCTCGTAGCGTTAGCCAGATCATGTGCAGCAACCGCTAAAATCACCATCGCTGCGTGGCCTGCGAGGTGCGCAGCATTTCGCTAGCTTCTTCGCTCATCCCATATGGGCTTGATGTTTGGTTTAGTTCGAGAAAGAGGATGTACTTCGAATGATCGGCGCCCGCGTAAATGATGGGTGCTGGGGCGATTTGCAGGACGCTTGTCACGCGATTGTTCCATCGAGACGTGAACAATTCGCCACCTAAGCTATGCTCGGGTTTCAATTGGTAGAACTGGACCATCAGAGTGGCCAATTGCGTCGGGTCCCCGGTCAGTCCATGCAGATTGATGCGTTTCAAAGCCTTGGACGCGTCGAAATAATAAGTCAACGAGCCCGCGATATCGTTGGGTTGCGTGCCAGTGATTAGCGGGACTCGCAAGCCGTCCATTTGGATATTCGAGGTCACCGTGGTCACCCTGGAAAATCGCTGCGGTAACCAGCCTGGAACGATGTCAAAGCGCAGAACTTCCCGGAGGTCATTTACAACTCCACCTTCAATCGGGCTGCCTAAATATCCCGATGCATAAGCCTGTGGTATCGCGGGTGGGATTGGTTGGCTCGCTGGAGGGTAAGTCCCTTGTTGGAACGCTCCCGCGTTTGGAAAGGGAGTATTGGGACCAACAGGATAAACGGTGGTAGGTCCATAGACGGTTGATACCAATTGCCCTGGAGGAGTGGAGCGATCGCTTCTCCAACCGCTTTCCGTTACAGCACCATTTGTGGCGGAGACTTGTTCGTTCGTTGTCAAAGCACGCTGTGGCACCGAATTGCTTTGGGATACCGAGAGCGAGTAAGGGTCCGATAGCTCGGGCGATGGGAGCTCGGGCGATGGGAGCTGGGCGTTGCTGTTATTGGTGCTTGCGACGGAACTGGCGTTGACCATCGAGGAGCGCAACGAGGTCCCAAGATCGGTTTCAAAAGCAGCATAAGGTCCACCCACAGCAGCGGTTAGGACAGTGACGATTCCGATCGGCTTTTGTAGAAAGTTGGTCATAGGATAGTGTCTCTATCAAGCGTCTCGCCTGACTCCCGGTTGTTGCGGACCGAGCACATCCATGTGCGTACTGAAAAACGTGTCAACTCCGAATGGAATCTTTTCCGCGTATCGAGACGATTGGGTCAATGCTTTAGTCAATGTGCTTTTCCAAGCGAATAAAATCGCAAATGCGAAGGATTGCGAGGGTCATAGCGTTTGCATGTTGAACCGGCCAAGCGTTCGAGCCCGGGCGAACCAGGTCAACGAACGAACCTCGACGCTACCCTGAGTCTTCGCTATCATGCTTGGAATTGGGTCCATGCTTGGAATTGGGTCCATGTTGAGTGGCATGCTCCTTTGGCAGCGGAACAGCGCAAGCTGTCCGGTGCTTGTCCTATTCATCCGCAAAGACATTGCATGAAAAGCCGACCAAGAGTTCTAGCAAAACGCATTCTCAATCCTTCCATAGAAGAGCTGCTGGAGGAACGTGTCGAGTTGGTGCCTTGGGATGAAAGCCAGGAATCGGTCGATGCCATCTACTGCTATGGGCATGCACAGGTCGATGCAGAACTCATGGACCGATCTCCCAAGTTGAAGGTCATCTCGAACCACGGTGTTGGGGTCGACCATATTGACCTTGCCGCCGCGAAGCAACGCGGTGTTCTGGTTGGCAACACACCGCGCGTTTTGGATGGAGCGGTCGCAGATATGGCCATGGCCTTGTTATTGGCTGCGGCTCGTCGTTTGGTTGAGGGGGATCGATTTGCTCGTCGATTCGATACAACCGAATTCGACGCCAATCGACGTCACGGACGCGACGTTCACGGCGCGACATTGGGAATTGTTGGCATGGGAAGCATTGGAACACAGATCGCCAAGCGAGCGACCGGCTTTGACATGCGAATCCTGTATCACAATCGAAACCGCCGTATGGCTGCCGAAAGCGTCTATTCTGCTCACTATGTCTCGCTGGACACGCTTCTTCGGGAGAGTGATTTTGTCGTGTTGATGGTTCCTTTGACTGCTGAGACTGTGGGTATGATCGGCGCTCGGGAACTCGCTTTATTAAAACCAACCGCGACGTTGGTGAATATTTCACGTGGCGGTATCGTCGACACCCAAGCCTTGACGGAGACGATGATCGCGAAGCGAATCTTTGCGGCCGCGTTGGACGTGACGGAACCAGAGCCTTTGCCTCGCGAACATCCTCTTCTGAAGCTCGAAAACGTTACTGTAACGCCCCATGTAGGTAGCGCTACCGTACAGACTCGTCGACGAATGGCCGAATTGTCCGTGGAGAATTTGCTAAACGGACTCGCAGGTAAGCCGTTGGCTTGCGAAGTGCAATGACGTTATTGGTTAGCGGAACAGCGCAAGCCGTTCGGTGCAACGTATAGAATCCATTCTCTGCCTCTCCGCGTTAGGCGAAGAAAAAAACCGAAGAGTACTAAAATCCCATGGGACTTGGCTCGTTGAATCCCAAAGGATTCATTAGAATCCCCGAATGAATGTAAAACCGTCCAATCATGATGCGTCTCTCGTCTTACTCCGCTTCACGGGTGAGGATCGTCCCGGCCTGACTGCCTCGCTGTCGGAACTTCTTGCTACCTCCGATTGCATGATTATCGATATCAATCAGGCGGTCATTCACCAATCGCTTCTTCTGGGTATTCTGGTTCGAATTCCAGTAGGAAAATGTCCAGAGCCGATTATTCACGCGTTGCAGGAACGAGGCCATTTGCTCGGCCTAAAATGCAATACCAAGCGAATTCACGATCACGACTACGATAACTGGGTAGATCGTCAAGGGAAGTCTCGGTTCATTCTCACGTTATTGTCGCGAGCGATTTCCGCAAAACAGTTCTATGCCGTCAGTCGCATGTTGGCGGAACAAGGATTAAACATCGATGTCATTACTAGGCTATCGGGACGACCACCACGTGTCACGACGAACGCGTTGACTCGAGCCTGTGTCGAATTCTCACTTCGCGGTGAGCCCCGCGACTCGACTCAACTGAAGGCAAGCCTTCTCGAACTTTCCAGTCAACTAAACCTCGATTTGGCTTGGCAGCGAGACGACGTCTACCGTCGCAATCGACGCGTCGTTGCACTCGACATGGATTCGACCCTCTTGCGAGCGGAAGTGATCGACGAGCTTGCGAAGGAGGCTGGTGTTGGTGGTGAAGTCTCCTTGATTACCGAAGCGGCCATGCGCGGCGAAATGGACTTCGACGAATCGCTTCGACTTCGCGTAGGAAAACTCGCCGGTTTGCCAGAAAGTGTTTTGCCCAAGATCGCCGCCCGACTTGAACTGAACGAAGGGGCAGAACGCTTGCTAACCACGCTTCGCCGTTTCGGGTATCGTACGGCTATTCTCTCGGGTGGCTTTACCTACTTCGGCAGGTACTTGCAGGAGCGTCTTGCTATCGATCATGTCTACGCCAACGAGCTCGAGATCATCAACGGTAGATTGACTGGCCAAGTTCTTGGGCCCATCGTCAATGCACAGCGAAAGGCAGTCTTGCTAGAGCAACTGGCAGCGAATGAGGGGATTGATCGAAAACAAACAATCGCCATCGGTGATGGCGCCAACGACTTGCCGATGCTAGCTCGAGCTGGATTGGGAATTGCATTCCATGCAAAGCCCGTCGTTCGTCAGTCCGCAGAAAACCATGTTTCCACGATGGGTCTCGATTCCGTCCTCTACCTCCTCGGTGTCCGCGACCGGGATTTGACGTGATCCGAGAATCCCGATGAATCGAATCAGGGGCATTCCGCGATCGCCGGGAATGGCTGGTTAAAAAACGAAAGCCAAACGGACAGATCCCAAAACGCATTTTGATGCGTCTGTTTGCAATATATTGGTTGGTGCGGGACTCTCAGTGGGCTACAATGGGGGAAAAAAATTTTAACATCTCTTTGATCATCACCAATCGAATCGCGTGGCCAAATAAACCCCGCAGGCTTGTCCTGAAAAGGCTCGACGATCTGCAAGACGAGCCGCTCGGATTTGGTATGCGCGATTTTGGTGCCGATCGGCGATATGTCTCTATTTTCCCATTTTTCTCATGTTGCTGAACGATTATGGTAAACATTCGAATTCCAATTTGGCGGTTTGCGATTGTCGCGATTGCATGCCATCTCATCTCAGACTCCTTCGTCGCCGCGCAGGGGTATAAGACGCAAGTAGGCTTCGACCAACTGAAGAATGAGGTTGGGCCGACCCTGGCAAATGGTTCAGGCATTACCGTTGGATTGGTCGAAGCCAATGTTGGCGCTCTGGGTACAAACACTTACTTCCCTAATACTTCGAGCGACGAATTTGTAAATAAAACGTTTGTGGATGAAAGCAATCTGAGCCCAAGAAATACGTCGGGCCACGCGACTACTGTTGGGCAATTTTTCTTCGGTAACTCAACCAGTATGTCGCCGGGAGTAACCAATATTCGCGTGTACGATGCCAGTAATTTTGTGGGTGTACAACAAGCGCTTGGAACAGCGGGCACGAACCCTGCGGCAACCTCCTTTTCGGTCATTAATCATTCCTACATTGGGACGGTTAGTGCTGGTTTTTCAGCCGCTGCCGCCGTCGAGGCGAATGCGAGGTTGGATTACACAATCACGCGGGATAATGTTACGTCGGTTGTGGCGCTCAATAACGGCGTTGGATCGTTGCCCGCCATCTATGGGCAGTCGAACAATTCGATCGTCGTTGGGAGGAGCGATGGTCAACATAGCTTTGGCCTAACCAACTTGGGCGTTGCTGGCCGAACGAAACCCGATATCGTCGCTCCATCCGTTGCGACTAGTTTTGCAACTCCTATTGTCAGCTCTGCAGCCGCACTGCTTCACTCTGCAGCAAACGACTTTGGGATGACGAACGCTCGCAACAGCGAAGCCATGAAGGCGATCATCATGGCCGGTGCGAGCAAAGCCCCCTTCCCAACTTGGTCCAATACAACCACCCAACCTCTCGACAGTAAATTTGGAACAGGTGAACTCAATGTGTACAACAGTTACAAAATACTCCAAGCAGGGGAGTCCAATGGAGTCATCACCATCCCTGTCGCCGATAGTAACTTAAAAGGATGGGACTATGGCCCTTCCATCGATCCGACACAACCACTGCATTGGAACATCAACGTCGGACAGACGATCACGGAAGCATCCATTTTGCTCACTTGGAACGCAAAGTATCAGGATGGATCTGGCAATTTCAATTCCACGCTGTCGCTTGCAAATATGGACCTCCGACTCTTCGACTCCACAATGAGCTTTCTGGGGACTCAAATTGCGGCAAGCCTCAGCTTGGTTGACAACGTCGAACATATTTACCTTAGAAATCTGAATCCCGGCTTGTATACCATTCAAGCTTCCTCGAACGCCAATTCCGCTTTCGGGCTTGCGTGGAATTTTACGGCTGTACCCGAACCTAGCTGCATTGCATTGCTTAGCGTCTGTTCCCTTTTCTTTTTGGTGCGAGCCCCGTTAGCGAAAAATTTTTTCGCACGTTTATTTGCCAATCGTTGCATTCGCGGGGATGTTCTCGGCAGTGTATCGCCAGTTCTTGATGTACCACAGCAAGTCAGCCATGTCGCTTGCGGGGATCTGAGCCTCGATCCCTTCGGGCATGAGCGAAGTGCCTGAGCTCTTCAGCTCCTCAATGATCGAGCGTTCCAGAATCGTAGAGCCATTCTGATTTTGGAGCGTAATCGTGCTCGCGTTGGAGTCTTTCATGACGCCTTCGACCACTTTGCCATCTTCGGTTCGAGCTAGGTACCGGAAATAATTTGCATCGATCGAACGATTGGGATCAAGGATGGAAACAAGCAATTTGTCATACGCCTGAACTCGCGAATCCGATATATCAGGTCCTACAACCGTACCCACCGAGTCGAGCCTGTGGCATGCCGCGCAGTTCTTCCCGAAAATAGCCTTGCCTCGATTCGCATGTTCATCAACCTGGATGGACATGAGCTGTTGAGTGTAGTCCTCTATCACTTTCTGGCGATTCGAGTTGATCGAGGCGGCAAGCACTTTGGTCAGCCTCGTCGCGATCAAAGGATCTTTTATGGCTCTCAAACTTTGCATCTGAGACGCGTCGAATACTCTCGTAGATATTGCACCTGACTCCAGTCGATCTAGCATCGCAAGGAGTCGACTTGGTTTGCTTTTGACTGCCACGAAGAGTTCTTGCCGAATGTCTGGCATTGCAGCTGGTAAGCGGTCCAATAGCCAAATGCCAAACTCGGGAGTGTCGTGTGCCGAACAAGTCGCAATTGCCAATTTCACTATTTTGGCGTCGGATCCCTCTAGTAACTTCATGCAAGTCCGCTTGGCCTCGTCCGACGAGCAAGCAGACAGCATTGCAATCGCGGAGCGCTGATTGATCGGATCCACAATAGACGTGGACGTTTCTAGGAGTAGCCGCTCGAGCGAGCTGCCGGCAGGAACCCGAACTTTACCGGACCGAACAAAGCCTTCCAAAATGGCAAAGGTACATCGTTGGCTGGAAGCGTTATTGGAGGTAGCAGAGCGTCGTGTGTAGCGATCGATCCATTCCGCAATTTGCAGTTCGGATCCTTGTTGCGCAACCCGCAGCGCAAGCCTCGCTACGGCGTCTCGTGCAACTTCCGGAAAAACATCCTTATTCGCTTCCGAGATCGCCAAGTGATAGTTTTCGATGAGCGAAGACAGCTCACCTTTGCAAGCGGCGGAAACGGCCATCCAAAGGTGTGCGTCGTCGCCATGCAGGAGCAATCCCTTGGCTGCGTTCTTGGAAAGCAACTCGCGATCGTCATCGGCAGAGCCCTCGCGTGTACGGACGTGTGATGCGACAAACCATGCCACCGCCCGCAACTCGTCCAGCGTGGCAACCGGGTTGACGATCGCGTCCATTGCACCATCGTACCATCGGTCCGAAGTCCCACTCGTCGCTTGACGCAAGCAATTCCATGCAAGCGCGCGTTGCTGCGCGTTGGGTGATTGAAGCAGAGAATTTAGGGTAGGTTCATCCATCGCGCCGCATGAGGCCAACAGAGAGCAAGCACATGCAATCGAACCCTCTCCAAGCATCGGATCCAGCGCGATTGCTCGAACTTTTTCGATCAACGATGGGTCGCGTTCTCGATGCATGGCTTCCAAGAACAAGCGCGACGCGATGTTTCGATTCCATGTGTCCTCGTGCTGCATCCACCCCGCAATATTCGGTTGGGGTGTTCCGTCCTTATTCCCTTTTTTTTCCGCCGATCGTGATACTCGATAGATACGGCCATGCGAATCTCCGAAGCGTTGGTCGGGGCGTGTCTTGAGTTCGACTGGAACCCACTCGGGATGTTCGATTACGGCCCGGTACATGTCTACGACGTAAATGTCTCCATTCGGACCTTCGCATAGGTCCACGGGGCGAAACCAAGAATCGCGACTTGCAAGCCACTCTTTCAATGCAGGTTCATCGGAAACCTCCGAGCGTCCGTTCTGCCGAGTTATGGATCGGCGTTGAACCAGCCCCCCAGTGGGCTCGCAAGTAAGTGCGGTGGCAAATGGTGCGTCACCAAAAATTCGACTGTGAGAAACGAGTACTCCACAAGCAGCCGTAAATTGACCGGCATGCAGATTCGATGTCGTCCACGCGTTGACGAGTGGATAAACTTTGGAAGCCGACTCTCCCGGCGATACTTCCGAACTCGCGCCGGCTAGACCAGCCAGCGGACTGGCGCTTAAGTCCGTTCGCTCGCTTAAGATCTCAAAGCACGGCTGGCGATTCGAACAGCCATAACGGTGCCCGTACTTGTCGAATGAAAGCCCAAACTGGGTCGGGCCCGCAATGCACTCGACCTTACCTGTAAGCATATGAAGTCGCAAATCACATCCGGACATATCCAAAGGCTCCGTCTCTCGCGATTCAGGATTCGCAAATGGGACGGATTGCTTGATCGCGCCGCCGCGCAGGCCGCTTGCAATGGTCAGCCAACCATCCGAAGCGATGGTCGGATGGTTGGCTCGCAGTTGCGGATTGCCCGATGCAAACCCCTCGAGCCAAACCTCCCGTGTGTCTGCTTGTAAATCACCGTCCGTATCGCGAAGCATCAGCAACTGACCTTGTGCGGTTACCAACGCGCCATTTTGCCAAGGCTGCACGCCGGTTGCGAAGAGGAGCTTGTCCGCGAAGACCTTTGAGCTCTCAAAGAACCCATCTTGGTCTTTGTCTTGCAGAATCACGATGCGGCTTTTGGGTGAATCATCCTCGGACGGATAGTCTCGCATTTCAACCACCCAAATTCGACCTTGCTCATCGATCTGCATCGAAACAGGATCGACGATCTGCGGCTCGGAAGCCACAAGCTCGACACGGAAACCAGCCTGTGCCTCCAACCACTTGAGACTTTCGGCTGGACTGACTGGCGACTGCGGCTGCGTATCTGTCCCTCTCGTTTTTTGAATTCCACCAATCAAACAACACAGAATTGCTGCAAGAAAAAATCGCGGCTGCGTTGATCGTATCCAATTCTTCATCAGCAAAAGCATGGTTGGTTCCTAAGGTTGGCGGGATGCAATGCTTAGGTGCAGCCGTTTGTTTTTTGGACGGCTTGCAAATGCTAGCGTTGCTTAAAATATTTTAACGATTCGGAGGTGCAAGTGCTTACCAATTTTATGAGTTTGCTATACTTTGCCTCCAGGTTAAAGATACGGCGGGTAGTCGAGTTAGGGACGATCAATGTAGGCTCGTCCATGGCTATCCGCAGCGAGGACTTGCATAAAGGTGAAAATCGAATGACTCGTATTCCCATTAGCCAAGCAGACGAACAAGCACGTCGATTGAAGGATCGTTTGGACTTGAGTACCGCCGAGATAGGCCTTCAAGTGCGGACGACCAATTGCCTCGAAGAGAAAGGGATCTTCTCGGTACGGGACTTATTGAACAGCACTCCTGAGACGCTTTTGAGCATCGCAAATTTCGGCGAAAAGACACTCGAAGAGGTCTACGTCGCTCTAGAAAAGATCGGCTACAACCGACCTTGGCGAAAGCCGCGATAAACGCCGAGGATTGCGAGGTTGCAATGCCAAACGGATGGAAAATCCAAGGGAGGGTGAGGCCACCCCTCTCAACATGTTTTCGTCGACTTTGCCCAATCCATTCCTTGCTTGGGAGGGTGAGGCTCCTGCCGAACCATGGCGTCGTAAGCTCGGCAGGAGCCTCGCCCTCCCATTCGTTTTCAATGCATTTTCCCATTGGTTTTCAATGCATTCGCGATTGCAAAAAGAAATCCGCACGACCTCTCACGATGATATGGGTTCTCTGCGGGCTGAATCCGAGAGGATTACCCAAATGGTCGAGGCGACAACCAGCGACATTCCCAGCATGCTACCCGGTGTAGGAATTCGTCCCTCGATGATGAATTTGGCGATGACTGCAACCACCACCTGCGATAGCCCGACAACGCTAACACGAGCAGGCGCTCCGGTCGAAAATGCCATCGTCAAGCAAATTTGTCCCAAGGTCGCGGCCAGTCCAACTCCCAAGAGACGAAGCACGCTTGCGCGATCTACGACATCGACGGGTGGAGAGACAGGGAGGAAAATCCAAACAAAAAGGCTTAGTACTGTTGCTACGGCAGAAAAATGAGCGACAACGGCTCGCGTATCGATGTGCTTCACCCGATGCAAATTG
Organism: Pirellula staleyi DSM 6068; assembly: GCA_945875845.1. Classification (GTDB taxonomy): domain Bacteria; phylum Planctomycetota; class Planctomycetia; order Pirellulales; family Pirellulaceae; genus JBKCUI01. The sequence continues at coordinate 28,957 of CAMCMB010000029.1, forward strand.
ATCAATGCGACACCGCTGAGCATGCCTGCCAAAATAGCCATGGGAATCGCCAGTTGAGGATGATAGGATCGGCTCGTATCGATTGTGTCGAAAGAAATGCTGCTGGCATAGACCAGCCACATACCGACACAACTAACAAACAATGCCAACCAAGTCTTCGGCGAAGGCGTCTTGCCCAACAATGGCCATGACAGAATTGCAACCCAAAGCGGATACATGTTGGTCAATGCAAGTACTATTTCGACGTCGTAATGAGTGAGCGCATAGAAACCGCAAATCATGCTAGCCCATCCAGAAAGCGACCGGACCCAAAGAGTTACGGGCCGCAGAAAGACAAGCTGAGCTCCTCCCAACAGTGTTAAGGCAATGGCCAGGGTCGTCGCGATACCAGACCGCACCATGGTGATCCACGGATAAGTGAACTGATCCCTAAGCGACTCTGCCAATAGCGCCATCATCGCAAAGCAAACCGAACCGATCAGCATCCATAAATACGGCAAAAGGATTTCCTTGCAATGAGGCTTACAGGGACCACTGTGCTCCCTGTTTCGAGAAGCCAAGTATACTCAATTGTATTCTGATTTTCGTAGGGCAGGTAACTTGGGAGGGTGAGGCTCCTGCCGAACCGTGGTGCTACTCGGGAGGGTGAGGCTCCTGCCGAACCGTGGTGCGTAAATAGCTCGGCAGGAGGCTCGCTTTCCCATTGAGTTTCAATCCATTCGACATTGCAAATAGCACTCCAAGGGTCGCACCCGGCAGGTGCGACCTACCGTAGGTCACTCTCGCCGAGAGTGACTTTGCACTGTCGATGCGTGGCGAAAGGCAACGCGTAACGCTAAACACTGCAGATGAGGCATTCCCTGTTTTGATGGATTTTACGTCGTGAAAAAGTCATGGACGTAAGATCCATCACTAGCAGCGTCCCGGCCAACGACTCGCCGATGCCCGTGATCAACTTAATGACTTCAACGGCTGCCAAGCAACCCACGGTACCAGAAACGGCTCCAAAAACGGGAAACTGACGGCGCCATGCCGGCGGCGATTTCGGCGACAAGCATGCCAAGCAAGGAGTTGTCCCCGGCAAGATTGTTGTCAGGCTCCCTTCAAACTCAAACATCGCGCATTCAACCATCGGTTTGCCTTGAGCCACAATCGCTCGGTTCATTGCGTATCGTTCTTCAAAGATCGGCGCACAGTCGACCACGATGTCTACTTGAGAAACCAAAGCATCCGCGTTTTCGTCATTGATGTTCGCGTCGACGACATCCACTTGAATACGCGGGTTGAGTTGCCGCAGCCGCTCTCTAGCGGTTTCGACTCTTGATTGCCCAATTCGATCGTAGGTCATGAGCAGTTGTCGGTTCAAGTCGCTGTGCTTAATCGTGCCACCGTGTGCGAGTAGAAGTTTACCGACGCCTGCTGCGGCTAATTCGTAAGCTACTACCCCCCCAACTCCACCGACCCGTGATATTAAGACGCGAGCATTCTTGAGCTTTCGCTGCCCCAATTCGCCGACACCATCCGCCCACATCTGCCATTGATAGATCGTTTGGTCCAAATCATCAAGAAAAGGGAGTCCCTCAGCGTCGTCGTCCACTTGAACGTCCTCTGATATAGCGCTTTTGCCGCCTGATTTTGTGATCGCAATTGTTCCTTACCGAGCGCCCAATAGCACTCACTTTTTAAGCGCGCGGAACAGCGCGAGCTGTCCGGTAAGGATTTGCAAATCACTTGGAAATTCACCGGGCGGCTCGCGCCGCTCCGCTATAAAAAAACCTAGCGGCGAAAGTTGACGTTGACACCCGATGCTTCTTCATTGGGCGGCGTGCTTGATGCGCCGGGATTGGACGGGCCGCCCATGTAGGTGGGTACCTGAGCCAAGCCAACCGAATCTGAGGCCACCGGTGGCAATTTCATTTGCGGAGCGGATTGGATTGGAGCCGTGCTCAATAGTCCTTGAACGTTGCTTCCAATGGCACCGGCCTGTTGATAGATTCCCTGGGCTTGTTGAACCAATGACTGCCCTTGCTGTGCCATTTGCGAAATGTTCTGTGCGCCTCCCATGCTGGCCATCAAATCCCGAGCAGGCTTTAGATTTGGATCGATTTGCAAAGCGTTTCCAAGATACTGTTGTGTCGCAGGGACGTTTTTGCGAGCGAAATGCAAGTACGCCATTTGGTAATTGGCCATGGCAGGACTATTGACCTGCATCAGCTCCGACATCGCTGCATCGGTGTTGCCTGAGTCCATCAGCACACCTGCCAATGCAGACCGGTAGGTCGTGTTCTTCGAATCGAGATTCACTGCTTTTTGAAGTTGGTCTTTGGCTGCAACGAGATTGCCATTTCGTGCCTGAAGGTTTCCAAGATCCGCAAAAACGGCAGCGGTTGGAGCCGCTTCGGCAGCCTTCTGATAGAACTGGACGGCCTTTTCTTTTTCGTTTTGACGCTCGTAAAGACGAGCAGTGCTTAACAAGGCCGCAGGGTTCTTCGGTTCGATCTCCAGTGCTTTGCTGAAACTATCAATCGCCTTTGCGTAGTTTCCTTGCGACTCGTGCAATTGACCGTTCATCACATACAGTTCCGGCCCAATCGTTGGCTTTGCACCCGGTGTTGCCGCGATTGCCGGATCCGAACTTGGGCTATCGGACGCACCAAACGGTGAGGTGATAACCGTCTTGGCTTTGCCATATGCCGATGAAACGGCGGTCCCCATGGACGCGAATTGACCTTTGACTGCTTTGGACGTGGAAACGATCGTGCCAGTCACTCCCGTTCCAGCACCGGTCGCTGACGCGTCGATCGTTTTCGTTGGCCAAATGGAGGGTCTGGCACCCGGAGTCGTGCTACAACCCGCAAGGCAACTCACCCCACCCAAAGCAACCGTGGCTAGCAGAACAGATCGAAAAAAATTGCGTACGACGATCTTGGATTCAAGATTCCGGGAGTTTTTCATGGTCGAAATCACTTCTTCTGCACCCATTCGATGAGACGCTAGCAATCTTGATTGATAGAGCGCCGTAAAAATCGGATCTATCATCAAACCTTCGGCAGTCCGCACATTGCGTCTTGAATCAATCTCGCTAACGAGCCAACCGAATGGCTTCGAGACGAGCGGCCTCGAATTCATCACCTGGAGTCCAAGATTGCATGGCATCGGCATTGGCTGCTAACCAACCGACATGAAATAGCAATTGGATATCCAAAATCGCACCCGAGAGATCCCAACTTGGATCATATTCATCGGAGCGTTGATGGTAGTGTTTTTCCGTCCAGACATCGAGTTGTTCCTTGCCCCATCCCTCCGGCTTGCCCATGACCACATGTCCTGAATGCAAATAAACGCCTGGGACTCCTACTTTTGCTAATGAAAACTGATCCGACCGATAGTAGTATCCTTTGCTCGGCTCTCGGTCAGGCACAACCACCCGGTTTTGGTATTTTGCCACGCTTTCGACCAAGCGATCCAATGAGCTTTTGCCTGCTCCGATCACGTTGACATCCTTGGTCTTTCCAAGAAAGTTGATACCATCGATGTTGACCACTGCGGATTGTTTTCCGTTTGGAATGGGCGGATGCTCGGCGAAATACTTGGAGCCGAGCAAGCCTTGCTCTTCTCCGCCGACAGCCGCAAAAACAAGGGATCGCTTTGGGCGAATGCCGCTCTCCTTGATCGCGGTTGCAATTGCCAGAAGCGCTGCCGTCCCCGATGCATTGTCGATCGCTCCGTTGTAGATGTTGTCGCCACGTTGATCGCGATCGGCAGCAAGCCCGATGTGATCGTGGTGCGCCATAAACAAAACGTACTCATCCGCAACCTTTGGATCGCTGCCTGGCATGACAGCGAGCACGTTTGCAGTCTCCTTCTTGCGTACTTCGCAGTTGAGCGACGTATTCAACGAAACGCCGAGCGGCACGGGTTGGAAATCGCGAGATTCCGCCTTGGATCGCAAGTCGTTCAGATCAAACCCTGCATGGGAAATCAACCTAGCGGTTGCCCCCTCGGTCATCCATGCTTGGATTTCCATTCCCGGTGCCGTGCTATCTGGGAGTTCAAACTTTTCGCCCGTCCATGACGTTTGAATGACTGTGAACGGATAGCCGGCCGACGGCGTGGTGTGGATGATGATTGCACCTGCCGCACCTTGCCGCGCTGCGCTTTCATATTTGTAATCCCAACGACCATAGTACAAACGCCGTGAACCTGCGAAAAGGTTTGGGTCGGACTCAGGGTCATTGTTCATCATCAACAAAATCTTCCCCTTGAGATCTTTGCCTTTGAAATCATTCCATTGGAACTCTGGGGCTTCGATACCATAGCCGACAAAAACAATCTCTGCGTCTTTCACGTTGATGTTGGACTCAGGCTTACCCGCCACGGCAATGAAATCGTCGAAGTAGCGGAACTCGATTTCCGACTTGCTGTTTTTGTTGGGACCGAATTTCCAAGTCTTCGAAGCGTCCGACGTCAATCCGAGCATTGGAAACTTTTGTCGGTAGGACTTAAGCGAATCGAATGGGAGCAAGCCCATGCTGCGAAACTGCGTTTCCAGATAAAGCTGAGCTATAGCATCCCCTTTCGATCCAGGTCCTCGACCTTCTAGAAGATCGTCCGCAAGAAACTGGATATGCCCATGCAACGAGTCCACGGTAATCTTGTCCGCAATGGAAACCGCTTGACTCCACGATTCGGAAGGGTTGACTTGTGCGGTCGCTTGATTGGCCGAATAGGCTAACCAAATCAGTAGCATCGCGACTGCCAGTGGATGGGAAGTTCGTTTCTTCAATAAACCGGAATGAATCATAATGCCTTCGGTGTACTTCGATAGTTGAGACGGAACCAGAACCAGTGGATGGACTACTTTTCAGATTTCCAATCGCGCCAAAGCCAGCGCATCGCTTCGGGCATAATGGAACCGCCGTGGATGTCGTTGTGACCGCCAGTGCCATAAACAAACTCAAAGTCGTAGCCGCTAAACTTGAGCGAGGCAGCCATTTCCTGATTGGCGAGTGGCCAATTTCCAAACTTATTATCCAAGTCGCCGCTGCCATCTTGGAGGAAAACGCGGATCGGCTTCTTCGGAGTTTTTCGAATCATGGGTGCATAGTTGTGACCACCGCGCAGATCCACAAAGCTACCGACGTGGCTGAGCACCTTTCGAAACATGTCGGGGCGTTCCCACGCGACCGTGAACGCGCAGATACCACCGGAACTGATTCCACAGATAGCCCGCATCTCTGGATTGTCGGTTAGCTTATAATCCTTGGCGACTTCTGGCAAAATTTCGTTGATGACAAAGCGTGCGTATTGATCGCCGAGCGAGTCGTATTCAAACGATCGGTTCGCGGGAGTTGGTTCCCAACCTGCTTTTTCTGGCAGGGGTTTCTTGTGCCCTGGGTCGATGAAGATGCCGATGGTGACGGGCATTTCGCCTGCATGAATCAAATTGTCCATCACAACCGGGGCACGAAACTTGCCATCGCGTTTCACGTAGGTATGCCCATCCTGAAACACCATTACGGCGGCAGGTTTTGTGCCATCGTATTGGGCTGGCACATAGACGCTGTAGCGACGATTGGTTCCTTCGAAGATCTGGCTCTGCCAAGTGTGTTCGGTGATTTTTCCTTGAGGGACATCGGGCTTAACTTGCGAATCAGGACCAAGTTTGTACTGGCTATCGTCGGCGTACGCGACGATGTCGTTCAACGCGAACAACGCGAACGCAGACAGCGTGACGACGCAAATCAAAAATCGGTTGGGTAGTTTCATGGATACGCAATGTTCACAGGAGGAAAGGGGGCAAATATGCACTCTAGGATAGCCTGTTTTTCAGGGCATTGATAGAACGCGTTCAGGACGAAAACCCTGCCGTCGCTTAGTAAAGTGGCGTTCTGACTTGAATTTCCATGGCTCGCACAAGGAGCCTGATTCGGATGCTCGCTGTAAACGCTTAACCAACTCTGGATCACGCCAAATAAGGAGTGGAGCCCCTGGTTGTCGCAACACTTCGTTGATCTCGAAGATCATCCAGTTTTGAAAAGTATCTGTCACGTCAAATGCTCCGTTCTAATTTCTCCCCAGTGTTTTGAGAGATATTCAACGACCAATCGTCGATGACAGTGATTTGGTAAGTGCTCGCTGCAAAGCAAGCAACCGTGATCGATCAAATCCTTTGGCACCGATGTCTCGATCGAGCGCTTCACCATCAGATCAATAAACTCTCGCTCGTAAACACTCCAGTCACCGTTATGCTTCTTGTATGCATCAAGAAGGTCCTTCGTTGGTGCTAGCTCGGGGATATGGATGTATTCCACATCGCACAGCCCTTTCAAGAAGTACGCGAGGTCATCGCGCTTGGCGAATCCCGCTAACTGAGACGAATTGTTGAGACGAACATCTATGACTCGCCGTATCGCTGGGTTCTTCAGCTTTTTGAAGAACTCCTCAGCCGACTTCTGAGTAAAACCAATGGTGAATGTCGTTAGATTACTCACTGTCCATGCCTTTGGCTGTTGATACCATCGATCTGTACGCAATCTTGTTTCCCTGCTTCTCATAAGCCTCCGCGAGAACGTCTTCTCGGGATTCGAACAATGTTCGATTGTTCAGTCCGAATAATCGCATTAGACGGTCCTCCGCGTCCTCATGTCGTTCCAATCCCCCAGGTTCGATAATGTGAGCGATCGAAACGTGCTCTTTCAGGTAGCGGCAAATCAGAATTGTGCGATGGCAAGTTAGAGGATCTTTTTCGGCACACATCATCGCAATTCGACGCGACTTCACTCCTAATCGGATACGGTCAAGCCCAGCCCGAAACGCCACAGTCACTGCAATCTTCTCATACCGCGCGACACCATCCTCGTAGCAGGATTTCTCGTCGCGACGTGCTCCAAGTTCCTTACCAAGAAAAACATAGGCAATGCCATTGCTGCTCAACGTCTGTTTGAGTATCTCGCGATTGTATTGAGGGTTCATTCCGCTGAAGGGTGATGATCGAACATCCGCGATAGCATCGACACGATTCTCCTTCAGGAGCTCGATAAACTTATCTATCGGGCGATTCGAATGTCCTATGGTGTAAAGCATCTGCTCTGTCATCATTTTTTCATTGTGCTTCGATGATTGTCGCAACCACCTTGTAGTGATAGCCGTTAAACTCTGGCGCAAGACTCACACAAAGGCAACAGCCGCCCGGAGGCTCAATATCAAATTCGACCTGCGATTCACCTTGTGTCGGAAAGCGTTCTCGGTACTTCTCCACAAATACTGGGTCGGTGAGGCCGAGATCGTAGTCAACGCCACAATAGCGAAAGTTGACTCTGCGTTTTCGGCTGTATTCGCCGGCCCATACTTTCCAAAAGAATTTTACCCTTAGTTTCGTGACCTGGACCAAATACAGGGAAGAGTTGAGTTTAAGTAGTTTTAAAAAGTCAGCAGAGACACGATCTGTTTTCTGTTGTGGCTGAAGCCACAAATGTTGTGGTGTCTCCGTCAGAAGTTCAATGCCAGGCTTAGCAAACAAATCGTTGGCAAGTTTCCAGCGTTCACCAGGTGAAATGAACCAGTTTTCGGGCTGAAGCGAGTTTTTTGCGTGCCCTTCCAACGGAATCTCTAAAAAGTCCATCACTCTTGGTTGACGAAGAGGACCGAGCTGAGTTTCCGATGGATATAACTCACCTTCTCCATGCCGGGAAATTGGACGCACCCAGCCGCCAATCTGATAATTCTTGCTTCCGGAAATGATCTCTCGACCGGCGATGCAAGTGCTAGGTGCGTGTTTTATAGAATTGGCCAATACTATCACGTATTTCAATTCAGCCATTGGAATTGCCTCCCGCGTTTCGTTTCACTCTTGAGCACCCCATATCCATCCCTCACGTGAAAAGAAATTCAATGCGAGGTGCTGTGGTGCATTCCAAATGGATGCATCTTTATGAAAATGCCTCAGTGCGGCAGCCGTCAATAGCGCGTCACCACTATTCTCTCCGCCCGGCGGGGCTAGAGCATTTACATTTCCAACCCGGCACAACTGCATCGCGAGCTGAAAAACAAGAGGGTATCTGTGGGAGCTAGCAGGTACGCCAACCATCTCGTACAGCATTCGAGGCCAGATCTCGACGAATATCGCTTTCGCTTTCACGCTGGGTGCTACACCGTCAAACGGCCAAACATGCACGTCAGTTCCAAACCGCTCCCGAAAATCTTGGATCATGGCTAAGCCTGATATTGAGCCGCGTCCAACTTGGTCTCCGCCGATCAACTTGAAGATATTCGCAGGATTCTGGTTCCGTAAGAATTCAGTCTGTTCAGTGATGCGATGACGCGGCGAATACTCAGCACCACGACTCCCTTGTAGTAAGAAGAATCGACTGTAAAAATCGTGGGCTATAAATGGGTTGGGATCGAAATCGTTTCCGGTTCGCTTACGAAGAAGCGCAAGTAGGCTTCTCCAGCTTTCAGTCGGAGTTTCCTCGGCGGGGAAGTATGCTCCAATGTCTGCGAAGGGAAATGACAACGCAAAGTCGAAACCAATGAGCGATGGCTTGCTGTTTCGCTGTTTCATTTGGAGTCGATCTGCAAGCCAATTGAAGGTAGTCGAACGTGACCACCGATTTTCTTGCCAATTCGGATTGTGCACAGCGTTTGGTTGATGAAGCGTAAGTTGCCCGCTTTCCGAATCGCAAGTTGCGATTTGAATGGGAAACTCGCCGTCACTACCACGTGCGTAGTCCTGACTCCCTGACCAGTCGATACCGATAAACTCTTCGAACTCAAACATTATCTGTCTCCCGCTCCTTCCACCATCCTGACTGGGGCAGCTTGCCTTCGCGGACCCAGCGGCGTTCGTCGGCTCGCCACTCAGCGCGGTCAGCGATGGCTTTATCGACGTCTTTCGCTGCTAGCACATCAGCTGCCCAGAGCCCAGCCGTCCGCAGAGGTGCATTGTTGACACGTACTCCGTCGTTGATGTCGGGAGCGTAGAGTGACTCTTGAGCGATGAATTCAGCAATCGTCTTCCGTGGAACTCGGCGTTCGTCGAGGAGTCGGTTGTCGACTCTCCCGACGATTCGATATATTCCTTGAGTCGCGTACGGATGTCTTGAATTTCAACATCGCTAGTGATGGTCGCCATTTCAGTAATCATTCCTTCACGATAGTCGAAAAACAGATGCAAGGCAAATCGTCATGTGTGCTACGCTCAGTCCAAGGCAACCCAGTACTGTTCAACACACGACCAGCGAATTGTTATTGGTTTGCCCTCAACGGTTCGCACGAGAACAAATGGGTCATCTAGCATCGTGAAGCTCATTGAGCGGCCGGCAACGTTTTGTTCGCATGCCCATATAGCTGGCTCCGGAAACTGAATCTGGCGAATCGAACCAATGCTGCAGAACTTCCCCGCGTAGCGCAGTGCGAGCCGCGATTGGTAATATTGGTTGAGGAGATTTTCACCACCCGCTGCAGTCAGGCGATTGACTGCACCCTCGACAACCGAAGTCGCAAGTGATGCCGCGACAACAAAACCGAGATCACCCATAAATCCCAGGCCAGTCGATTTTGGTGTTAGTTTCTTTGCAGCCTCTTCGTACAATCGCTGAACGTTTTGAGCCACATCCAATGGGACCATGTAGACCGAATCAAATTCATGTGCATGACCCGAAGTAAGAACCATTTGACCTGTGTAATCGTTCGAACCATCATGGGCGATGATCTTGCCCGGCTCGGTACATTTTGGGCAACGACTGTTCTTACCGATATTCACATCGGGAGTCTTGGTGATTGTCAAACAACTTGAACAGACCAAAGCCGCCATGGTTACCTAGATCTTTGGATTGGATGTAGAATGGCGACATTGATCATGTAGTAACCGTTCAAACGATAGAACAAAACGAGTGACCGAACCAAAGAAACCCTGGCAAGATCGTTTCCTGGTCATGTTGGATACACGCTCCCCGGCTTCACTACGATGGTGGTTAGGCTTCGACAATCGAGTCGACAGTTCGCAATTCGCAGAGGAGCTTAAATCGCTGGAGTACGAGGGACACACCAGGGATCTGTTGGAGTACTCTAAGGAACTCCGTAAAGAGTCGCTCGACGGATACAAGCTTGCTAATGAGCGTGCCGAGAAACTCTTGGGAGTAACGCTAATCATGTGCGGATGGATCTTCACCACTGCCAAGCCATCAGTGACGTTTCTAGAGAAATCTCTTTGGGTCTTCAGCGCGACAACGTTCTTATTGGTCATCGCGACACTGATGCTCGGTCGATGGAAGCTCCAGGCTCGGCAACCCGCAACGTTTCCTAAAATGGCGAGGTATGCCCACGATACTGCCGCTGAAGACGAGTGGGAGTTCGTCCAAGCACGACAATATGCAGTGGCAGCATTTGAGAATCGCGATCTAACGGGCCAAGTGCATAGAAGGTTACTTCTAGCCATTTCCATTCTTCTCGCTGGGCTTACTGCTTTCGCGCTTCGGGGCCTGTGACTCAGCGATGCGGCGTCTCTCAGTGGTATTCACCGACTTGTCGATCGATCGCTCACTCAAGTTATGAGTGTCGGTGTCACTGATGTTTTGATTGGTGGTCTTTCGCTTCTCAGCCATTTTCGGACTCCATTTGTTTAACAACACATGAAAACTGGGTCCATCCAGCGACTCTGGTTCCATCCAGAGTTCCTACTACTTCTTTTCGAAATCCATTGCATTTCGCAAGGCGAGTGAGTAGGTTTCTAAGAGTGGTCAGGGGCGGGCTCGAACCGCCGACACATGGATTTTCAGTCCATTGCTCTACCAACTGAGCTACCTAACCAACCAAAAGGCTCCCGTAATGTATTTCGACGCCTAGATTTTGTCAATTCGACGTCAATGCATTTGTCACGGCATCGCCAAGCGGATAATCTAGTTAAATAGCTTGGTTCTCCAGAGCATCCACTAAACGTATCAGGAATTTGGCGCCGTGACTTTCCCATTCGCACGCAATTTAGTTACCGCCTTTGTTCTGAGCGCTCTCGGGTCGGTTTTCTGGATGAATGCCGAATCGCCAGCGTTTGCTCAGAAATACACGCCGGATCACCCGGCTGTTCAGGAGATGGTCAACAGGGGGATGAATTTCCTTGCAAAGGAATCGAGAGGCGTTGATGAAGGCGAAACGCTGCTCGTTGGCTATTGCGCTTACAAAGTCAACGGCGATCCAAATGACCCGTTAGTGAAGGCGGGAGTGGCTGCGGCACTTAGGTTGGCTCAATTGGTTTCCTCTGGCTCAAGCCGGGGAGGTGAGCAATCCATGTATGTGATTGCCCTGGCAGGAATGTTATTGCCATCCGTGGATGTGGACGCATACGGCGGTCCCACGAAACAAATACGCGACTTCATGTTGAGTGTTCAGAAACAAAATGGCGGTTTTGGCTATCTCACGGGGACAAATGCCGTTTTTGGCGATATTTCCCAAACCCAGTATGTAATGTTGTCGTTTTGGACAATGAACCAATTGGGGATCGAAGTTCCCCCAGATGCGATTGGCGCCACGATTAATTTTTTGCTCGCATCCCAAGAAAATACCGGGGGATGGCCTTATCAGTACAAGAGCCCGGGGGTAACGCAGATGCCACCTTCCAATTCGTTAACCGCTGCTGGACTTTCCGCACTCCTCATTGGCGGCGATATGCTTGGGCTGTATCGAAGCAGGCAGCAAGAGAATCAAGAGGAAGAAGGGATCGTTCCGCTCGCTTTCAAACGTGTCCTCTCCGAAGCACAGCGACCCAAGCTCAATTTTGACAAAAGCCGAGTGGATGCATCGAGCAAACGCAGCGAAGCCTGGTTTGCGGCCAATCCGTATACTCGCGATGCCAACTTCCATTATTACTACGTCTACAGTCGCGAGCGATACGAGTCCTTCTTGGAGATCACCAAAGGCAAGCAATCGAAAAGCCCCGACTGGTACAATGACGGGGTTCGAATGCTGATGGATGCCCAGGATGAAAAAGGCGCGTGGGGTACCAAGGCGGATGTCTCCACGTTTCTGCCTCCCCCGATTGCAACCTCATTCGCCATTTTATTCTTGATACGAAGCACCCAGAAGGCGATTGGTGATTTGAGCGAAGCCCTCAACAAAGGCATTGGTGAACTTCCCGATGATGTCAGTTCGATCGCCACGAGTGGAGGCAAAATCGTGAATAAGAATTCCGCGACCTCCATCGACGAAGCCTTAAAAATGCTTGAGGATGACAGCAAATCGCAGGGAGAAGATGCATTGGCTCCGGAAAAAATGCTCTTGGCAGCCGATCCGAAACAACGTCAAGAACAAATCAATCGATTCGTGCGGTTGCTCAATGCGAAAGACTACAAGGCAAGGCAGGTTGCAGCCAAGATGCTCGGGCGCGGCGACAGCCTAGACGTCGTTCCTTCCTTGATCTACGCGTTGACCGATCCGGACCCGCGCGTCCCCTTTTATGCCGAACAATCCTTGCGACTCATCTCACGCCAATTGGATACGTATCACTTACCGAAAAAAGAAAAAATTTCGGAACAAGATAAAAACCGAGCTGCCACGCAATGGAAGAAGTGGTTCTTGGGGCTCCGACCCGATTATGTTTTTGTCGACTAACCTTACCACGTACACCTTATATGTCCTCACCCAATCCGACCAAGAATATGTTGCACATCGATGAAACGTCGATGCGAACCAACAAAGTGGACCAGACCTCCAGTCTGTTATTGAGCTTGGCACTGCTCATCGGACTGGCTGTGTTGATGCTTGGATTGCTATTTTTTCTGCGATCCATGTCCTCATCCGCACAAGTCATCATTCTTGAGCCGGAACGCATTGCTGGTCGCGGCGAAAACGCCGAAGGAACGGAGCGAGACTTTGACCCGCCCGCTGCGGATGAGGTCGAGCAGTTGAATGAACCCGCCATCGAACAGACGCTTCAAATGGTGACTGAAACGATCAGCATGATTTCTTCGTCGCTCGAAAGCATGGAATCAACCTTGACCGGCAATGAATCCAACGGCAAAGGCGATAGCCGTCCGCCTGGACCGGAAGGTGAGGGGGATGACATTATCCCCCGCTTCGATCGCTGGGAATTGAAGTTTACGGCCCGTGATCGCCGCAATTACGCGATCCAACTCGAAGCGTTTAAAATCGAAGTAGGTGCCATCGGCGGTGGCATCACGACCATCGACACCATCACCAATATCGCAAGTGCTCCCACGAAGAAATCGGTGACACCCAAGGAAGAGAAAACTCGGAAGCGATTGAAGTTTGTTAGCGTGAACGAAAACGTTTTGTTGCAGTATGAGAAACAATTACTTCAGTCTGCCGGCATTCCAGCTAGCGGTCGTCAGGTCATCAAATTTGTTCCGAACGACACCGAAGAGGCTCTGGCTCAAGCCGAGGCGGCTTACTACATGGAAAAGCGCGGCAAAGACTTGCGAGTCGCCACCATTGCGAAAACAGTTTTCGAATGCCGCCAAAAGAGCAAAGGCGGCGGTTTCGAATTCGTGGTAATCGACCAACGGTATCGAAACGGTATGAACGCTCCGAAGAAATGAACTTTTTCAGGTCGCACAGGGTTACCAACATCACGCGGAGCGTGATGGATACGTACTCATCACGCTCCGCGTGATGTCGCTTCGGCGATGGCGCGGGCCATCCTTAGAGTTTGTCAAACCCCCGTTGTGGGTTTTGCTTGGCGATGTCAAAATCCTCGCCGTTTCCTTGACTTGAATCCACGCATTCAGAAGAGCAACTTGGATGGAAGAGCTGACCGGCAATATTTACGACTACCCTGTCTATTACGACTTGATCTTCGGTAGCGACTGGGTGGCGGAATTCAAGTTTTTGGAAGCGGCTTTCAAGAAGCATGTGAAAGGAAAAACCAAACGCGTTTTCGAACCGGCCTGCGGTACGGGGCGATTGCTTTTCCGCATGGCCAAGGCAGGATATACCACAGCCGGACTCGACTTGAACGAAAAAGCGATCGCCTATTGCAATGCGCGATTAAAGAAGCATGGGTTTAAAGAAACAGCTTGGGTGGCGGACATGTGCGACTTTATGGTCAAAAAACCGTTCGATGCAGCCTTCAATACCATTAATTCCTTCCGCCATCTCAATTCGGAAAAAGCGACGGTAGCACACTTTCAAGCCATGGCCCGCGCGATACGACCAGGCGGGATTTATGCGTTAGGTTTTCATTTGACGCCGTTGGAAGGAATTCCGACGGATGAGGAAAGTTGGTCGGCTCGACGCGGCAATTTGCAGATCAACACTCGCATGTGGCCTCGCGACAAAGACCCGAAAACCAGAATTGAGCGTTTTCATTTGCGGTTTGATGTGTACCGGCCCACGGGTTCCGTCCGAATTGATGATTGCCTAGTTTTGAGGAGTTACACTTGGAAACAGTTCGCAACGATGATCAAAAAGGTGCCTGAATGGACCATCGAAGAGGTCTATGATTTCAGCTATGACATCGATGAACCCATCGAAATCGATGCTGGAACCGAGGATGTTCTGTACATATTAAAGCGTAATTGAATTAGAACCAATGGATTGCTCGCCCTCCCATTGGTTTTGGATCCAGTCGACATTGAAAACAGGTTTCCAAGGGGAGCCTTGCCATCCCGCTACAACTTGACCCGTAACTTAAGCTGTCACAGTGCACTAGACTGTTACAATGCACTAGACTGTGGCCCATTGTTCGCTAATGATGGTAGGGGTTCCCGGTTCGTGCCTATCTCCCTTTTTGAGTCGTTGAATGAGTTTCGAAGATCGAACTAGCCAATTGCCCGATGATCAACGTGTCGTTATTACCGGCATTGGCTTGACTTCGCCCAACGGTCACAACCTCGAGATGTTCCGGGATTCGTTGCTTGCTGGCCAAAGCGGGGTTCGCAAATACAATATTCGCTATGTCGGGGACACTTTGGCTGGCGTGTGCGAGTTCGAATCGACCAAGTACCAGAGCCGACGCGATATGCGACGTGGAACCCGTGCTGGAACCGTTGGCATCTGGGCAGCCTCCGAAGCCATTCAACGCAGCGGCATAGACTGGCCAAATGTCGACAAGTCCAAAGTGGGCATTTACATTGGAGTTACCGAACACGGAAACGTGGAAACCGAAAACGAAATCCACTCCATTAAGGCGTACGATTACGATACGACCTATTGGTCTCACCACCATAACCCACGAACGGTCGCCAATAATCCGGCTGGTGAAATCGCCCTGAACATGGGTATCACCGGTCCGCACTACACCATCGGCGCCGCTTGCGCTGCGGGCAACGCAGGAATCATTCAAGGGGTTCAAATGCTTCGATTGCACGAATGCGATTTGGCCATTTCGGGTGGTGTCTCCGAGAGTATCCATACGTTCGGCATTTTTGCATCGTTTAAATCCCAGGGTGCGTTGGCTTCCCACGAGGATCCGTCCAAGGCGTCGCGGCCGTTCGATCAGACCCGCAATGGGATCGTGGTTTCCGAAGGCGCCTGCCTGTACGTTCTGGAACGGCTTTCGGACGCCAAGGCTAGATCGGCCAACATCATTGCAGAAGTCGTGTCGTACGCGATCAACACCGATGCCACCGACTTCGTTTTGCCCAATCCTGAGCGGCAGGCTCAGTGCGTCAATTTGGCGCTGAGCCGGGGGTGTTTGACCGCCGATCACATCGATATCGTGAGCACTCACGCCACGGGGACCAGTTCCGGCGACAGTCAAGAATGCATTGCCTTGCGAAATGTTTTTCAAGGGTGCGAGAACATTCGATTTAATAATACCAAGAGTTTTATCGGGCATGCCATGGGGGCAGCCGGAGCCCTGGAACTGGCAGGAAACTTGCCGTCGTTCCAAGACAGGGTTTGCCACGCCACGATAAATGTGGACAATCTAGATCCAGAATGTGCGTTGCCGGGGTTGGTGATAAACCAGCCGCAGGAGCTTCCAAAAGTCGACTACATTCTTAATAATTCGTTTGGGATGCTGGGAATCAACTCCGTCGTCATTGTGCGACGGTTCTAATTCCTAGCGATCGCATCACTCGACCTTTCCTTTTTGAGGTCATCGATATGCTTTGCGCGAGGATGCTCGCCTGAGATGGATGACCAGGAGCCTTGGATTCCATGACACCGGCGGAAATCCGTGACGAAATTTTGGATATTCTCAGTGAGATCACACCGGACGAAGATCTATCCGGCCTCGACGATGATAAATCGTTTCGTGAGCAGCTCGAACTGGATAGCATGGATTTTCTAGACATCGTAATGGAGTTGCGAAAGAGGCATCGCGTCCAAATTGCGGAAGACGAATACGGGAATCTAGCGAGTATGGCCAGTACGGTCACCTATCTCGAACCCAAGATGCGCGATATTGTCAGCGCTTAATTGATCTAGTAATGC
The DNA here is from genome assembly GCA_945875845.1 of Pirellula staleyi DSM 6068. Taxonomy (GTDB): domain Bacteria; phylum Planctomycetota; class Planctomycetia; order Pirellulales; family Pirellulaceae; genus JBKCUI01. The sequence continues at coordinate 45,346 of CAMCMB010000029.1, forward strand.
TCCCGGGGTGCGCTGCGGGACCGCGGGGTGTGATGTTTGATCGCTTCGGGGTTTATCGCTCCGACCCCTTGCGCAGCATCACGCGGAGCGTGATGAGTACTTTTTGGCGTCGATCGTGAATGGGGTTAAACCGCACGCTAACGCATTGCGGCTGATTAGCCGATGGGCCTTAGGCTACGGTTTTCGGTTCGGGTTATGATCGACGACTACTTTTTCACCTCGCTCCGCGTGATGAACTATTTCAATTTCTTGTCGAACCAATCCGCCATGAGTGCGACCTCGATAGGCAGTGTTAGCCAAGGATGCCCGCCTCCCTGTTTCACGATCAATCTCAGCCCCAAACGAGACCCTTTGGATCCATTTTGACGACTGCAATTCCACAAGAACCAATCACGGTTACGTCTGCGAGCAACCAAAAACCACTCTATCGACCGCTCAAAATCGGTGCGGTGGATATTGGCTTTCCAGTCGTGCAAGCAGCTTTGAGCGGGTATAGCGATTGGCCCATGCGATTGATTGCCCGCCGTCATGGAGCGTCCTACTCGCTCTGCGAAGTCATGCTCGATCAGTTCCTTGTTGCACTCAAAGATCGCAAACGCACTTCGCATTTCCTCCATAATACTGCCGAAGAGCAGCCGGTCGCAGGTCAGTTGATGGGTGCTGAGCCTGAGCAGTTTGCGCTCGGGGCCAAGAAACTGGTCGAAGCTGGCTTCGCTGTGATCGACATCAATTTCGGCTGCCCAGTCAAGAAGGTGCTCGGTCGTTGTCGGGGCGGTTTTCATTTGAGCCAGCCACATGTTGCCTTGGAAATCGTGCGTCAGACGCGGGACATCGTCCCCTCGCATATTCCCGTTACGATCAAAATGCGGCGGGGAATCGATGACACTCAGGAAAGTCGTGATCGTTTTTATGAGATTCTCGATGGGGCGTTTGACTATGGGATTGCGGCCATTACCGTTCACGGTCGTACGGTCGTCCAACGCTACAATGGGCCGAGTCGATGGGAATTTCTGCGCGAAGTCAAACAGCACGTTGGTCCGAACCGCATTATTTTAGGTAGCGGCGATTTGTTCACCGCCGACGCTTGTTTGCGAATGATGCAAGAAACAGGGATAGATGGCGTCACGGTTGCGCGGGGCTGCATCGGAAACCCATGGATCTTCGAGCAATGCCAAGCCATCTTTCACGGCCGACCGTTGCCGCCCCCCCCCACGTTGCATCGCCAACGTGCCGTCATTTTGGAACATTTTCAATTGGCTGAGCAATTGTATGGGCGCGAGAAAGCGGGCGTTCCGATGCGGAAGTTCGGTATCAAATACTCGACGATGCACCCCAATGGATTGGAGGTTCGCGAAGGCTTTGCACGTGTGAAAAATCTTGAGGAGTGGTCGGCTGTACTTGATCGCTGGTATCACCTGGATGGCCCGGGAGTTTATCCGAATTCCGACTTAGTCGAGACAGAATGTGAATAGTCCGCATCGTATTGCGCTCAAAACGCAGTGGCACATTTCGACTTGGACCGATTCCGCCGACCCGACGGTTGCTCGCTTGTGTGCTTCCAGAACCTTTCATCGACCGACAGGTTTGTCCAAGGATCAGGCGATTCATTTCCGATTCCAACCAGCGCACGACGACGTTGCCTTTTTGTTAAACGGCGATTACTATCCAATAATCACCGCAAATGGTTTGGCTTCAGCCCAAATCACGGATATCATGCGAGAAACCATTCGAGTTGAAATTCGATGGCGTTTTCACCCAGATGATGCTTCCTCACTCGGTATTCCTCAATTACCAGAGCACTTCGCAGCATGGTTAGAGATATCACAATAAACGGCCACATATTGAACGCGACCAAGTTGACTTTGCTTGTTGCCCTATCCATTTCACTGGTTTGCCAATTGGGGTGTGGAGATGCACCTTTGCCGGGAGTTAGGCCGCAAGCCCCGGAATTGGAAACCATTGAGATTGTTGCCCAACGCGAAGCGGGTGAAGCGGGTGAAGTGGCCCAAAAGGTGCCAGCCGAGCCTGTTTCACCGCAAGCCGATGCGAAGCCTGCCGAACCTCCCTTGGATCCGACCGTTGGCGTGGATGCATTGCTTGCAATGCGTTTGCCGAGCGAGGAACTATCAGTGGGCTGGATTCGACTTTTCGACGGCCAATCCATGATGGGTTGGCGGAATGCGGGAAATGCAAATTGGAAAGTGGAAGACGGCACGCTGCTCGCGAACGAAGGTGACCCTGGGTTGCTTTGCACGTCGGTTCGATTTTCGGACTACGAATTGATGCTCGAGTACAAGGGTACCGATACGACCAATAGCGGCATCTTTTTGAGAACTCCCACAGTTCCAAAAGATCCCGAAAAAGACTGCTTTGAACTCAATATCGCCCCGCCCAGCAATCCGTTCCCAACGGGTTCGCTTGTTGGTCGTGCTAAGGTCGGCGAACAAGTTGATGAGCCTGAGTCGGGCGAATGGCACACTCTGCATGCTTTGGTCGACCGCGATCGCGTTCAGGCTTGGGTGAACGGCCAGCAATCGGTCGATTACAACGACACGACTAACTTGACCAACGGATTGATCGGTCTGCAATTTCGCGAAGGTGCGATTCGATTCCGAAACATTCGAATTCGTCCCATTACGTATGCAATCTTGCCCGCCAAGGATCTCAAGGATTTCAACGAGCCAGCCGGCGAAACCAAGGCCGAGTTGAACGATCAGGGATCGTTGACGTTGACGGGTGGCAAAGGACATTTGGAGTTGTTGCAACCACACGCGAATTGTTGCATTCAGTTTGCGGCACAAACGCTCGTGGAGAATGTAAACTCCGGTCTGTTCTTTCGATGCATTCCAGGCGAAGACATGAACGGATATGAATGCCAAATTCACCATGGATTCAAAGAGGATCGCCGTAGACCAGTGGATGCAGGCATGGGTGCGATTTTCCGAAGGCAAAATGCCAAGGCCGTTCTGTCGGACGCAAGCGAGAAGGCTTATGTCACCATTATTGCGGACGGACCCTTGATAAGCACTTGGGTCAACGGAGTCCAAGTTGTCGACTGGGAAGACACCAGGGCCCCGAATGCAAACCCCCGCAAGGGATTACGGCTCGAAGCGGGTACGATCATGCTCCAAGGTCACGACCCAACCTGCAAAGTTCGATTTGATAGTTTGAGTATTTGCCCATTGCCATAGAGATGTTCCAAAGTGGGATAGGCTTCCAGCCTGTCTTTTTGGCCTAACAGGCTGGAAGCCTATCCCACTTTAGCCTAACAGGCTGGAAGCCTATCCCACTTTGGCCTAACAGACTGGAAGCCTATCCTACTCGTCTCTCGATCGATCCTAAACTAAGGCGATTCTTTGACGTTGCGGATGCCGCGAATGAAGGACTCCATGTCGGGAATTCGTTCGTCAGGGTTGGCTTTCATGCCAGTCATGATGGTCGCGGCCAGGTTGCGATCCAGGTTGGGACACAGTTCTTGAATTTCGCGAGGCGGAGACGTGTCGTGGTGCAACGCGGCCTTGCCCGTCGTGTCTGAAATCTGCCAAGGCAAATCCAAAGTTATCAAGTGATAGCATGTGACCGCAAACGAAAAGATATCGACCCGCTTATCCGTGGCTCTTCGCCGGACAATTTCCGGCGCCATGTAGAGAGGAGTTCCCGTTCGATTTCCAGGAACCATGAAAGGCGGCGTCGCCGGGAGTGTTAACCCGAAATCGATCAACTTGACCGTCTCTAGGTCCTCGGTACACATGAAGTTGCGAGGGCATATATCGCGGTGAATAAACTCTTTTCGGTGGACGTAGAGAAGAGCATCGGCCATCTGACGAATCATGCCCAATCGACGACCTTTGAGCAAATCTTCCTGCTTGGATTGAATCAGAACTTGCAGACCGGGACCGTCGACAAACTCCATGACCAAATAAGGCTGATCCTTGGTGGAGAGGCCATACTCCAGCGTTCTTGCGATATTCGGGTGGATCATTTGGGAAGCGATTTCACCCTCGAGCGGCTTGTTGAGTCCTTTGAAACGGCTTTCAAAGAAATCGACTTTGTCGATATCGCATAACTTGACCCCAACAATGGCGTTATTGTTCATGCGATCCTTGGCAACGAAAAAGTTGCTCATCGTACCGGAAATTGCTGAACGAATACGCTCAAAACGAAGTTCGATGTCCGCCCGTTTGACGCCTTCTTTTTTTGCAAATAACCTGTCGAAGAATCCCATGCCAAAAGCCATACGAGGAGAGCGAATTCCAAAAATCCAACGTAGAAAAGTGTTGCTGGACCGCTGCGCCATCCTATTATACACAGAGAATCCCACAGGTCCGCCTGGAATTTTCCCCCGCCTAACACGCTTGTTAGCAAAGCGATAGAATTGAACTGCCCAACCTTCGTGACATGGGGGGAGGGTGAGGCCACCCCTATACATGTTTTCCTCGACTTTGCCCAATCCATTCCTTGCTTGGTAGGGTGAGGCTCCTGCCGAACCATTGCGTCGTAAGCTCGGCAGGAGCCTCGCCCTCCCGATGGTTTCCAATGCATTCGACATTGCAAAGATGTTTAGAGCGGTGGGTGAGGCTTCTGCTGAACCGTAGCCTCCCTCGTCCTCGCAACCCGTGGATTGCGCAAATTCGGTGACTACCTTCGAAGGAATTTCCGAATTTCGGCATTTTCCGATGAATAAGCCATCCCCATCGAGCCTCTTTTAATCCATATGCCCGAACGCCCGCTCGACTCGGAAACGGTTGCGGATTGCAATCGAGAATTCAAAGGCCAACTCGAACGATACGCTTGGGCAATCGTTCGGGACTGGTCGTTGGCCTCGGATGCGGTCCAAAACGGCTTTGTCGCATTGTCGCAGTTCGGCGGTGACGTCGCACCCGAGGCGCGAAAAAGTTGGCTATTCAAAGTAGTCCATCGCGAGGCACTGCGAATTCGCTCCAGTGAAAGCCGTTACAAGCAGGCCGCTCATGACGCAGGCGTAGTGCGGGAAACCCAAACGACCTACGAAGTAAGCCAGCTGGAAAATTTGGCGAAGAAGGAACAGATCGCTGGATTGGGGCAGCGAATTGAGGCCTTGTCAAACGAACAACAGCAAGTGTTGAAACTTAGAATTTTTGAAGACAGGACGTTCGCCGAAATCGCCGAAACATTGCAGATTCCGTTGGGCACAGCATTGTCTCGAATGCGGCTCGCGCTGGACCGATTGCGAGCAAACGATACCGAGAAAGATCATGAAAAATAAAATGCCCAACAATCCATCCAACCATTTGCTCGAAGCGATGCTATACGTTCTAAACGATCCGTTTCTCGATCGTGATGAATATGAACAACGCCTAGCCAGCGACCCACTTCTTGGTGAATCGGTCGCCGAAGCGGTTGGTCTTCTTCAAGACATCAAAGCGGTTAGCGCCTCGCACACCAAACCGGTAGTGACGGTTGCGGTCCCTTTGAGTGCTCAACGGGCGCCGGTAGTCTTTTGGCAGTGGTCCATCTCGATCGCTGCATCGATAGCCATGATCGCCTATGTGGGTTGGCAATCTTTCGTTTTCGAACGAAACAATCACAATCAATTGGCCAACGTTGTCAACGCTTGGTCGGACCTGCACCAACTCGATGGGCTCGACAACGTCGAGGATGCAAAACTTAGGTCCGTGGGATTGGAAAGCGAGCTAATGCTGGAAGCTGACGAAGTTCTCGACGAGGATGTTCCAGATTGGTTAATCTCAGCCACCGTTGCTCCTGTTGCCGTTTCGGTTGGGGAGACGATTCAGTGAGAACTTGCACTTCGACTCGACCTATCATCGTCGCCTTTCGCTCCGCGAAAGTACGCGTCATCAACGTACCTTTTGGTGAGCAAAAGGCGACTATGTCTCGAAGCGCGCCGCCACTTCAACGGACATTGCTTCTGCTGCTTTTTTGCCTTGGTCCCTTTGTGTGCGGATCGCTGTTTGCCAACGATGTAACCGACTCCAAAGGTCAACCACCCGGGAAAGCCCATAACGTCGTTCGAGAGGACTCCTTGCAAAGTTTCGGAGAGCAAGAATCCGAGTCGATGGAGTTCGTTCAATCGCATCATCCTGAGCTTGTTGCATTGCTACAGCGCCTCAAGTCCATGAAACCCGATGAATATGAAATCGCAATACGCGACGTCATGAAGGTGCGAAAGAGACTAGAAACGCTTGAGAAACGCGATACGAAATTACACAGAGTGGAGCTGGATGCATGGAAACTTCAATCCAAGATCGATTTATTGCTCGCACGGGCAGTAGCGGAAGACAAGGAATTTGACCCGAGTACCCTGCGAACCTTGGTTCAGAAACGGATTGAAAATCAAAAGGAACGACTTGAAGCGGAACTCGCTAGTTTGCTTGAACGCCAAAAGCAAATTAAGGATTCATTAGGACGATTGGAAGGACAGCAAGAAGAACGCATTTCACAACAACTAAGCGCCCTGATGAAGCGAGTCGACAGCAAACGAGTGAAGACGGGCAGGAACAAGCCGACTAAGAAAGGTCCTTAGGGGACTTTTCGACAAATCAGACTCGTAGGCTCCCAGCTTGCGAGAAAAAAACGCAAGCTGGAAGCTTACGCCACATTTCAATTCAGTCATTTCAGGATCGAACAGTACTTAAAGCTTAGAAGCCAAATGAAATACCTCAGAATGCGATCAACTCCTTGGGTGATGGGAATCGGTTTTCTAGCCCTTGTCCTTTCCACCCATTCCAATGCCTTTGCGAACGATCCCATTCCTTCGCTGGACGTGCGATTCAAAACGCAGCCCGATGGGAGCGTCGAAACAACCGAAGTTCCGGATTTCCAACGGCATATCTCGCCAATGCTGGGACGCCTAGGTTGCAATGGGCGTGCGTGCCATGGTTCGTTCCAAGGTCAAGGTGGCTTTATGCTATCTTTGTTTGGATACGATTTTGATGTCGACCACAAAGCGTTGTTGGATGAAAAGAGCCCGCGAGTCGACCTCAAGTCGCCACTAGAAAGCCTGATCCTGACAAAGCCGGTGGATGCAGAATTGCACGACGGTGGCCAGAGATTCAAGAAAAACGGATGGGAATACGCAGTCCTGCGAAAGTGGATTGAAGCGGGCGCATTAAAGAAACCGAAAGGCAACTCCGCAGAACAAAAACTGACGTCGCTGGATGTAACACCTCTAGAGGTTTCGTTTGATGCAGCTGGCAAGACACAAGCGTTGCGAGCGATTGCCGTATGGGAAGATGGTAGCCAGGAGGATGTGACGACGCTTTGCCGTTTCTTCAGCAGCGACACGTCCATTGCGACCATCGACGAGAACGGAATAATCACTGGAGGCGAACGCGGCGATACGCACGTTGTAGTAGCCTATGACAACGCTGTCGTTCCGGTAAGTGTATTGCGGCCATCGGGTCCGAGCGGCGAATTGAAAGTTCAGATTGCAAACGCGAAGTCTGACGTGGACAAGTTCGTCCTTACGAAATTAGACAAATTGGGCATCAAGCCATCGGAGTTGGCCTCCGACGCAGAGTATTGTCGACGCGTTTCGTTGGACATCGCCGGTACACTACCAACGGCGTCTCAAGTGAGGAACTTCTTGGACGACGAGTCACCAGACAAACGTTCGAAGTTTGTCGAATCGTTGTTGAACTCCCCTGGCTATGCGGCGTTGTGGGCCACTTTCTTGTGCGACATCACAGGAAACAATGACGAACAGCTCAGGAATTTTTCGTACCTCGGCGATTCGCAATCGCAACATTGGTATCAGTGGATCTACGATCGCGTTTCGCGAAATGTTCCTTACGACCAAATCGTAGAAGGGATCGTAACTGCGGTCTCGAGGGAGCCGGGCGAAAGCTATCGCGATTACTGCGAAGCGATGACCAAGATCGCTAACGACAAGACCGGCAAGAGTTTTGCTGAGCGGTCGCACATGATGTACTATTGGGCACGAAACAATCAGAAGAAAGCCGAAGAACGCGCGATTTCCTTCGCTTACGCCTTTTGCGGAGTGCGCATCCAATGCGCCCAATGCCACAAACATCCGTTCGACCAATGGTCGAAAAAGGACTTCGAACAGTTCGAGCGACTCTTTGACGGAATCCAAGCCAACCAAGCTAAGCTTCTACCAGATGCTTCGCCGGAATTTGCCAAGATGATTGCGGACCTTGGAATTTCCAAGTCGACCAAAGCCAATCAACTCTCCAAGGAGATCAAGGATAAATTCAAGTCCGGCAAATACGACAAGACGATTCCGTTTCCGGAGGTTTTTGTGGAATCCAGAACAGTGACCAACAAAGGTATTGCTGCCGACAAAAAGAAGAAACAACCCGAGCCCAAAAAAGCTCCAGCGGCTCGACTATTGGGTGGTGATTTTGTAGATCTTTCGGTGGTCGCCGACCCTAGACAAGCGTTGATGGAATGGTTGCGACGCAAGGACAATCCCTACTTTGCGAAAGCGATCGTCAATCGAGTATGGGCTCACTACTTTCAAGCCGGCATCGTCAATCCACCGGACGACTTGAATTTGGCCAACGCACCCAGCAACGTCGAGCTGCTCGATTACTTAGCCAACGGTTTCATAGAACACCAGTACGATCTGAAGTGGCTACATCGAACGATCACAAATTCGGAAACGTATCAGCGCAGTTGGCAAACGAATGCTTCCAACGAAATGGATCGCCGCAATTTTTCGCATGCTTTGCTGAGACGTTTGCCAGCCGAGACTGCTTACGACGCACTGCGAATCGCATTATCAAGCGACAAAGCGGCTCTGTCCATTTGCAATCTGGAATCCGAACGTGCGATGACCCTGCCAGGTGCAAGTGTTCAATCGAAAAAGAGCAATAACAAAGACCTGTACGCTTTGAGCGTATTCGGCAGATCGATTCGCGAAAGCAATTGCGATTGTGATCGAACAAGTGACCCCAGTTTGTTGCAGACTGTCTTCATCCGCAATGACGCCGATGTGTTGCGAGCCATGATCGATCCAAAATCCAGTTGGCTGGCACAGGTCGCAAAAGAACACGACTGGGCCCTGCCGAACAATGTAGACAAAGGAATGGACAAAGTGGCCAAACCGTTGCCCGCCACGATGAAGGATGTCAATAGCGACAAGGACCGCGTTCTTGCAGACGAACTTGACAAGAAGGTTCGTATCTTCCGGACGCAACTGGAAAAGTTTACGGAAGGTAAAGCTCCAGACGCCAAGATTCGAGATGCCAAATCAAGGCTCCTCCTGAATGAAAAACGCCTTGCGGAACAGCTCGCACTCATTGCCAAGAAAGCGGAAGAGAAAGCGTCGGCTGTGAACTTGGAAGCGGCAAACGCTTCGAAGATTGACACGAACATCGCGGCAATTGCGAGCGACAAAATGCCTAGCTTGATCGAGGAAGCGTACATGCGAACACTCTCGCGCAAGCCATCCTCAATGGAATCGCAAAGATCTCAACAGGCGATTGCCCAAGCGGAGTCTCCGATTCAGGGCTTTAGCGATTTGCTATGGGTCTTGATCAATTCCAAAGAGTTTATTTTGAACCACTAACTATCGTCCGACAACGCACCAGTATTTACACCCTCTCCCACGGTACTCCGGGGGAGAGGGCTGGGGTGAGGGGGCAGAGTACACACTTGCGATTCAGCCCCTCACCCCCAACCCCTCTCCCCGAGTACAGGGCGAGGGGAGCAAGAACCTGAAATCTGAAACCTTAACCCGAAAACTAAAACCATGTCGAACCACAAATATTGCGACGGAATAAAGCGTCGAGATTTCATTCGTATCGGGGGCATAACCTCAGGATGTCTAACACTCGCGAATTACTTGCAACTGGCCGAAGCAGGGCAAGTCAAAGAGGGGCATGCAACATCGGGGATCTTTATCGACCTCAATGGCGGACCTTCGCATATCGACACGTTTGATCCCAAGCCAGATGCGCCCGATGGAATCCGGGGTGACTTCAAAACGATACCGACGAACGTTTCGGGCATTCAGATTTCTGAGCACTTGCCCAAGATGGCACAAACACTCGACAAGTATGTGATTGTGCGTGGCGTATCGCATACGCTCGCGGCGCACCGGTTAGGTAGCGAGTATGTCAACACTGGCTCTCGACCACTCGCTTCGTTGGAGTATCCAGGATACGGGGCAGTGGTTTGCAAAGAGCGAGCAGTCGAAAATGACATTCCCCCTTTTGTCGCCATCCCAAGCGGTGGCCAACGTTCGGGGTTTTTGGGGATTCAATACGCGCCCATGAACACCGCTGCTTCGCCGCAACAAGGCCGACCTTTCAACGTCCGTGGAATCTCGTTGGGAGCAGGTGTCACCGTCGAACAGTTGGACCGCAGGCAGAACCTGCTGAAAGACCTGGATACGAAATTCGCTTCGATGGAAGGGCAGGATCAATTGCTAACCGGTCTAGATCGATTTAGCGATAAAGCCTTTTCGATGCTTTCCAGCGAGCGAGCAAGGATTGCATTCGATATCTCGAAGGAGTCACCCTCCTTCGCCGCTCCCTTCGGGCCAGATCCGTTTGAACAAAGCTGTTTGCTGGCCGTCCGATTGATTGAGTCGGGAGTTCGATTCGTTTCGTTATCGGTCGGTGGATGGGACAATCACACCGACATTTTCAATAACTTGAGCAAGAAATTGCTTCCAAAGCTAGATGGCGGCGTCTCCGCCTTGCTCAACGGATTAGAGCAGAAGGGGTTGCTGAGCTCGACGTCGGTGATGGTAACAGGCGAGTTTGGACGCACGCCGAAAATCAACACGCGAGCAACGCTGGGTGGTCGCGATCACTATCCTCGATGCATGTTCATGTTGATGGCTGGCGGCAAGATCCGCGGCGGCCAAGTGGTTGGCGAGAGTGACGCGACGGGAGCCGGGCCGGCCAACGATGCGATCAAGCCCGATGACGTAGCTGCCTCGTTCTATCACAATCTAGGCATCGATCACAAACAAGAGTTCCAAACCGAAACAGGTCGCCCCATCACGTTGGTTCGTGAGGGCAATATCATTCCTCAGCTGTTCGCGTAATGTGCGAGAGCCATTCTTTGTTCCAGATGTTTCATCCGCGCAAATATTCCACCGTTCTTAGAAAGTTATCAGACCATGCGAAGTTTTGTTTTTTCCACGTTGGCGACGTTGGCTCTTTTCGTCTCGCCACTCTCCCTTAACGCCCAAGAAAAAGGGCGCAAAGCCGACCCTGCGACGCAGATGGTCAAGCAATTCATGAAGCAACTTGAGAAGGCGGAGCTCAGCGGTGAGCAAACGACCAAGGTCACGGAACTGTTCACCAAAGTCGCCAAGGACGTTTCCACCAAGCGAACCGAAGCGGGTATAACCCAAGAGATCATGAGGAAACGCACGGCAGCAAGCAAGGAAGCCAAAGAGGCTGGCAAAAAGGGTAAGGAAATGCAAGCTGCAGTGGAAGCCGCTGTCGTGCTTACCGAAGCTCAAAAAAAGTTAATGGTCGAAACCGACGAACTGCTTGCCAAAGCACGCGTTGAAGTTGGCAAGTTGTTAACGCCTGAGCAAATGAAAAAGCTGCCTGAACCCTTCCAAACAAATCTCAAAGAAAAAGCAGGAAAGAAAAAGAAGGCTGGAGTATAAGCTCCCTTTCTCAATGCAGATCAGGCATAGACACAGCCGACAAAAGTAGCAGGCACGCTCCGCCGTGCCGTTCGCAGTAGCCGACAAAAGTAGCAGGCACGCTCCGCCGTGCCGTTCGCAGTAGCTTAGGAGGAAAATGACAGGCTGGAAGCCTATCCCACTTGAAACGCAGATGCTACAAAATCGCCAATGACAAATCGCACGAGCATTGGCAATACGATTCTGCATGTCGACATGGATGCTTTCTATGCGTCGGTTGAACAACGAGAGAATCCCACTCTCGTTGGGAAACCAGTCGTCGTGGGTGGATCAGCGGATGGCCGCGGTGTTGTCGCCGCCGCCAGTTATGAGGCCCGTACGTACGGAATTCATAGCGCGATGTCGGCGCGACGCGCCATTCAACTCTGCCCACACGCGGTTTTCATTAAGCCGCGTATCGATTTCTATGCGGACGTTTCCAGGCAAATCCGCCACATCTTTGAACAGTACTCGCCACTGGTCGAGCCGATCTCGCTCGACGAAGCGTTTCTGGACGTGTCGGGCACCGAAAAACTGCTTGGCCCAGCGCTCCAAATAGGTCGCGATATCAAACGGCAAATTCGCGACGAACTCGGACTCGTAGCGTCTGTCGGTATAGCGCCAAACAAGTTCCTTGCCAAGATCGCAAGCGACTTGGAAAAGCCGGATGCGTTAGTCGTAGTTGCCCCAGATCGAATTCAGAGCTTTCTTGACCCGTTGCCTGTGGGACGGATCTGGGGAGTCGGCAAGGTCAGTGCAGAATCGTTGAGACGCATCTCGATCACCACGATCGGTCAACTGCGGCAACTCCCAAAAGAAACACTCACTCAACTGTTTGGGGCTTCGGGCGAGCACTATTGGCTGTTAGCCCAAGGAATCGATGAGCGCAGAGTTGTGCCCGATCGCGAGGCGAAATCGATTTCAAGCGAAACAACGTTTGCCGAGGACATTGTCGAATTGGAGTCTCTCAATGCATGGTTGATAACCCTGGTAGAGCAGGTCTCGCGTCGATTGAGAAACCACAGTCTCAAAGGGAGAACGGTAGAGCTCAAGGTTCGATTCTCGGACTTTAAATCGCTGACACGTTCCATGACGCTTGAACAATCCACCGATATCACCGCCGAGCTTCTCCAATCCGCACAAGAGTTGCTGGAAAAACGTATCCCGGAGAAGCATTTGCCCGTTCGTTTGCTTGGTTTTGGAGTTAGCAATTTCGACCAGTCGAACATGACCCAATTGTTGCTGTTTGACGAACCAGCTCGCGAACAGCAACGCAGTTTGGATATTGCCACCGACGAGATTGCCAAGAAATTTGGCAAGGGTGCAATCCATCGAGCGGCTACGCCCAAGTCGCCTAAGGATCGTTCGATCCAGTAGTGTCGTCTTTCGCACCTTGGCATTGAGAAAATGCTTGGGTCATCACCGGAGAGCTCGCGCTCTACCGCTATCATTTGGTAGCGGAACGGCGCGAGCCGTCCGGTGAGTCCGACAGAATACATTCACAGCCACTTCGCAAAAGATTGGGGGATCGCTCCTTTGCAGAGCAAAAGGGAACATTCACGCCACTGGCTGGAAAGTGTGAATGGGATAAACTGGGGGGCCAATTCGAGCTTCGATCGTTTTCCCATTTTCCCAATAAAGACCTCCCATGGGTGCTGCTAAGACCGCCATTTCTCCAACTCGTGTTGAAGACTACCCAGAATGGTACCAACAGGTTATCAAAGGAGCGGATCTAGCTGAGAATTCCGCCGTGAGAGGCTGCATGGTCATCAAGCCATGGGGCTACGCGATTTGGGAAAATATGCAACGCGTCCTCGACCAAATGTTCAAGGACACCGGTCATCAGAATGCTTACTTTCCGCTGTTTATTCCAATGAGTTTCTTGGAAAAAGAAGCACAGCACGTCGAAGGTTTTGCCAAGGAATGTGCCGTCGTCACGCATCACCGACTCGAGCCAGACGGCAAAGGGGGTCTTCGACCTGCGGGCCTACTAGAAGAACCGCTTATCGTTCGACCGACCAGCGAAACCATTATCGGTGCAACCTACGCCAAATGGGTTCAATCCTACCGCGACTTGCCCATCCTGATCAATCAGTGGGCAAACGTAGTCCGTTGGGAAATGCGTACGCGGCTCTTTCTGAGAACCACCGAGTTTCTTTGGCAGGAAGGGCACACGGTGCATGCGACCTCAGAAGAAGCCATGGAGGAAACGCGCAAGATGCTCGATGTCTATGCGGACTTCGTCGAAAATTACATGGCTGTGCCCGTGATCAAAGGGGAAAAAACGGCTGGCGAACGCTTCCCCGGCGCGGACATGACCCTTTCGATCGAAGCCATGATGCAGGATCGCAAGGCCTTGCAAGCAGGCACTTCACACTTCTTGGGTCAAAATTTCTCCAAGGCCCAAGAGATCAAATTCCAAGACAAGAACGGAGAGATTGCCTACGCCTGGACAACCTCATGGGGTGTTTCGACACGCCTCGTGGGTGCTCTGATCATGACGCACTCGGATGACGATGGCTTGGTGCTCCCGCCGCGTTTGGCTCCCTCACAGATCGTGCTAATCCCTATCTATCGAGACGAAGCCCAGCACGCCGAAGTGCTCGAATACTGCAAAGCGCTGAAGCAAGAATTGGCGGCACAAATGTACTCCGAGCAAAAAATCCGCGTCGACATCGATGATCGAGACGTTCGCAGCGCAGATAAAAAGTGGTATCACATCAAACGAGGGGTTCCAGTTCGAATCGAAATAGGCCCAAAGGATATCGCGAAAAATGCAGCATTCGTGGGGCGGCGCGACACCAACCAAAGTCAGTCGATGCCTCGCGATGAACTTGTGGGCGGCATTGTTGCGATGCTAACGGAGATACAAAACAATTTGTTTTCCCGGGCCCTAGCCATGCAAAAGGCAAATACGGTGGAACTAAAATCAGAAGCGGAGTTTCGTGAGTTCTTCCAACCGGACGATGAGCAAGGTCAGTCGACGGGCGGTGGATTCGCAAAGTGCTGGTTCGCCAGCGAAGCAGAAGTGCAAGGACTGCTCGACGAATTGAAAGTCACGATTCGCTGCATCCCGCTGGATGCGCCCTCAGGTGAAGGCGTTTGTTTCTTGACTGGCAAGCCCACTGCAACACAAGCGATTTTCGCGAAGTCTTATTAACGCAAAAAGCGAGAGGTTCCCATGAAATCCCAATCCTCCAACGGTCTTGCAATACACCGCCGCGAAGCGTTGGCCGCTACGATTGCAAGTATCGGTCTTTCGGCCATGTCCTTTGAACCCGCCCAAGCTGCAACAACGCTGCAGCCTGACGCAAGGCGCAGCTCGCCAAAGCGTTACTCGATGAAGAAATCGATCAATCTTTGGGCTTTCCCTTATCCGCAGCGCATGAACTTGCGTGAGTGCATGCAGCTCGCGAAAGATGCCGGTTTTGACGGCATTGAATTGAACTACGATTTGGACAATGACCTTTCGCCAAAAGCATCTCCGAAGGACTGCGCTGCCGTTCGCAAGATGGCCGATGATATCGGCATTGAAATCAGTGGACTGTGCTCCTTTCTCTTTTGGCCCTACCCGCTCTCTTCCAACGATCCAGTCAAACGCGATCGTGGGCTTGAGCTTGCGGGCAAAATCGGACGAGCCGCTTTTGATATGGGGGTCGAGAATGTCTTGGTTGTTCCAGGTGCCGTCCATATCCCTTGGCGAGACGACCATGAGCCGGTGGCGAACGACGTTTGCGACGAACGAGCCAAGCAAGCGATCGGCAAATTGGTTCGCGATGCCGAAAAGTGGAAGATCTACCTGAACATCGAAAACATCTTCTTCAACGGCTACTTGATGACGCCGATGGAGATGAACAGCTTCGTAGATAGCTTTAATAGCCCATTCGTTCGGGTTCATTTTGACACCGGCAATATCTCGATGTTTCAGCATGCTGAGCATTGGGTGAAAATACTTGGTAAGCGCACGAAAAACGTTCATCTCAAGGAATTCACCAAGAAAGGAACGGACTATTCTCTCGAAACATTTCGTCCTCTGTTAGACGGCACTACCAATTGGCCAGCGGTAACCGAGGAGTTGGACAAGATCGGGTACGATGGTTTTCTCACTTTCGAATATTTCCACCCTTATATTCATTATCCGGAAGCGCTCGTGTGGCAAACCTCCGATTCGATGGATCGGATACTCGGTCGCAAGTAGTCAAGCTGGGCTACGCGAAAAACGAGTCTATTGGTAAATTCATGGCATCGGCAGTACTGTAGGCTTCGCGAAACCACGAATCCCTTGCAACCGCTCCATTCCACGATTTCATCCAACATTCTAAGTTTCACACAATGAAAACGGACGAGTTACGCGAAAAATATCTGTCGTTCTTCGAATCCAAAGGCCACCATCGACAGGCCAGCGACGTACTTGTTCCGACTTGGGACCCGTCCGTTTTGTTTACTCCGGCGGGGATGAACCAGTTCAAAGACCACTTTCTTGGCAAAGTGAAACTCGATTTCACCAGGGCAACGACTTGCCAGAAATGCTTGCGAACAGGCGACATCGACAACGTTGGTCGCACGTCGTACCACCACACTTTCTTTGAAATGCTCGGCAATTTCAGCTTTGGCGACTACTTCAAGAAAGAAGCGGTTGCGTGGGCTTGGGAGTTTTTGACGGACAAAAAATGGCTTGGCATCGACCCGGGCCGATTGACGGTGACTGTTTACAAAGACGACGACGAAGCGTTCAAGCTTTGGAACGAAAATATCGGGCTACCCAGCAGTCGAATCAGCCGCATGGAAGAAGACGAAAACTTTTGGCCCGCCTCTGCCCCTAGCCAAGGTCCAGACGGCGTGTGTGGACCCTGTAGTGAGATTTATTATACGCTCGACTCAGGCAAAACCGTCGAGATCTGGAACTTGGTGTTCACCCAGTTCAATCGCGTTGGAAATCCACCCGATAACTTGCGCCCGTTGCCGAGCAAGAACATCGATACGGGGATGGGCATGGAACGCACGGCGAGTGTTCTTCAAAACGTGACGACGAATTTCCACATCGACATTTTGATGCCGATTGTCAATGCCGCTGCGGAAGTTTGCGGGGTCAACTACGAATACGAAAGCGACAATGGTCGCCGCTTGCGCCGAATCACCGACCACGTCCGGGCATGCACCTTCGCGATTCATGAAAATGTCTATCCCGGGCCCAAGAAAGCACGTTATGTCATCAAGCGATTGCTTCGACGGGCTGTCCTCGATGGCCATCAAATGGGCTTGCGGGAGCCGTTTATGCACCAGCTTGTTCCCATCGTGGCTCAGATGATGAAAGCGGTATATCCAGAACTTTCGCAAACAAGCGAACGCGTGGCTCAAGTCATGAAACGCGAAGAGTCGGACTTCTTTGCAACCATCGATTCCGGATTGGATCGCATTGGTCGCGTATTTGGCGAAATGCAATCGTCGGGCCGCGTCATGGTCGATGGACGTGAAGCAGCCAGTTTGTATCAAACGTATGGCGTGCCACCTGAGATGTTTCAGCAGATCGCTGCCGAAAAGAACTATGGCTTCGACTGGGACGGCTATCGAGCCGCGATGGGCGAACACGGCGAAGTCAGCGGCGGCGGTGGGAAAGAACTCTTCGAAACCGGCCCGATCGAAACACTCAAAGAAGCACTGCAACACTGCGAGTTTCTTGGCTACGACAAGACCGAGGTCGAGGCTCAAATCAAGGGCCTTATCATTGGCAAACCCAAAGACGATCGATTGGTTGGTGTCATCTCCTCAGCCACGCCGGCCGAGATGACCCGGATCGTCCTGGATCGAACATCGTTCTACGGCGAGAGCGGCGGCCAAGTTGGGGACTCCGGAAAACTGATCACATCCAAAGGGGAGTTCGAGGTTTCGGACACGCAGCGCAGCGGCGACCTGATCATTCATTACGGCAAGATGACCTCGGGGGAATTCAAAGAAGGAGATATGGTATCGGCCAAAGTCGATATCAACCGTCGCGATGCCATTCGGCGCGCTCACTCGGCGACCCATATTTTGCACCATGCACTTCAAACAGTCGTGGGTGGTCACGCGCAACAGCAGGGGAGCAAGGTCGATGCGGATTGGCTTCGCTTTGACTTCAGCAATCAAGAGCCACTGAGCGAAGAGCAACTCAAGCAAGTGGAGTCGATTTCGAACGAACGCATCCGCGAGGCAGCACCCGTCGATTGGAAATTGGTTCCGCTCGCAACGGCCCGAGAAGCAGGCGCGATGATGCTCTTTGGCGAAAAGTATCCGGACCCTGTGCGAATGGTTAGCATGGGTGGTTTCTCAAAAGAGCTCTGCGGCGGTATTCATTTAACCAACACCAAGGATGTTGGTATGCTCGAGATTCTGGCCGAGGAAAGCGTTTCCTCGGGTACCAGACGGATCACGGCACTGACCGGCAAGCGAGCTGTGGAACAGCGTCAAAAGGTTGAGGCTTTGGCCATGCATGCGGCGACTTTGTTAGGTTGTCCGATTGCACAGGTGGGCGAAAAAACCATGGAGTTGGTTACGGCCGTTCGCAAGCTGAAAAAGCTGGTGAGCGGGAGTGGCAACGAAGCGATTCCGGCTCTCCTGGCGACTGGAAAAAGCGTTCCAAAGCTCGAAGCCTACGATAGCACGAGAACAGCGTTCAAGCTGGCTGCGCGGGCATTGAATGTCTCGTTCGAAGAAGTGCCTGTCCGGATTGAATCGATGCTGGCGGAGCAGTTGCAATTGCATCAGCAGATGCAGCAGATCGCGGCGAGCGGTAGCATCTCGATCGATGACTTGATGGGGATGGCGCAAAGTGTTTCGGGCACCCAGATGATTGTGGCTGAGACGCCGCACGCGAATCCAGGCATGATGCGTCAGTGGATCGATCAAATCCGCAAGCGTTCGGCGGATCCCATCGCAATCCTGTTGGCCAACTCGATGGACGATAAAGTCACATTGATCGCCGGCATCAGTCAATCGCTGGTCGAACGCGGATTCAGCGCAGGCAAATGGATCACACCGGTGGCGGTAACGGTAGGTGGCGGAGGAGGCGGAAAGCCGGATCTCGCGCAGGCGGGTGGTAAGCATCCGGAAAAGCTCCCGGAAGCCTTGCAAGTCGCCAAAGATACCTGGCAAAACATGCTTGCCTGACCTCGCACATGCCGTCGCTTCGCGACTCGTCGGATCATGAAATCGATCCTGGGGTTTCGTTCGCCTTCGCTCACTTCACCCCAGGCTATCCAATTCCGTCGCTTTGCGACTCAACCATTGCTCAGAGTCGCGAAGCGACGGCATGGGATAGCCACGGGTAAGGTGGCGGCAGCCAACGCAACCCGTGGCACCGTGTGACCCTGTTATCGCAAGTCGCGAAGCGACGGCATGTGTTGGAGACCGCCCCACTGACCTTGGTCGAAGGAGAGCTTATGCAATCGAAGGAGAGATAGTTTTGGGTGCCGTAGCTTCTGGTTTCTTAAATTCGGGAACGGTTTTCACTTACGATCGTAACATATGCCGTCGCTTCGCGACTCGTCGGATCATGGAATCGATCCTGGGGTTTCGTTCGCCCTCGCTCACTTCACCCCAGGCTATCCAATTCCGTCGCTTTGCGACTAAACCGTTGCGACGCAAACTCTGAAGCGCGAATCGCGACTAAACCATGGCTCAGAGTCGCGAAGCGAACCGGTGCAGTGCAATGGTACGTTGCTTTCCATTCCGCAACGAGTTCTCCTATTGATACCATGAGTTTCCCGGTCCCTTGAATTCCTCCCGATTTTCCCGCCAACGGTCTTTTAAAGCACGTTAGCATATGATAAAATCGCAAAATCCGCCTTTCGCTCAATGCAGGACACGCGTTTTTTGCGGTTCACCGGCAGCCCGATATACCTTGAGTACGTTCGCCAACATCGGAATTACTTTTCTTGCAATGGGCTGTTTTGGAGTGTTCGTAATTACTTATCTTTAGAGGGGATTTTTAACGATGTTAAAACATAGCCGACGTTGGAAGGGTTTCACGCTCGTTGAATTGCTTGTGGTTATAGCAATTATTGGCATTTTGGTTGGACTTCTTTTGCCTGCAGTTCAGGCGGCGCGCGAAGCAGCCAGGCGCATGCAATGTTCCAATAATCTAAAACAGTTGGGCTTGGCGCTACACAATTACGAGTCCTCTTTCAAATCATTACCGACGCGAAGCGGTGGAACCAACAGTTCGACAGGCACCGGTCAATTGAATTCGAATCGTGGACGTCTCAGCGCGTTCATACCTTTGCTTGGGTTCATCGAAGGCGGGAACATGTATAATCGGATTGCTGCGGGAGATGCAAACAACCCTCCGGGCGGTCCACATGCATGGGCGAATTGGGGTCCGTGGAATGAGTCCCCCGCATTCATGCGTTGCCCGTCGGACAACGGTTATACCAATAGCACGCGAACCAATAGTTATGCGTTAAGTGCGGGCGATCAAGTGGAGGGGCTGATGAACGGTTTGTCCGGTCAGGCACGAGGCGTCTTCAGCCCACGAAACAGCGGCCGTGGTTACAAGTTTAGTGACATTACAGATGGAACTACCAATACGATTGCACTTAGCGAACGACTTTGCCAACAACAAACTCCTTACAGAGCAACGGATCCCGTAACGGTTGGGGCAAATCAAGTTGAAATAGTGCTTGCCACTCACACACGCGTGGCCGGAGTGATCAACACGCCGTCAATCTGCAATACCGTGGTTTCGGGTCGGTACTTTGTGGATGGCTCTACAGTTCAAGCACGCTTTGGAATTGCTTGGCAGGACGCGAATCCGATGTACGTCAGTTTCAACACCGTGCTTCCGCCGAACGGGGCATCCTGTGCAGACGGTGGTATCAATGGTGACTCCGTTCACCTCATCATTCCTCCCGCCAGTCGTCACACTGGTGGCGTCAATATCGTTTTGTGTGATGGCTCAGTTCGTTTCATCAGCAATAGCATCGATACCGGAAACCTAAACGCGCGTCAGAGGATTTCAGGATTCTCAGCATATGGAACCTGGGGAGCATTAGGATCCAAGAGTGGCGGCGAAGTCGCAGCGTTAGCTGATTGATCGATCCAAATGCTTTGGAAAATGGCAGTAGTTATTACTGCCATTTTCTTTTTTTACATTACCAAGTCGTCCAGTTCAGAGGGAATGAATAATGGCATTTAGTCGCTCGACTCGCCGGTGTCTCGTAGGTTTGTCTTTGCTGATCTTGAGTGGATGTTCGGGCGAAAAATTAGAGCCGGTCTATCCAGTTTCTGGAACAATAACTCAGAAAGGGAAGCCCGTGGAAGGTGCCATCGTTGCATTCACGCCTTTCATCGCCGGCAATGGACTACCCGCGTCGGGTATCTCGAACGCCGCCGGTGTCTACAAACTTACGACTCGGAACAGTGGGGATGGAGCTGCCGTCGGAAAATATAGAATTACGGTAGCCAAATACGACCAAAAACTTGAACCGAAAAAGACTGAGGGATCTGATAAACTCGCGGACCCGTACGATATTACCGACGAATATCCGACCGGTTACAACGAGATGCAGGCATCCGAAATTGCGGCATCCCTTTCGAAAAATTTACTCCATCAAAAGTACTCGGATCCGAACACTTCCAAGTTCGAAGCCGACGTTACCAAGGGTGTGAATTCCTTTGATTTCAAAGTCGACTAATTGGAAAAGCAATGCAGTGTCTTCGCAGCAAGATCCCACGTCCCGACTCTTCATGATTTTATCATACTGATTTTGTCTTCGCTCACTCGGCTATTTCCTAAGACAAAATCATGTGGGGTGAAACTGGTGGATGCGACTGTAATGTCAGCACATCGCTCTTCGAGCCAATGGTGAGGAAGGCAAGGGGATTGGTCGATTTTGGCAAACGTTCCTTAACACACAAGGCACAGGCCACAGAAAAAGCTCATTGTCCCTTGATGTCCAATTCAAAAAAGGTGGCCGCTCGGGGAGTTGAACCCCGACGCCTCTCGGCACCAGATCCTAAGTCTGGCGTG
Organism: Pirellula staleyi DSM 6068; assembly: GCA_945875845.1. Classification (GTDB taxonomy): domain Bacteria; phylum Planctomycetota; class Planctomycetia; order Pirellulales; family Pirellulaceae; genus JBKCUI01. Next base: position 66,966 of record CAMCMB010000029.1, read on the forward strand.
TCTGCCAATTTCACCAAGCGGCCTTTGATTCTAAGAATCGCGATCGAATTTTAGTCCGAAACCGCCGCAAGTGCGACTCCTCTTTCAAAAATACATTGATTTCGTATCCCGACCAGCGTGGATGCCTGTTTCGCATGCCATTTCATTCGGGAGTGCGAGGCCGATGGGAGTGCGAGGCTCCTGCCGAGCTAAAGTCGCTATGGGTTCGGCAGGAGCCTCACCCTCCCAGCTATGGGTTCGGCAGGAGCCTCATCCTCCCAGCTATGGGTTCGGCAGGAGCCTCACCCTCCCAGCTATGGTTCGGCAGGAGCCTCACCCTCCCAGCTATGGTTCGGCAGGAGCCTCACCCTCCCAGCTATACAGTTCCCGGGGTGTTCCCACCGCTGCCCGGCTCAAGGAAGCGAACCACCCCTTAAGTGGCATTTTATGGCTGGTATCATTGCGTCCCCTTCGCGGCCATTATACACTGCGTATCGTGCGTATACGCACGTAATGCACCAAGAGCCATTTGAGGATGCCTATGACGGAAAAAAGCGAGTTGCCAATGGCGATGCGCGCTGCCTATCTTGCGCTGCATAGGCAATCGGACGCCAGGTTTGCCAAGTATGGCGTTACGGCAGACCAGTTTGTGCTTCTCGCGACACTGTCGAGGGGGAACGCCATTACGCAACGCGAACTTGCAAGCCGTATGTCTTCTGACGCTAGCACCGTGCGAGCCATGCTCGTACTGCTGGAGAAGCAAGGATTGGTGAAACGCGAATCGCATCCCAGCGATTCACGAGCACGCACGGTGGAACTCACCGCATCAGGAAGGCGCAAATTCAATCAACTCTGGAAAGCTGGCGAATCGATCCGTGCGAAAATTTTCACTTCACTAGAACCCAATGAAATTGAAACTCTCGTTCGGCTCCTCAATCGTGTCACGGAGTCCCTTACTTCAGAACCTTTAACCACAAGCGTATCGAGCGATCGACCAACTTTGGAGCATGAAACATGACCCAACGCGTCTCGGTTTTTTCATTACCAAAATCCATCCCCCTGTTTCCAAGTGCTGGAGAAATCCTATGACAAGCCGCTTACCCAAGTTATTCTACGATTCTCTCCCCTTGCGAGGAACCAACATGCGTTGCTGGTTCCACTCCATACTGCTCGTATGTTCGTGCTCTCCATTGGCGTGGTCCCAAGAATCGACCAAGGCAGTAACGTCTGCCAATCGCGCTTTTGCGATCCCTGAAATAACCGCGCCATCGATGGATGAAAAGGCTTTTGCGTATACCGAGGTTGGGGCCAAAATTCCGAACTACACTGCCGGCCAACGCTGGGGCACGCAAGGCGAACTGATTACCAAGATGCAAAATCCGGTTCCCGCCGAAGTCTCCATCCAAGCGTATTCCGTTCCGAAAAATTTTAGCTTGTCCCTTTGGGCAAAAGAATCAAACGAAAACTGGCCGGAAGCGGTCCGAGGCGATGACAAGATTGCGGGCTTAATGGGCAAACCCATTGCCATGAACTGGGACGAACGTGGCAGGCTTTATGTCTGTGAAACGATCGATTACCCAAATGAACTTCAAGCACAGGGGCAAGGCCGGGATCGCATCAAGATTTGCGAGGACACAGACAACGATGGACATGCGGACAAGTTTACTGTTTTTGCAGAGCATTTGAGCATCCCGTCTACGCTGGTTTGCTATCGGGGTGGTGTGATTGTTCAGGATGGACAGTCGACCCTTTATCTCAAGGACACCGATGGCGATGATGTTGCCGATTTTCGACAAGTCCTCATCACCGGATGGGCGCTCGGCGATACGCATGGTGGAGTGAGCAATTTCCAGTATGGACCCGATAATTGGATTTGGGGCATGCAAGGCTACAACAATTCGGAACCCATCGTCAACGGAAAACCGCAAATGCGTTTTCGTCAGGGATTCTGGCGCTTCAAGGTTCGAGCCGGTGCTGCCGACGCGACGGCACCTGCCTTCGCGATTGATGTTGCAACTAAGCAATCTACCAAGGAAGCGACTGACAAATATAACAAGGACACGATTCGAGTCGACGCTCTGGAGTTCATGCGAGCCACGAACAACAACACTTGGGGGCTCGGATTCAGCGAGGAAGGCTACGTATTCGGTTCCACTGCGAACAATTGCCCAAGCGTTCATATGCCGATCGCTAACCACTTCTACGACCAAGTTGCAGGGTGGTCGCCAAAGACGTTGGAAAAGATCTCGCCAGACGCAAAATTCAAACCGCTTGACGACAAAATTCGTCAAGTCGATGTTCACGGTGGCTACACGGCAGCCGCGGGCCATGCACTTTATACAGCTCGGAATTATCCCGAGACATGGTGGAACCGCATTGCGATGGTTTGCGAACCCACGGGCCACCTGGTAGGGAGCTTTGTCCTTGAAAAAAGCGGTGCGGGTTACAAGAGCAACAACTCCTTCAACGCGATTGCGAGTATCGACGACTGGGCCGCACCGATCATGTCCGAAGTTGGGCCCGATGGAAACGTGTGGGTGCTTGATTGGTACAACTACATCATTCAACACAACCCTACGCCGAACGGATTCAAGACCGGCAAAGGGGCTGCCTACGAAAGCGAACTGAGAGACAAGCGCTTCGGTCGCATCTACCGCCTACTGTATCAACAAGATGCCCAAGGAAAGGTCGCATCGCGCAGCCTGCAGCTCTCGAATGCAACCAACGCTCAGCTTGTGAATGCACTCCAAGAAAAGAACTTCTTCTGGCGAAGAACCGCGCAGCGACTGCTCGTCGAGCGAAACGCTGGGGATGCGGCAACTCTCAACTCGCTAGTGGCATTGCTGGACAACAGGGAAACGGATGCCATCGGTTTAAATCCTGCGGCCATGCACGCCATCTGGACATTAGGTGGTCTGCGCGAGAACGGAAATCCTGATGCCCAAAGAGCATTGGAGGCTGCCTGTCAAAAAGGCTTTTCTCATCCCTCAAGTCCCGTCCGCTCTTCTGCAATCGAGTATTGCGGTCCCAACCAAGTAAAGCAGGCACAAGATTTGAAACTTCATGAAGATTCAGATCCACGGGTCCGGCTTGCATTCCTGCTTCGAACGGCAAAGAACGATTCCCCTGACCTGATTACGGGCCAGACGTTAGGAAAGTTGCTAACACAAGCGAATCTCATCGCGTCCGATGACGTCCTGTTGGATGCGTGGACTTCGGCCGCATCCACCACGCCGATTCCGACTTTGGTCACGTTAGCAACACAGGGCGAGAACCCTATCAGCTCTCCGCAGATTACCGATCGAGTCTCGATCCTTGCCGAGCATATAGCGCGTTCAAAACCCAAGGCGGATGACATCGAGAAACTATTTGAAATAGACCCGAAATCACGACTAACCGTTGCTATATGGGAAGGTCTCGCCAAAGGCTGGCCAAAGGATCACCAACTCATTTTGTCCGAGACAGCCCAAAAGAACCTGCGAGATCGCTTTCTTTCCGACGAGACTAGCATCGAGAGCAGGGCTGCGTTGCTGTCCGTTGCCGATAAGTGGTCCATCGCGAACCTCGACAAAATTGTCGCCGATATTCAAGAGCGACTCTTTGTCACCGCGCTGGATCCGAAAGTCGCTAGCGATCAACGCGTGGGCGCTTGGGATCAAGCAATACGGATTGCGCCAACGAGCGACCGCATTTTGAAAGCAGCGGAATCCCTGTTCACTCCCCAATTGAATCCGGAGATGGGCAGTAAAGCTCTCGATTCGTTGCGGTCAGCGCGAGTGGAAGGACTCTCGAAAACTTTGCTTGGGCTTCGAGGTCGACTGGGACCGCAGTTGGCAGCTAGCGTTCTAACGTTCATGCTCGCACGCACAGATACAACCAGCGAATTGTTGAGCGCGATGGAAAGCGGTTCTTTGCAGTTCTCCGATCTCCAGTTGGATCAGCGTCAGGCAGTGATGAACTACCCAGATCGGACCGTCGCGAACCGCGTAACGGAACTGATGAAAAAGGGTGGGACGATGGTCAACTCGAATCGTCAAGCGCTCGTCGAAGAGTGGATGCCAGTGACAGCGTTGTCGGGCAATCTCGACAATGGCATGGCGATGTACAAAAAACACTGCAGCCAGTGTCACAAGCACGGTGAGATCGGGGTGTCCATTGGACCGAACCTGACAGGCATGGCCGTTCATCCCAAAGAAGAGATTTTGGTCAACGTACTCGACCCTTCGCGCAGCGTTGAAAGCAACTTTAGGACCTATCAGATCCTCACTTCGGATGGACGATCCTTGACGGGTATGCTTGCTGGCGAGTCGTCGAACGCACTTCGATTAATCAATACTCAGGGCAAGGAAGAGCAGGTACTGCGAGAAGACATCGAGACAATGAAGGCTTCCGTGAAGTCCTTGATGCCCGAAGGATTCGAGAGTTCGATCAGCAAACAAGAAATGGCTGACTTGCTCACGTTCTTGAGCAACCGAGGTCGTTACACCCCACTCTCATTCGCGACGGCCGCAACGCAAAGCACCGAGAAAAACCTTCCCGGTTTCCGAGGAGCGCAAGGAGAGAAGTTCAAACTTGCGACCTATGGCAAGTTGGAATTCGATGGGATTCCCTTTCAAGTGGACGAGCCACAGGACGGTCGTGTCGCAAATATTATTGCGATTCAGAGGCAACGTCCCCGAGGTCCGCAACAGCCTGGGCAACCGCCACAAGCTCAAGCTTCGCTCCCCTCCTCTGTATCGTTACCGTGTGCTGGCAAGATGTCGACGATTCACTTGCTCGGGGGTGTGGCCGCCGCAGCGGGAGGACCGCCCGGTACCCAAGGCCAGACCAGTAGCATGATCGTTCGCTGTCTGTTTCAGGATGGAACCAACTCGGACTATCCCCTGTTCTATGGAAGGCATATTGCCAACTTCCAAGGAAAGACGGATGTACCGGAATCGAAATTTGCGTTCGATGTGGATGGAAAGCAAGTTCGGTATTTGAAAATAGACATCGACGCGACGAAAGAACTCAAGAGCATTGATTTGGTGAAAGGTGATGATTTTTCGATGCCGATCGTATTTGCTGTAACGGTTGAATCCGCGGACGGCAAAGCAAATGCAAACAAGGGCGTCAATCGTGATAAGCCGACCGTCGCGCTTCAGCCACCACAGAATCCACCACAGAATCCACCACAGGGACCTCCTCGCGGCAATCGAGGTGGTTTTGGCGGACCGATTGAATTGGCCGCAGATGATATTTCGGTCTACGATGCTCCACCGGAAGGTTTTAAGTCGGTACGCAATAGCATTCCGCACGGCAAGCTGGAGATGATCGCATATGAATCGAAGACGGTTGGCACGAAACGCAAGATGCAGGTGTACACGCCACCCGACTACACTGCGGACAAGAAGTACCCTGTTCTCTACCTCCTGCATGGCATTGGTGGCGATGAAATGGAGTGGCTAAAATTCTCGACGCCTAATGTCATGTTGGACAATCTGATCGCGGATTCCAAGGCGGTTCCCATGATTGTGGTCATGCCCAACGGCCGAGCGCAAAAGAACGATCGCGCCGAAGGGAACGTGATGGCGAGCGCACCTGCCTTCGCAGCCTTTGAACGCGATTTATTGGACGATGTTGTACCAACGATTGAGGCTAAGTACTCGGTGGATAAGAGTCGTGAGAAACGGGCGATCGCTGGGCTTTCGATGGGAGGAGGCCAGTCGTTCAACTTTGGCCTTGGTCATCTAGATACGTTTGCTTGGGTAGGCGCCTTTTCTGCCGCACCCAATACCAAGCCGGCAGAGGATCTCGTTCCGAATGTCGAAGCTGCCAAATCGAAGTTGAAACTTCTGTGGATCTCTTGTGGAAACAAAGACGGTCTGATTCGAATTAGCCAGAACGTACACAGATTTCTCAAGAAGAACGAGATTGGCCACGTGTGGCACGTCGACGGGCACGGTCACGACCCTCAGCACTGGAGCAGCAGCCTTTACTGGTTCTCGCAAAGCATCTTCCAAGATCGAAAGTAAGCGAGCCGTCCGGTGAGTCCAAGGTCATTGGGGCAGCGGTGACGCCGCCAAAGCCTTGGTTTCGATCGGGGCCTCGGGTGGCGCCGCGATCGAGAGGACGTAGTTGACCAAATGCCACAGATCGGCCTCTTGCAAACCTTTCTCATCGCTGGACTTGACCACCGTTGCAGCGGGCATCGGTGCTCCTACGATTCCATATCGTATGCGCCGATACAAGTCCATTGGATCTCGTCCACCTCGAAATTTCCCTTCGACAATGTTGCGTGGTACAAGGGGCTGAGGTTTTAACCCACCCCGCGCCATCAGCGGTAAAAGCAAATCCGTATCCGTTGGCTTGATGCCAATCTTGGTTGTCCAATCCTTGGTCCAGTCATCGTAGTCAGGTAGTTGTGTCCCACCACCCGTTCCACTCGCACCATGGCATTTCGCGCAAGCGGCTTCCTCACTGACAAACAATTTCTTTCCTTTTTCAATCGATTCCAGAAGTTGGTTACGATTCTCGTCGGTTTCCGTTCCGTAGATCGGGAAATCCGGCATTTCGAATTTTTCGACGCTATCTGCGGATTCAACCCAGACGTCGATAATCTCAGTCAGGATTTCTTCTGCAGATTCTATTTGCGATTCGTACTTCTTCTTGGATTCTGAATCTTGGCTACCTTTGTAGCTCACGTTATAGACACGATCTTTTTCATCCATTTCATAGGCCGCGTTGTATAGAAGTTTGCGCTCAAACTCTCCTCGAATCGACAAAAAGATAACGTAATCCACAAGTGCATCCATTTGTTCCGAAGACAGCTTGTTGAACAGAGGCATTTGACTTCCCGATAATCCTCGGCGAAGCGTCTTAGCAATATCCTCCTTGGTCGGCTTGTACTTGCGAGGTGTGCTTTTGTACTTGAAGATGCCGTGTCGGAACTCGCGTGGATATGGGTTTTGAGATGCCGCGACAGGACCTCTCCCTTGGCCTGACTCCCCATGGCACGAAGCGCAAAGTTGCCGATACAAACCATTCTGGCCAAGCTCGGCCGTTTTCGCAGGCGGACCTGCCGCTTTTTCAAGATTGCTCAACGTGAGCAAATCCTTGTAATCGTCGTCTGCAAGGAGGGGTGGCAAGCGGGGTTCGTCCAACGTTCCAAACCATTCCGTCAACAGATCCTGCGTGTCGTCCAGCGGTTGGTCCAGAACCATATCCTCAAGCTTGCCAAGCGCATGTGCATACAAATAGTTTGGCTCGAACGTGCTCGGCGGAGTCGTCGTCGGCGCACACCCCATCCAGTTCGCGAAGGCCAAGGTACCAACAAGAATTACGAATGAACGACGAAGAGTTCTCATCATGGTTCTAACTTTTGATGCATGCATTATGAGGCTTTGCGTTGTTTATTTCTTCGAAAGATCGCGAATTTCAATGTTCCGCCATCGGACTTGGAATGGACCTTGTTCTTTGCCGATACCGTGAACTTGCAATCCGATAAAGCCGGACATGTGGGTCTGCGGATCGTTGATGTCTTCGATCAGCTTTCCGTTGATCCAGGTTTGAAGGCGAGTCCCGACGGCTTGAACATGGTACTGATTCCATTCGTTGTTCTTCAAAGTGGAATGGACGGGCTGAGTGGGCGAAATCCAATTGCGACCCGTTGATTCTCCGTAAATGTAACCTGCTTCACCCGGACTGGCCTCAATCTCAACCTGCGGACCATGGACGCGGCCTTTGTCTTTTTCAGGCAGGCTCTTGGAGCGAAACTGAACGCCCGAATTGAGTTCATTGTCGACTTTCACCTCAAATCGCAAGGCAAAGTCGGAATAATCCACCGCGGTGCACAAGAACGAATTCGGGCTCTCTTTGGCCGTAGTGCCGACAATGCTGCCTCCTTCGATTCGGTAAACCGCCCAGCCGTTTCGTTGCTTCCAGCCCGAAAGGTCCTTGCCATTGAATAGCTGCGTCCACCCTTCCCCAGCCGGAACGCCTGGGGGCGTTGGGCTTTCGTTGCGCACAACTGCATCCTTGGCCGTTTTGTCCTGCGCGTCGAGAACGCTCATCGAAGAAGCGGTCGATAGGAAAATCGCGAGAACAGCGGATTTCGGAAAGGAGCGAAACATGGATGGTCCTTCTCTTGCAAAGCGTGTGAGGATAGAGTCTCTTTACGACCCTAGTTTATCCCATCCTTTCCCCTTTTTCTACCCAGCGACTCGCGATGGCAGACCACAATTGGCTCGGCGGATTCCCGGAAACTCGAATGCGGAGGAATCGCCGCTGGGCTTGGGTTCGAGATATGCTTTGCGAAACACGATTTACGGCGAGCAATCTGATTTGGCCGATTTTTGTGATTGAAGGCAACAATCGTCGGGAACCAATCTCGAGCATGCCCGGCGTGGAACGTCTCAGCATCGACTTGGCCACTCAAGCAGCCGAACGAGCCGCTTCGTTCGGAATTTCTGCCATCGCCTTGTTTCCTGTCACTCCCCCAGAAAAGAAATCGGACGATGGCAAGCACGCAACCGATCCGGACAATTTGATTTGCAAAGCGACGCGATCCATTTCCAAAGCCTTGGGCTCTTCGATCGGGATCGTTTGCGACGTGGCGCTTGACCCATACACGTCGCATGGCCACGACGGGATCCTCGCCGACGGCTGCGTCCTGAACGATCCAACAACCGCCGTCCTCTGTCAACAGTCCATCAATCAAGCTAGAGCGGGAGCGACGATCATCGCTCCATCGGACATGATGGACGGCCGCATCGGTGAGATTCGAACGGCGCTCGACGAAGTTGGTTTCCAAGACGTCATCATTATGTCGTACGCTGCCAAATATGCTTCCTCATTTTATGGACCCTTTCGAGATGCGGTGGGGTCCGCAACCAATCTGGCTAGCGGCGACAAGAAAACGTATCAAATGGATCCTGCCAACTCCGACGAAGCGATGCGAGAAGTCGCCCTGGATCTAAGCGAAGGTGCAGACATCGTGATGGTTAAGCCCGGGATGCCGTATTTGGATATCATTCGTCGCATTCACGATACGTTTCATGTTCCCGTCGCTGCGTACCAAGTATCCGGCGAGTATGCGATGCTCAAATTCGCCAGCGAGGCGGGCGCGATCAAGGAACGCGAATGCGTCCTAGAAAGCTTGCTGGCCTTTCGACGGGCAGGCGCTACGAGTGTCTTGAGCTACTATGCATTGCAAGCCGCTCAGTGGCTCCGTGCCTGAGTGTAGGTCTCTCAAAACAACAAATCAGTCGCAGGGCGCTAGCCGACGCTATAATCCCCATGCAAAGGGATCGGTTGAATCCGCAATGATTTGCGAGTCCCCGTTGACATAGGCTCGGCCGGTGATGGACGGAGTTATCGTGCCGCTCTGGCGATCGATCCATTTGTAGCTTCCTTGAAAGCAACTGCCGATAATGCTTTCCTGAACCCAGGTTTCGCCCTCGGTAAGCTTGCCATCTGCGGCGAGGCATGACAGCTTGGCGCTCGTCCCGGTCCCACAAGGCGATCGGTCGTACATGCCGCCTGGACACAATACAAAGTTGCGAGAATTTGCAAGTGGGTTTTTGGGTTTCCCAAACAACTCAACGTGATCGACCTGCGGATGAACTTTGCGGCACGCCTCCAAAATACGATGCGTTAGGTCAAGCAAATGAGGTATCGGGCGATCCAACAGCCCCACCTCGAAAGCTTGAACCAGACAAAACCAATTCCCGCTATAAGCAATATCCGCTTGGACGATTCCCACACCCTCCACCTCCAACTCGATTCCCGTATGTGAACGGTAGCTTGGGACATTTTCGATCGTCACCGTTTGGTCGTCGTGGAGCATCGCTGTGACATTTCCAGCCACGGTCTCAAAGCGATGCAAACCGGGGCCAATTTCCCCCAAGAAGGCTAGCGTCGCGACGACCCCGATCGTTCCATGTCCGCACATACCAAGGTAGCCAACATTGTTAAAGAAGATGATGCCGCAGTGGTTCTTCGGCTCGAATGCTGGCACCAAGTAAGCCCCTACCATGACTTCGGATCCTCGGGGTTCGTTCACGATCGCTCGACGAAAGCCGTCCTGTTGGGTTCGCATGCATTCCAGCCTTTCCGCCACTGTGCTGCCCGAGAGTTTCGGCCCCCCGTCGACAATGGTACGCGTAGGCTCTCCACCCGTATGGGAGTCGATCACGCGAAACGTCTGGATTTTGTTGGAGATTGTCATGCGGGAATGGTAACGTTGCGTGATGGACGTGAACAGCTTGACCTTGTACCTTTTCGTGGATCTGCAACCTAGACGGAGCCGGTATTAAGGCGAGCGACTATGTGGTCCTAGGTTTGGCAAGTGGCCTTCGCCACTTTTTGTGGAATTCTTGCTTTTTGGATTATTGCATGGTTTTTCCGTATGAGTACCCGTCCAAGCTTTTCGTTTCGTAGGTCAAGTGCTTCTTGATTATGC
>CAMCMB010000030.1 GCA_945875845.1 Pirellula staleyi DSM 6068
TTGATAGCCGAAGCAGTTTCCATGACGATGATCATTGGTGAGTCCTTATCGTTGACGGTGATAATCCAATGATCTGCTCATGATAAGGACTCGCCTTTTACGCAATAGCACTTTTTCGCTAGCTCTGAAAATAGCGCAACTTCAAAACTCACGCGTCGGGTTACCATCGCGTGGCACGAGCGTCCCGCTCGTGAATCCATGGGCGAGACGCGTGTAAAGCCATTGGCATGAATGGAAGGCCGCTGGGTTGGGCGGCGATGCGGCCTGCCCTGAGGAGGTTCTAGCGGAACTCAGACAACGGCAGCGAATGGCTCACGCGCTCGGTCCGACTTGCTCTTGACTATGGGTGGTTCGTCGATTCGAACACAGTCGACATAATACATCCGTTTGCCATTGACCTCTTCCTCTACCAAACCATGGATGTCCGTGTCAAAACCAGGGAACATTTCGTTGAACATGCGAGCAAAACGCAGGTACTCCACGATAATCTGATTGAACCGCTCACCGGGAATCAACAGAGGGATTCCAGGTGGATAGGGTGTTAGGAGCACTGCCGTCGCTCGCCCCTCCAGCTCATCGATTTCCACGCGGTCGATCTCGTCGTGCGCCATCATCGCAAAGGCATCCGATGGTTTCATGGCTGGTTGCATGGGCGACAAATACATTTCTGTGGTCACGCGAGCAACGTCATGCTTCTTGTACGTTTCGTGGATCTGTTTGCACAGATCCTTGAGTCCAATGCGTTCGTAGCGAGGGTACTGTTGACTAAACTCTGGGAGGATTTTCCACATTGGCATGTTCTTGTCGTAATCGTCCTTGAACTGCTGTAGGGAGCTGAGCAGTGTGTTCCATCGACCTTTGGTGATACCGATGGTAAACATGATGAAGAACGAGTAGAGCCCTGTTTTCTCGACGATAACGCCGTGCTCCACCAGGTAACGCGTCACGATCGAAGCTGGGATACCCGTGTCGGCAAAGTGGCCAGTCACATCAAGACCAGGAGTGATGACAGTCGCCTTGATTGGGTCAAGCATATTGAAGCCGGGTGCCAAATTCCCGAATCCGTGCCACGTGTCATCCGGCGTGAGCATCCAATCGTCCCGTTCGCCGATCCCTTCCTCGGCCAAATGATCGGGGCCCCAGACCTTGAACCACCAATCGGCCCCCCATTCGTCGTCTACCTTGCGCATAGCCCGGCGAAAGTCGATGGCTTCCATAATGGACTCTTCCACCAGTGCGGTCCCACCTGGCGGTTCCATCATGGCTGCCGCCACGTCGCATGACGCAATGATGGCGTACTGCGGAGAAGTCGACACGTGCATCAAATAGGCTTCATTAAACGTATTTCGATCGAGCTTCTTTTTGATCGGTTCGCGGACAAGGATTTGCGAGGCTTGAGAGATTCCAGCCAGCAGTTTGTGAGTGGAATGGGTTGCAAAAATCATTGACTCAAGCGGAGCGGGCCGATTCGGACCGATCGCATGCATATCTTTGTAAAATTCGTGAAAGGCAGCGTGTGGGAGCCAGGCCTCGTCAAAGTGAAGCGTTCCAATTCGGCCGTCCAAAAGCTTGCGCAACGATTCTACGTTGTAGATGATTCCGTCGTAGGTGCTTTGTGTGATCGTCAAGATACGAGGTTTGCGGTCGGGATGTTTCGCCTGAGCCTCACGAGCGAATGGGTTCGCGTCTATCTTTTTTTGAATATTTTCGGGATAGAATTCTTCCATCGGAATTGGGCCGATGATGCCTAAATTATTTCGTGTTGGAGTCAAGAACACCGGCACGGCACCTGTCATGATGATTGCGTGCAAGATTGACTTATGGCAATTGCGGTCGACGACGACAATGTCGCCATTGGCGACCGTGGAGTGCCATACGATTTTGTTCGATGTAGACGTTCCGTTGGTCACAAAGAAACAATGATCCGCTCCGAAAATGCGAGCGGCATTTCTCTCCGATGCAGCCACAGGTCCGGTATGGTCGAGCAACTGACCCAACTCTTCGACGGCGTTGCAAACGTCCGCTCGCAGCATGTTTTCGCCAAAGAATTGGTGAAACATTTGCCCTACAGGACTTTTCAGAAAGGCCACGCCGCCTGAGTGGCCTGGGCAATGCCACGAGTAGGAGCCATCCTGTGCATAATTCACCATAGCCCGAAAGAACGGAGGGGCCAATCCATCCGTGTAGGCGCGAGCTTCGCGGAGAATATGCCTAGCCACAAATTCGGGCGTATCCTCGAACATATGGATGAATCCGTGCAATTCGCGCAAAATCGCGTTTGGGATATGCCGAGAAGTTCTGGTTTCGCCGTAAAGAAAGATCGGGATATCTGCGTTTTTGAAGCGGATTTCGCTAATAAATTTCCGGAGATTCTCCAGTGCGGTCTTCATCGAGTCGTCCGTCGCGAACTCCTCATCATCGATCGACAAGATAAAGGCCGATGCGCGGCTCTGTTGCTGAGCAAATTGCGACAAATCCCCGTAATGCGTAACACCCGCAACTTCGGTTCCCTCGCGTTCGATGGCCTCTGCCAATGCGCGAATGCCGAGCCCCGAAGCGTTCCCAGATCGGAAGTCTTCGTCGATGATCACAATCGGAAACTTGAATTTCATAAAAACCTTTCGAACAGGGAAATCAAAAATCCACCTCGGGACGAGATTCTAACTGTCAGATTAGCGGACCCTGGTCAACCGGGAAAGCGCCATTTTCCGTTTTCTCGCGAATGCCTGCCATGCCGATTCCACTGGGGATTAGCTATTCATTTTCGGCCATTCCAATTACGCTAGTCTCCTTGGCTGGGAGTTATCATTAAAAGATCTTCTCCATAAACGCTCTCAGCCAAAAACACTTCGACGGTTTCAGAAACTTTGAATGGAAAGCGACAAGCGAATGCAACGATCTTTTGGGATGGCTTTTGGGATGGCTTTCGGGATGGGTGGAAGCACATCGCTCTTGTTATTATTGATATGCAGTATACCTGCCTTTGGACAACCCTTTCCGAACAAAAAATACGGACAGGACGACAAGTTTCGGCAATTGGAAGAAATCCTTCCAACTCCCAACGGCTATCGAAGTGCAGCCGGCGAGCCAGGTCCCGATTACTGGCAACAGAAGATCGACTACAACATCGACGTAACGCTCGATGACAAGAATCAAGCGATCCAGGGAAAGGAGAGTATTCGCTATCATAATCAGTCTCCTCACACCCTGCGTTATGTGTGGATCCAACTGGATCCTAACATTTTCACGCCAGAGAGTACGGCAAACAAAACGCAAGGATCGAGACGTCGGCAACTGTCGGGACGCATGCCAACGAACCAGATAGAGGCAATGCTGCTTAGAAATTCGTTCGACGGTGGTTGCAAGATTGAATCCGTTACCGATCAACGCGGTACCGAACTGCCTAAGACGATTGTCGATACGATGATGCGAATCGACCTCGTCGAGCCCCTGCTTCCTGGTCAAGAATTTACGTTCAAGATCCAATGGAATTACAAGATCAACAATGCTCGGCTTCTCGATGGGCGGACCGGCTTTGAGTTCTTTGAAAAGGACGGGAATTACATTTATGAGATAGCCCAGTGGTTTCCTCGTTTGGCAGCCTTTACGGATGTGACAGGCTGGCAACATAAGCAGTATCTTGGCCAAGGCGAATTCACTCTCGAATTCGGCGATTACATCGTGCGCATCACCGCACCTGCAGACCATGTCGTTGCTTCAACAGGTGTCCTTCAAAATCCTACCGAAGTGCTAACGGTCACGCAACAAGAGCGATTGGCCCAAGCGAAAACCGCCGAAAAGCCAATGTTCATCGTGACACCCGAAGAAGCCAAAGCCAGCGAGAAGGAAAAATCGGAAGCGACCAAGACTTGGGTTTACCATGCAGAAAACGTCCGCGATTTTGCTTTCGCGTCAAGCCGAAAGTTTATCTGGGACGCCCAAGGGCACAATGTGAACGGCAATAGCGTCACCGCCATGAGCTATTACCCAAACGAAGCCGAACCCCTGTGGAGCAAGTACAGCACACACTCCATCATTCATACGCTCAACGTGTACAGCCGATACACTTTTGATTATCCCTATCCGATTGCGATCAGTATCAACGGACCCATCGGCGGAATGGAATACCCGATGATTTGCTTCAACGGACCTCGCCCCAAAGAGGACGGGACCTATTCGTCCAATACCAAATATGGCCTCATTTCCGTTGTTATTCACGAAGTCGGTCACAATTATTTCCCCATGATCGTGAACAGCGATGAACGACAGTGGTCATGGATGGACGAAGGGCTCAATACTTTTTTACAGTATCTGGCTGAGCAAGAATGGCAAGATGAGTATCCTTCGCAACGCGGTGAACCGGAATTCATCGTACCTTACATGCAAAGCAGCAATCAGGTGCCAATCATGACCAACAGCGAATCGATCATGCAATTCGGTCCTAACGCCTACAACAAACCTGCGACAGCCTTGAACATTTTGAGAGAAACCGTTCTGGGCAGAGAGCTATTCGATTTTTCGTTCAAGGAATACGCCAGACGGTGGAAATTCAAACGCCCGATGCCGGCTGACTTCTTTCGCACGATGGAGGACGCATCGGGCACGGACCTCGATTGGTTCTGGCGAGGTTGGTTCTACACAACCGATCACTGCGATATCTCGATCGAAAACGTAGAGCTATTTCAGGTCGACCGGAACTCGCCCGACGAGAATGCCGAGCTAACCAAAAAGAAGAAAGAAAGTCGGCGTCCATCGCTTTCCCAGCAGCGGGACAAGCCGCTGAAGAAACGAACGGAACAATTTCCGGAATTGAAAGATTTTTATAATGAATATGATCCAGACAAAGTGACCGACGAGCAACGCAAAGCCTTCGAGAAATTCAAGAGCGAACTATCGGAGAAAGAAAAAAAGATGCTCGAGAGCACCGGCGTTTTTTATCGTGTGTCGCTGAAAAATGTGGGTGGATTGGTCATGCCAGTCATCCTCATGGCAACATTCGAAGATGGCTCAACACGCGAAATTCGTATCCCTGCCGAGATATGGCGTGTGGATAGTTCCGATTGCGGCACAATGATCATCGCCGATCAAACGCTCAAGTCGATTGAACTTGACCCATATCGCGAAACCGCTGATATCAATCGAGACAATAACTACTTTCCGCCACTGATCGAGCCGACGCGATTCCAGTTGTTCAAGTCGCGTCAATCGGGTGAAGACAACCCAATGAGTCAAGCCAAAAAGGCAAATGAGGCAAAGGATCGCGAAGCCGCTAAGGCTAAGGAAAAAGAAACCAAGGATAGCAAAGCAGAGGAGAAACCCAAGCCGGTGGAAGCAGAAGCGCCAGTGAAAGTGGAAGCGCCAGTGAAAGTGGAAACGCCAGCGAAAGTGGAAGCAAAGCCCGATTCCGAGGCCAAGCCGGACGCGGTTGTTTCAAAAACGAAAGAAGGAAAGAAAAAGAAAAAGAAAAAGGACAAGAACAAGAACTAGTTTCGGCATGACGCTCCCTTTGCGTTTCCCCCCACTCGCCCCGCCTCGGGGAGATGGGGTCGGGGGGCAAAGCGCTCGTTTGCAAGTCTCCGGTTCAGTGATATGTTTACACGCTATACATTGGATGGACGATCAAAATCAAAATCAAAACCCATCGCCCACGTCTGATCTCCCCTAAAAGGGGCGAGGGGAGTAGGACCAATTTCGCCGAGAAACGAATGCAAAAAAATCCGATTTTTTCCGCTTGGCTCATACCGCTTTACCTGTTGATATGGGGAACCAGTTGCGACTTTGCTTTCGCTCACCCATTCCACCTGTGTGTCGGACAGATGGTATGGAACCAGAAAGCGGGAGCTTGGGAAGTCTCATTGCGACTTCATCCTCAAGACCTGGAGGCGGCGATGACGGCCGATTTGTTTCCCGACGATCCGTCCAAGAAGGTAAGCGCCGAGGACCGAAACTTTCCCGAACTTGTGCAGACGTATCTAAGTCAATGCTTCTTTATTCGACGAACACCCTTCGCCATGAGTTTGGAAGAAACAATGGCGGTCTTGACCGCAGAGCGTTCCTCAGATTCGACCACGAACCAAGCCAGAGAAATGACCGCGGACCGTTCGATATTAAAGTGGGTTGGCGCGGAACAGGAGAAGGGTTGGTTGTGGATCCATCTTGAAATGAAACCGCCCGAGACAAAAAAAGGGGAACACAAACTGTGGCTAGTACATAGAGTCCTTTTGGAGCACGTTGTACGTCAAGAAAATACGCTCTCCATTAATCCAGCCGTCAGCCCAAAGTTTGCATTGCAATTCAAAAAAGGCGAAGACGTGAGAGAGATGACCGCTCCCAAATAAGTGCATGAAGCTCTTGGTTAGGCGAGAATCCGGGTGAAAGAATCCGGGTGAAAAAATCCGGAACGGAGGGTAGGATGGCGCCATTTGTCCCATCCAAACAGAGGATCGGGACATTGACCCCGATCACCCTTTGGTAGTTCCAAACCGCCGCTCGCTTTACAACAAACTGTCTAGCAACAGCCGCAATTTGCGAAGCTCTTGCCGCATATCCATCCCCTCCATGGGTGTCATGTCGACACTCAAGGCAAGATCATAGCCAACCGACTGCAGTTGCGTGATCAGACGTCCATATTCGATTTCCCCTTGGCCTACTCGGACTTGGAGTTGGTCTTTTTTGGAATCGCGAAGTTGGACGTGGTAAACGTATTTAAGCAGCTTTTCGTAGTTTTTGTTGCGATTGTTGCTGCATAGGTAATGGCTCGGATCAAGCGTCAATCCAACTCCCGGCACGTAATCGCATAGGTTTTTTACGGTGTCCGGGTCTTCGCTCAAACAACCCATCTGACTCTTTAAACCAATGCGAACGCCTCGGCTCTCTGCAATTTCAACCAACCTTTGCAAGTGTTCTACTTCTTGATTGAAGGGCGTACCGTGTTCGCCGCTCGGAATTGTCAGCGAAACGACTTTGGTCGCCTTGGCAAGATCGCAGATTTTCGTGAATCGATCGTAAAAGGGTTCCCCCTCCGCATCGATCTTCACGTTATAACTGCAAATGTCTAAACGGTGTGTATCTCGAACGATTCGCAAGCATTCATCGAAATCTTCCAGAATCCTCGCTGGGGGCATTTGAATGCCCTTGTCATCGAGTACGATTTCCACGCAGGTAAATTCCAGGTCGCTCAAGACCTCGATCACGTCAGGCAATGGAATGTCAGGGAAACAACTAGTAGATGCAGCAACAAACACGACGTTAACACTCCTTTGGAACGGTCAATTTTGAGGTCCCCATTATCCGCAGGAACGACAACCTGACAACCTCGCTTTTAGAAACATGTCCATCGATCCACTAAAAACTTCTTTGAGCCATCTGGGATCTAGCTCGCAATCCGTACCCACATCCGACAAGAAAGAGACGCAAATCAAGGCCCCGGTGGTGGCCAACACTCCTCTCCAATATGTCCCTGGGATCGGCCCCAACCGCGTCGAACTTTTCGCAAAACTCGGCATTCGGCGAGCAACAGATCTCCTTTTCCTGTTCCCACGAAGCTACCAAGACATTGCTCCTTATCAGACGATCACCGAACTGGAATCCGGCTTTCGAGCCAGCGTCATCGGTCAAGTCGTGGATATGGACCAGCGAGTCAGTTTTGAAGGACGCAGCACTGTCGGAGTTTTGCTTGCTATCGAGGGCGGGGGCTACGTGCGTTGCGTTTGGTACAACCAACCTTTTCGGCGACAACAGTACACCCTCGGAATGAGAATCATCGCCACAGGCGTCGCCAAGTCGACTGGCATCTCGTTTGAAATGCGCCACCCGGAAACGACTCTTCTTGCAGCCGACCAACCGTTGCCGGAAGCCAAGCCGCTACCGATCTATTCTTTGACAGACGGTCTCCAGCAACGCCACGTGGCTGCCGCTGTTTCAGCCGCTCTTGAGGGTTTGGCCACCTCCATTGAGGAAGCCCTCCCGGAGTCCATTCGTCTAGCGGCTAACAATCCAGTGGCTTCGCTCGACAGATCAGACCAAGTGGTCATCCGGTCGCCGTTGCTGGGGATTGCCGAAGCTCTCAAGGCAATTCATCATCCCAATTCAATTGAGGAAGCCAATGAGGCAAGGCACCGATTTATCTTTCAAGAGCTTTTTGTCTATCAGCTAGCCCTCGCCATGCGACGCCATCGATTGCAACACGACAAACCCGCCCCCAAAATCGAAGCGACGCCCCTGATCCATGCGCGCATATTAAAGCGATTCCCATTTGAGTTGACCCGGGATCAATTGCGAGCGATCGACGACGTTCGAGCCGATATGGCACAAGATGTCCCGATGAACCGGCTCATTCAAGGTGATGTTGGTAGCGGCAAGACGGTCATCGCACAATATGCGATGCTCAACGCAGTTGCCAACAAGCAACAGGCTGCACTCATGGCGCCCACGGAACTCTTGGCCCGGCAGCATTTCACCCGGCTCTCGCAACAGCTTTCGGGCAGCCAAGTCATGATCGAATTGCTGGTCGGATCAATTTCCCAACGCGAACGCACGGAATTGTTACAGCGGATCGCGATAGGGACAGTGGACATTGTGGTGGGCACTCAGTCGTTGCTCAGCGAACACGTCCAATTCGAATTGCTGGGACTGGTTGTCATTGATGAACAGCACAAGTTTGGTGTCGAACAAAGAGCAAGTTTGCGCGAATCAAGAATCGTTCCTCACTATCTCGTACTTTCTGCGACCCCCATTCCTCGCACCATTGCGATGACGGTTTTCGGTGACTTGGACGTTTCGATTCTCAAGGACAAGCCGCCAGGGCGCTCGACCGTTCACACGTACCTCGGAAGCACATCCCAACAATCGAAATGGTGGGAATTCGTGGTCAAGCAAGTTAAGAGTGGGCGACAAGCATACGTTGTGACCCCACGGGTAGAGTCCGATCCAGCCACCGAGGTCCTGGGTGCCGAACAAGTCTACGAACAACTGCTCAATGGCCCCCTTGCTGGCCTGCGATTGGATTTGCTGCACGGTCGCATGGACGGCAATGAAAAACAATCCAAGCTGGATGCATTTACTACGGGTCAGACACAAGTGCTCGTTGCCACAACGGTAGTCGAGGTCGGTATCGACGTCCCGAATGCAACTCTGATGACGATCCTAGATGCGGATCGACTCGGGCTCGCTCAGCTGCACCAATTGCGGGGTCGCGTATCGCGAGGTAGTTACCCAGGTTATGTCTGTGTGTTTGCAAAACAAGGAGTTGCGCCCGAGGAAAATGTTAGGCTCAGCGTCTTGGCTTCGACCGATGATGGCTTTCGCCTGGCGGAGCAAGATCTGCAAATGCGAGGACCTGGGGATTTGTTGGGGACCAAGCAAATCGGCTTGCCTCCATTGCGCATCGCAGACTTGGTTCGCGATGCGGAAATCCTGAATGTTTCCCGCCGGCTAGCACAAGAATTGATCGATCGCGATCCAAACCTGAAAATGCCCGAGCATGCACTATTGAAACGTCAAGTAACGCAACGACACGGGGCCGTGGTCACCCTGGGTGACGTGGGATGATGTGGGATGAGGCCCTCATCTTTACCCACATTTCGCAGCAAGCACGACTCGAAATCCCAATGGATTTGCGTGATCCCAGCGCGTTTTCTCCCCCTCTCCCCGCTTAGGAGACTTCTGATTGAGTGGATTTGCTGCAAGCAACGACTCGATCACGACCCGAAGCGTGACGGCTTGTTGATTGAATGGTACGACGGACTTCCAAGTCCGTCGAATTCCCGATTGACGGACTTGGAAGTCCGTCTTACCGCCCTTACCCAATAACGATTTCACTAAAGCAACAAGCCGGTCGCTCAAGTTTCCAACGTCGCCGAGCCAGGAAACTTTCTCACCCATGTGACAAGCACATGGGGGCCGAAACCGCTGCGCGGTTTGGCTGGGTTTAGCTGACCAAACTTGCTGTCCAACGACACAAGGTTGTAGGGGCAGGAGCGCTCGCTGCGCTTGCGTCACGGCGAGTCGGCGACGCCATAGGTTTCAAGTAGCACGCCAAGCAATTGCGAAATCGCGGGGCACGCTAGCTTTTCGCGGCGGTGGGGGCGGTGGCGACATCGCACGTTTGCACCTTTGTGTTAAAAATGATGCATGGACCGATCGCCGACAATCAGCATGCTTTTTCGCTACGCGATCAGCTCGTGGAGTACACGCCCATGCACATCGGTTAACCGCCGATCGATGCCATTGTTGCGGTAGGTCAACTTCGTATGATCGATACCAAGTTGATGCAGAATCGTGGCATGGATGTCATAGACTTGCGTCGGATTATCTCGGTCTAGCGGCTTATAACCCCAAGCGTCACTCTCACCATGCGTGACACCCCCTTTTATGCCTCCACCGCAAAGCCAGTTGGTAAAGACAAACGGATTGTGATCGCGTCCCTTTCCTCCTTGCGAGGAAGGCATGCGACCAAATTCGGTGGTCCAGAGAATCAGCGTGTCCTCGAGCATGCCTCGCTGCTTCAAGTCTTGAATGAATGCCGCGCAGCCACGAGCCATTCCCATCGCAAGCGGACCATGATCGCGTCGCACGTCTTCATGTGAGTCCCAATTACGACGTGGAAATCCGTTATCGTTCCCACTCCAAATCTGAACAAAGCGGACCCCGCGTTCCAGCAGTCTCCGAGCGGCCAAGCATTTTTGTCCGAAATGAAATGTCTCTTCGTCCGAATTGATCTCCTTGCCCCAATCCTGTGCCCCTCGCTCGAGTCCATAGAGTCTCATCGCATGCTCCGACTCGGACGCAAAGTCCAACGCCTCAGGAGCGGCTAACTGCATCTTGGCAGCCAGTTCGTAGCTTCGAATACGGCCTTCCAATCGTGCGTCACCTGCTCGAGTCGATGCGTGCTCGCGATTGAGCCTACTCATCAAGGCTTGCGATTGTTGCTCACCCGACGCCGTAACGTAGGAACCCGCTCGATGCGGAAACAGGTCGG
Source organism: Pirellula staleyi DSM 6068 (assembly GCA_945875845.1). GTDB lineage: Bacteria > Planctomycetota > Planctomycetia > Pirellulales > Pirellulaceae > JBKCUI01. The sequence continues at coordinate 10,979 of CAMCMB010000030.1, forward strand.
CAATGGGATCGGGGCGACCAGGATAGATGATCGTACCGGCGTGCTGGGCGGGCAGAAAGGCGGAATCCCAATTCTTCACTCCGTTGGAACCAAAGCCGCGATGGTCGGGCAGCACTACGAAACTGGGGAGGTTCTCATTGATCGATCCCAATCCATAACTAACCCAACAACCCGCTCCTGGAAAACCAGGCAACAAGAAACCGGTCGACTGCAACAACGTCGCAGTGCTATGCACACCCGACTTGCTCACCATGTTGTGCACGAATGCGATGTCATCTGCGACCGAGCCGAGCGGTGCTACGGTTTCGCTCAGCAGCTTGCCACAATCGCCATAGGGCTTAAAGTCCCAGATCGGTTTCATCCAGGGACCCAGACCATTCTGAAACGCTTCGACGGGCTCGCCAAAATCACTGGGTGCCCCATCGCGTTTGACGAGTTGTTCCTTGTAGTCAAACAAATCGATATGGCTTGCGGCACCTGACATGAAGAACTGTACGACACGTTTGGCTTTTGCGGGATGGTGCAAGCCGGCATCTCTGTTCCGAGAAATCGTGTCGCTGGAATTCGCTCCCTCTTGTGCAGTCAATTCGCCATTCGACGCGAGCATTGAGGCCAGCGCAATACCACCTAGACCGCTCCCTGATTCAAACAAAAAAGTTCGTCTTGAAGGCATGGTAAATCGGCTCAATCCACAAAGGTAAAGGCGTTTAAGTTCAGAAGCACACGACATAAATACGACATGCCGTTCGTCCTTGCAAACTGAATCATCTGCTCGCGATCCGATTCGGAAGGCCCCACCCCGAGTGCCAGCCGACAAGCTCGTTCCACCTGGCTGGGAATGTCTGTGTATTCCTTTTCAACGCGAGCCGCGAAATGCTTCGACTGACTGAGCATGAACCCGTTGTTCAGAAGTGCCAAGGCTTGAATTGCCGACAAGCTTTCATTTCGTTTGTCGACGCGCATCGATGGATCCGCGCAGTCCAGCGAGGTCATCCATGGTTGCGTTTGGGATCGGACAATGAAACGATAAACGGAACGTCGCCATGTTTTGGGATCGTCGGGATCTGCTAGTCCATACTCATAATGCGGCGAATGCTCAGGGTGTTCGATCACAAAATCTTGCCAGCCTGGGCCACCCATACTGATATCCAGTTTTCCGCTCACGGCGAGCACCGAATCGCGGATCGCTTCGGCTTCCAAACGTCGCCGATTTTGTCTCCATAGCAGCGTGTTGTTGGAATCCAATGTCTCTCCCGTTGTATTGCTTTCCGAAGACTGACGATACGTCGCGCTCTTCACGATGAGTCGGTGCAAATCCTTGATCGAGCCTCCGCGATCGCGGAAATCCGTAGCTAGCCAGTCGAGCAATTCGGGATGAGAAGGCAATCCACCATTGTGCCCTAAGTCATTTGGCGAATCGACAAAACCGCGGCCAAAGTGGTACTGCCAAACGCGGTTCACGATGCTTCGCCAAGTGAGTGGGTTGGCCGGATCCGTGATCCACTTCGCAAGCAAGACACGGCGCTGGCCCTCCCCAGCCTCCGGTTGTAACTCGAATCGCGAACGTTGAAACGCAAGAAAGGACAACGCGCCCGGTGTGACTTCGCGGCCCGGCTGAGTTACTTGTCCACGTGCTAGCAAGAAAATGGGCCTCGGCTTTCCTCCTACTGCACCCGTACCGCCAAAGGCGCCGCTCCCCTGATGAATTCCGCCAGCGTACACCACGTTCGGAGCAGGCATTTGCTTGAGCTCCGCAGACAATCCTGCGAGTTCCGACATCAGCAACCGCCGTTTTGCTTTGCTCGCTTCGTCCATCGACTTCTCTAAAAGGTTTTCTCGCTCTTGAACGAGTTGCGCTTTGTCTTCCTTCGAGGTGGCAGTTGGTGCAATGCCGTCGGTCAGGTTTGTTTTTTGCCAACGCGGTGCGGCCTCAATGGAGTCCAGGGCCGTTACCGAACGCCCTAAGGCTATGTTTTTGTCCGCTGAGTCAAACACCTGAAGCTCGGAGAGGGCGAGGATATAATCCTCCTTACGCGTAGCGAGTTTGCTGGCAGTAACGCGTACGTATCTCCCCGCGATCCCATCGTCTTTCGCACTATTCGTAGTAAAGGGCTGAAGTCCATTGTTTTTGAAGTCAGCCATGAAGGTCACGTCATGCTTACGCCAAAACAACTTCACTCCGGTTTTGAATTCCGGGTCATCGCTCGCCTCAATCTTGAAACGAATGGGAAATCCAAAGCCTGCACCTATAGCATTAAAATCATCGTAGCAGGGCAGCAACGTCACTCGCTGGATTTCCGTGCGCTCGCCAAGATCGACCTGAACCCATTTTTCTTGGTCTTGAGTCGACGCGATTGCGCTGTGGTAACCGAACTCGGGCCCTGGATTGCTTTTTTCTTCGGAGGGTGCCGAAGCTTTCTCGATGCGCTTTGTGAGGCTAGTGTATTCCTCGCCCGCTAATGGAATCAAGGGTTCTTCGATTTGCCGCAAAGAGTGGGAGGTTTCGCTCTTGAGTCGTTCTAGCTCTAGGATTCGTCGCTGGACCGTTTCGTCGCGGTAGTATTTTCGATCGGTGCGATCCAAGGCTGAGAATACTGCATGCAAACTGTAGTAGTCTTCTTGACTGATTGGGTCAAATTTATGTTGATGGCACTGAGCGCAATGAACCGTGGCGCTGCAAAAAGTTCCGATGGTGTTCGAGACCATATCATCGCGGTCCAAATGGCGCGCGATCTTACCATCGGTTTTCGTTTCGGGGACTTCCGCGTGGCCGATGAAGTCCCAGGGGCCTGCCGCAATAAATCCGAGAGCTTCAATACCATCGCTGGTCCCAGGCCTCACGACATCTCCGGCGATTTGCTCCTCTACAAATTGTGCGTAGGGCTTGTCTTCATTGAAAGCCCGGATCACATAATCGCGATAGGGCCAAGCATTCGGACGCTGTTTGTCTTTGTCATACCCATGCGTATCGCCGTAGTGCACCACGTCGAGCCAGTGCCTCGCCCATCGCTCGCCATACCGTGGCGATGCAAGCAATTGCTCGACGAGTTGGTTGAGCGCCCCCTCGGCATCGACGCTTGACTCGCGTTCAAAGTCGTCCAGCTCCTCGGGCTTAGGGGGCAGCCCAATCAGGTCAAAATAGAGGCGACGCGCCAACGTTCGAGAGTCAACCGGCTGCGACTTCGTCAATCCTTTACCAGCGAGCTGGATGTTCACGAAGTGATCGATGGCTTGCGAGCGTTCGATGGCAGGTTCCAATTTAGGAAGCGGTTGAAAGCTCCACCATTTCAACGGGTCATCCAATTTTTTGTTGGCCGAATCGGGCCACAACGCACCAGCATCCATCCATCTTTGCAGGGAAGAGATTTCTTCCGCTGTCAGTCGAGGCAGGTTGCTATCCTTGGGTGGCATCACCAAGTCCGAGTTCGCGTCCGATACGAACTTGAGGAGCTGGCTTGCCGCGCTTTTGCCAGGTACGATTGGCGGCTCACCTTGATCGCCACCCGCCATCGCGATCTCTCGGACATCCAGGCGATAGCCACTTTTTTGAATCTTGGGACCGTGGCATGCATAGCATTTGGTTTCAAAGATCGGTCGAATGCGTTCTTGAAAGAAAGCCTCTTCGCCAGCCGAATCATCCGCAAAGCAAATCGCTTGGAACTCAAAAACAGGCCAAATCAGCAAACTCAAAAGCAGTAACTTGGTAGCTTCGCTGAGCATCCACGCGCAGCTGTTCGCAACATGCGTTCGCGAGTTAATTCTAGGGCGCGAGTTGAGATAACGCGATTTATTTAACATGGGTTACATCGAGTAGGTGCCGGACTTGGCGGACAGTGCAAAAACTTTTGGACCGAAACTAATTCCGATTGACCGCCTCATCCAAATTCATCACCAGATTTGCAACGAGTGTGTACACCGCTAGCTCATTAGGGGGCAATTTGGAATCGAATGGTTTTTCGCCGACGGCAATCAGACGCTTGGAGTCCTCCACGTTTGCGTCGAACCGAGCTTGAAATTGCGAAACGGCTCGCTCCATCGCTTGTTGCTCGGAAATTGTGGGTTTGCGAGACAAGACTTGTTGGAACGCAAACGCGATTCGATCGGACGGTTTAATGGATGCGTCGTTTAAAATACGTTCGGCTAGAACCCGAGCTGCTTCTACGTACTGAACGTCGTTCATCAACTGCAAGGCTTGCAGTGGTGTGTTGCTGCGTTCGCGTCGCGAGCAAAACAGCTCTCGGTTGGGTGCATCGAAATTGCTCATGAACGGCGGCGGCGCAGTTCGTTTGATGAAGCTGTATAAACTTCGTCGATACAGAACATCGCCATGATCCTGAATGTAATAGCGAGTGTTCGAGTCGCCGTACCCGACCGGTTCCCAGATGTTCCCTGGCTGGTAACCTTTCACACCTGGACCACCACGCTTTCGATTTAGCAATCCGCTTACCGCAAGCACATTATCTCGTATTTGTTCCGCGTCCAAACGGATCCTAGGACCGCGCGCGAGATAACGATTTTCAGGATCGATGTTCCATGCGTCCTGGGTCACGACTGCAGAGCGACGAAAGGCAGCTGTGCTCACCAATTCACGCATTAGTTGTTTGATGTCCCAGCCGCCAGCCCTAAATCGGTCCGCCAAGAAATCCAAGAGTTCTGGGTGGGTCGGTGGTGCTCCCTGTGTGCCGAAGTCATCGCTCGTTTTGACCAAGCCTACGCCATACACTTGTTGCCAAAAACGATTGACGGCAACGCGAGACGTGAGGGGTTGCTCGTTGGAAACGAGCCACTGTGCTAGATCCAATCGATTGGGCGAACTAATGTTTGCCCGTTGAATGAGTGGCGGCAACACGGCCGGAGTGTTCGGAGTCACTTTTTCTCCCTTTTGATCGTACTGACCTCGCATCATCACGAACGTTTCTCGGGGCGTTGACTGATCATTGAAGATGAAAGTGCCGGGGATCTTGCTTTCGATGTTCGATCGCTCGATTTTTGCCAGTTGCCATTTGCGTCTTGCCTCAAGGACCGCAGGGGCTGTCGCTTCGGAGATATAGGTTCGGAAGAATGTGGCGACGCCTTCAGCGCTCTTCTTTCCCAACTCGCTATCGGGGCCCTCTTTGATGGCCTTGGCCAGTTCGCCAGTAGCAAGTGGTACATCAGTCCCCTTCACACCCGCCCACCACGTGTTAACCTCCGATGTCAATCGGTCCTCATCGCGTTGGTTTCCCGTGCAAACCAAACCATCCCAGTAGCAGACGCCACCGAAGAGGCCCAGTTTGATCTCCTTTACTTTTTTGCCGACCGCAAGTTCGGAAAGAGGAATCGTCAATTCCGTCCATCGCCCAGGCTGGGGCAACTTGCCGAGTACGCGATCTGGACCCGCATCGACCATGCGAGCATCCTCAGGTTTGTCGCACCAAACCCATCGCTTGGTGCCTCCATCTGTCTTTACTTCGAGAAACGCTGCGATTGGGGGCTCCTTGCGATCCGTCATCATCCAGACCTTGAGGCTTCCTTGTTCTGGAATCCAAAGTGGGTTAAGCCCGCCCGTAATCGTTTGTTCGTACTTGTGTCCAAACTCTTGTTGCAACGATCGGCTCCCCATCGGAGAGCTGATATCGTCATTCCAAACGGGGTCATTGCGCGAGGTGTTACGAACCGCAGCACCCACGGGAAAATCATCATCCAGCCAAATCGACGTAAAGGGACCGGTTGGGTTGGATTTGGATGCGTTTTGCAACTCGATCGCAATGTTTTCCTTGTCTTTTGCCGCTTGGACCAGCGTGGCCAGCGACTGCGATTCTTTTTGTTTGGCTAGTTCTAAGGCTTTGGATTGCTCGTCCGTCGGCAGGGATAAAAACGGACGTGTTGTGTTAACGTTTCCGTCCATCGCCGGGTCCGCCGCGCTGTAAAAAAACGCGTACATGGAATAGAACTCGCGAGTGCTGATTGGGTCGTACTTATGATCGTGGCAAACAGCGCATCCGCCTGTCAACCCAAGCCACGCTTGAATGGTTGTGCTCGTTCGATCGACTGCATAGCGAAAGAGAAACTCATCGCTGATGGCCCCCCCTTCGCTCGTCGTGACATTGGATCGATTGAATCCCGTGGCAACCAATTGCGATTGAGTTGGATTGGGGAGTAAATCGCCAGCCAACTGTTCGATGGTGAATTGATTGAATGGCATGTTTGCATTGAAGGCATCCACGACCCAATCGCGATATGCCCATGCTTGCCGTTCATTGTCCAAGTGCAAGCCATGCGTATCGCCATAACGGGCAACATCGAGCCAATGTTTGGCCATCTCCTCACCAAAGCCCGATGAAGCAAGATACTGGTCAACGAGCTTGCGATAGTTTGCATCGGAGGGATCCGCGACGAAACCCTCAACATCGCCTAAGCTCGGTGGCAAACCTGTCAAGGTAAAGGCTAGGCGGCGCACCTGGGTTATTGCATCCGTTGGTGCCTGGGCTGATAGTCCTTTTCGTTTTTGTTCTGCGCTCAGCAGATCGTCAATCGATGATTGTGCATCTTTTTGGGCAATGATGGGTTCGAACGACCAGTGCTTTTCGTAAGTCGCACCTTGTTCAATCCAAGTTGCGATGGTTTTCTTTTCCGCTTCACTGAGCTGACGGTTTGAAGTTGGCGGAGGCATTACTGTTTCGGGATCGGTCGACACCATTCGGGACCAGACCAAGCTGTCGCTGAGTTTACCCGGTGCAATTGCGGCCTTGCCACCGTCGCGTGGTGCCCGTGCATCCTCGGCGATATCCAAACGCAAGTCGGCCTCACGCGTTTTGGCGTCCATGCCATGGCATCGGTAGCAAGCACTAGAAAGGATGGGGCGGATATCTTGGTTAAAGCGAAGTTTTGTCGCTGAGTCTTGCGCAAAAGTTCTCCCGAGGGAATTCGCGCAAAACCATCCTAAAAGCACCGCGAAACAAGTGAGAGGGCGGTTTCGAAGCATAACTTGCTAGATCCTGTAGGTGGGGTAAGCTTCCAGCTCGCCATCCGTGATTCATCGCAAGCTGGAAGCTTACGCCACTTCAGGCTCTGGCTGATATCTAGACAATCTAGGTAGCGAGCTTATTGAAATATTATTTATCGCGGATCGAATTAAAGTAGTCGCGTTGTTGGTCGCGTTGGGCCTTGGGTAGCGTCATATTCTCGATCGCATCGGGGTCGTCTGGCGTTGCGTTGAGAACTGCGTCACGAACTTCTTCTTTTGTTGTACCTTTGCGATTTGGGCCTCCGACCTTACCGCCGAAGACGGTTTCGCCCTTTCGCATTTGTTCACGGACTTGGGAATCGAAGTTTTTGTAGTCCGTCTCCTCTTCGTCACGATCACCCGCCCCCTTGCCTTCGCCCTTTGAGTTTTTGCTATCCTTGCCTTTCTTGTCCGAATTGCATTTTCCGCATCCATCACCGTTGCATTCCGCACATGCCGAAGCTTTTTTTGCGTTTTGGAGATCCTCCATCATACTCTCCATTTCCTGAAGAGCTTCTTGATCGTCTGCCATGTCTGCAAGTTCCGCTTGAAGTTCTTCGAGGGCTTGCTGGGCCCCTTGCTCGTCACCCTTTTCCATGGCTTCCTGAGCCTTTTTCATTTGAGCCTTCACGGCCTGTGCGGCTTTGGACTGTTTTGCATTCGCGCTGAGCTGATCGAGTTTCTTTTGTATCTTTGCGGCTGCATCCATATCTCCCGATTTTTCGGCCTTGGCGAGTTCGTTCAGAGCGTCCTCCATCGCCTGTTTTTGTTGTTCTTGTGACTTCTCGATGGCCTTTTGCATTTGTTCTAGTTGTTTGGCCAGCTGTTGCTTTTGCTCGTCGTTCAGCTCGCCTGATTTCATCTGTTCAAGCATTTTTTCAAGTTCTTTACCCGCTTTGTCGAAGTCCCCATCCTTCAACGCGTCAGCGACTTTCTCAGCCGGTCCTTTGTCCAAGTTTTTGAGGGAGTCTAAAGCTTTTTTGAGACTGTCGGCTCCGCCAAGCGATTCTTTCCGCTGCTCCATTTCCTTCTTGATCTCATTGAAGTCGGAGAGGAGTTTTTTGGAATCAAGCGTATTCGTTTTCTGAAGATCTTCGAGTTTCTTTTCAAGCTTCTTAAATTCGTCAGCTGCATCTTGCAAACCTTTTTCCTCCAAAGCTTCACGCTGTTTCTTGATTTGAGCCAGAATGGGTTTGGTTTGATTCTTGATGTTGTTTAAGCGTTCCGCAGCTAAACCAGGAAGCTTTGCGATGGCTGGAAGCTCAGCGTCGGGTACCCAAAAGAGGGCGATGCAAGACAGCAACGGTAACAGTACCCAAGGCGTTTGGGGCGATGTTTTAACCGGGAAGTGATCGCGAACATCAATGCGTTCGACTTTGGCAGTCGCGTCTTTGAGCAATGCCTCTCCCACCGCAGTTTGCCGCGCTTCCGGATCAAGTTGCATCGCACTGCTGATTCTCTCACGCAGGCCAAAACGGCGATCTAACTCGACCGCGGAATGAAGTCGAGTCGGACGATAAAAGAAAGAGATAATCCCTGCAACTAAGGCGGCAGCCCCGCCGCACGCGCTCAGCCAGATCAGGCTCCAACTATGGAAGGTATACGGTAAAAACCAAATTTTCGGGACCAGCAGGGCGACAAAGCAAATCGAAAAAGCCAGGATCAGACACCATGATAGGATGTTGAGAATCGTCTGCGTCCAAAGAAGACGACCGGCGCGAGCGATTTGGCGATCGATTGAGTCCATGAATCTTGCTCCCAAAGCTAGGTGTGCCAAGCCGTTGCGATATGTTTCGAGTGCGGCTATCGCGGCTCAATTTGGTTCGGCCAGTTCCGAAGTCCGTCCATTGTACGGGTTTACATCGAGAAATTCAAAGGTGAAGACGCTTAAGGTTTTTCAGAAAACGGACATTCGCAGGCAAATCGCCCGCAACCAGGACAACCACTCCCGTACTTTTTTTGAAGTGCAGCGCTCAAATCGACTCCAGCAACGTTGGCAATCGTTGTTAGCCATGCGAACACGTCGGCAAATTCCTCCTCCAAATTTTCCCGATCGTCCCCTGCCCTGAGCGCGGACGCCAATTCGCCAATCTCCTCCATGAGCCACATAAAAGTGCCAGAAGTGCCGCGTTCTGCATCTTTCTCATAGTACATCGTGCGAATGAGCTGCTGAAAATCGCGGAGAAAAACGTCCGGCTTTGGGGTATTCATAGGGCCCTTTGGGGGTCAGAAATAGGGATCGGTGAAACAGATTCGGACGGCCCGTGTGATCCATTGCAGAAACGCACGGTTGCACTTGCCATGCGTTCTACAATCTTTTCCAAACCCTGGAAACCTCTGGCAAGCGAGATCCCTGGAATTACCCTTGCCGTTTCACGAGTTCTCAAATTTCAGATTTCAATTATGATTACGGACCCCAAAACAAGTGAAGGTTCGGTCCTTCACTCAGATGACAATTCGAGCCTTCATTCAAGTGACGGTTCGGATTCAATCGTGGCTCATCGGGCGAGCCTTGCAATCGGAAACAACGAAACAAAACATCCTGTGGATCATAAACGCATAGAAAGAGCCGTCCGCGAAATTTTGGTGGCCGTGGGCGAGGACCCAGATCGCGAGGGATTGCTGGAGACACCGGCTCGGGTTGCTCGAATGTACGCTGAAGTATTTTCCGGTCTTCACAAGGATCCGCGGATCCACTTGAAGCGAGTCTTTTCGGAAAGCTACGACGAAATCGTTCTCCTGAAGGACATCGAATTTCAAAGCATGTGCGAGCACCACTTGCTGCCATTCCATGGCAGGGCTCACGTTGGTTATCTGCCAGACGGCAAAGTTGTTGGGCTGAGCAAAATGGCAAGAATCGTCGATGAGATCGCGAGGCGTCCGCAAGTTCAGGAACGGATGACCGAAGCCATCGCAAACATGATGGAACAAGAACTCGGAGCACGTGGAGTGGTTGTCATGGTGGAAGCGAGCCATTCCTGCATGACAATGCGAGGGATACGCAAGTCCGGCAGTATGTGCGTAACAAGCGCAATGAGGGGAGTTTTTCGAGACAACTTATCGTCGAGAGCAGAAATCCTCAGCCTAATTATGAACCCTAAGCATAGCTAAGCTCTCGGCAAGGTCATGAGGGACGAAGCAGCCTGCTTCGTGGCAACGCAGGCAACGCAGGCAACGCAGTGAACGCATTTTTAGTCCGCCATTGTGTTGCACACCCACTGAAGGGTTCGTAAATTGATCCGTTTGATCCTTTTCGGCCCGATGGCTCCTGGACGTCGCGTTCATGACATGGCAAAAAAATGAATTTTCTAGCTTATCAGCACTTTACCTTGCTAATCCCCTTTAGGCGCGGAACCACGTTGAGTGTCGTTCTTGCTTTGTGCCTACTCGGCTCGGTAGTTGCTGAGGATCGGGGCAAGTTCGAATATCCCTATGCCCCATACAACCGCGGTTCGATGGAGCCGCAACGGACTGGCTGGCCGCTGAGCGAGGAAGAGCGCGACTATGCTCTCAAGGCTGAGCACGATCGTCGTCCTGGTCGCGAATCGAATCAACATATGCCGGCGATGTGGCCCGTCACCCCGTCAGCTGGCTTCTGGGGTGGTTCGAGTTGGTTAGATACACACGCCACGTTGGTCCATTATGTGAGAGCGAATCAAGGGCCCATCGATGTCCTGCTCGTTGGCGATAGCATCACGCAACAATGGGGGAGTCCGCTCGACAAAGGCGTGCTTAATGACGCGTGGAAAAAGCACTTCGCGAATTACAAAACGATCAACATCGGCATCGGCGGCGACAAAATTCAGAACGTGCTCTGGCGATTGGATCATGGTGGAGTGGATGGTCTGGAACCACGCTTCGTGGTGGTCATGATCGGCAACAACAACATGTTCTTCACTCCGGAAACAGGCATAGAATCAGTCGCGAAGGGCGTTCAAGTCTGCGTCGCCAATATTCGCGACCGGTTTCCGAAAGCAGAAGTGATCGCCGTGAAGATCCTGCCCGCGCACGCGCCTGGCAATCGCTTCTACGAAGACATTTTGAAGACCAATGCGGCCATCGATCGGCTCAAGTTGAACAGCGACCCGAAGGTTCACGTACTCGACATCACCGGCGATTTTATGAGTTCGGATGGCGCGCTGAAAAAAGACCTTTTCACGCCAGACAACATCCATCTCTCGCTCGAAGGCTACGCAGTCTATGCCGAACGATTGAAGCCGCTGATTGACTAGCGGCGATTCTGCACTTCGGAGGCGGAGTATTGAGCGAGCGCGCAGTCTAAAAACAGGTCGCAGATTCCATCGAGCCCAAGTCTAGCTCATTGCGACGATCCGAACAGTCGGATAACGAGATCGCTCGATGGCGAGCGTAGTTCGTGCTGCGCGCACCTGACATATCGGATGATCCTTTGGAGGGAAAGAGCGGTTGTGTGTTCAAGCTATTCTCCCAATTCTTAGACAAACGAGAGCATTCGAGGACGAGACCAACGCAGCGAAAACGCGCCCCCCCGCTACAATGATCTGTGTCCCTCGAAATTTCCCAATGATCTGTGTCCCTCGAAATCTCCCATTTTCTTGCTCCAAGCAATGATTGGGAACCCTGAAAGCGTCGATAACCAAATTTGCTCCATGGATTTGCGTCACACCTGATTGTTTGGGCAGCTAGAATGGTACGTTGTGATCCAGGTTGTTCGCTCTCGACGTGCTTAGTGACTCTTGGTAATGATCCAACTCGATAACTTTTCAAGCGAGAACAGGAATGCCAATCAAAGTCAAGCCAGACTCCGAACAACGCCTCCAGCTGAGACATTGCACAAAAATCGATGCAACTAGCCTGACGAATTTAGCTATCAAACTCAGCAACTTGGCTGATCCGCCGCTTTTGCCCGACCAACTTCTGAAGGAAATTAAAAAGACACTTTCGGATGATGATGCAGAGGCACTTCTGCCACCTCTGCTCTCGATGGGGATGATCGCGCGATCTAGCGATACCAAGTCTGTTGATGTGGTCAAGGCGTTTCGCGGCGTTTTTGAAACTCCCGCCGAACAGTCTGATTGGGATCGTGTCGCGGCATCGATTCAAACTCTGATTGAGTCCTCGGCCATTCGACTAGTTACCAAGGCGATGCAGTTGAGTTATGATTATGCGAATCTGTTGAGAAAAGCGCATATCGTCACGGACCTTAGACCACTTTTTGACGAATCTGGGAATTCGGTCGAGGCGGCAGTGGTTACTCACACCCTTCGCGTGGCCTATCACAGTGACGATGGTGCACACGATATAAGCCTAGCAATGGACCTCAAAGACATCCGCAACCTCAAAGAACAATGCGAGAGAGCAATTTCAAAGGCAATGTGTATTCGCGAAGAGTTCGCAAATGCTACAAAGAAGCCCTGCTTAATATCCGGAGATGTGGAGAAGGATAATGAGTAGTGCTGTAGTCGACACAATGGACATCATAGTCAACGTACGTGAGTACGAAGAACAGCAATATCTCTCGCCAAACCTGCAGGATTGGTATCGGAGAACTGCTCGCCAAGGACGGTTCAGCGCTTTGTATGGTCGTTCAAGTTTTGGGGTAACCCTGGAACTCCTGAATAACTCAAGCGCAGATCGAAAACAAACGACAGCCGTTCGTCCGTGGATGGAACGTTTCAATTCTTGGTTAAGCCCTGCAATTGAGGCCGAGGATCCGAAAATTGGAAAGCGTGCATGCGAAGTTGGGCGTGATAACGCTTCACAATTTATTGAGCAGGCAGCCACAGCCAGCCTGGACGAATGGACTCAAACTCTTGCCTATACCGACTTCAATGAACAGCCCGTCTCAGCGTCGCTCCTGATTCTTGCAGCGTCATTTGAAAAAAGAGCGGAACTACCCGCTTGGCGAATCTTAATTGATCGATGCAGAAAGAGGCTGCAATCAATTGGCGTTCAAGCCAAATTGATTGATTGGAATGCGGATTCGGATCAAAACGCGTGCGAACGTGATTCATTCATCAAAGCGGCACGGATGGTTGCGTGCTTGGAATCACACAAGGCTATGGCTGGCTATCTCGATGCTGCCGTGGAATTCGAGAAACGATTGGACGTGCGATCTGCATTGGCTTGCGTGTACCGAAACGTACGTTATCGACTGCGAGACAATCAGCTGAAACTGTTGAATGATGACTTGGTTACGTTTCGTTTCGGGGAAGCTAACAAAGACACGATGCTTGCCGTCCTCACAGCAACTGCACCGTTCAAGACAACACTTCCGAATCGGCGAGCTTTGTTCAAGCAGATTCAAGTAGCGCTGAAGAAGCGAGGAGTGATGGAGCGAGGTCTACTGGACGGACTGAAGTGATCGACTATGCAAAGGGTGCAAAATCAGCGGGACAGGTCTTTGGACACGATTTGTCATGTGGCAATTGCCATTAGGGAGTTTGAACCAGGCAGAAGGCACGCGGGACTCTTCTATCGGGTCGCAGAGGAAGGTCCAATAGATTTTTTACACCTTGCCTGGCATTGTGATTTGCAACGCGATAGTTCCTTCTCTGACAAGTATTGCTGGATTGATCCAGACATCCCTAAGCCGAGATTGCGGCAAGTTGCCGCGCTGTGCGACGATATCGTTGCAGCAAATCTCACCGACGGAATTCCCTATGCCTCGGGATCACCTATCGGAGCTTTTGATGATCAGACGAATAGGTTTCTTCTTGGACCAACACGAGCTGGGCTGACTTGTGCAAGCTTTGTTTTGGCAGTTTTTGAGCGGGCTAAATTACGGCTTGTCAGATACTCTGGTTGGCCACCTCCTGATCAGGAAGATATCAGTTTTCAGCAGTTCGTTTTGGATAACTTACGAGGACGACCAGGAGTTTCTGGGGAGCACATTTCAGCTGTAGAGCGCGAGATTGGGACTTCAGTACGTTATCGCCCCGAGCACGTAGCAGGCGCTGCTGCAATCCGAGGTCGCCGACCGGTAAAGTACAGTAGTGCGAAGGCTATTGGACTTGATATCGTAAGGTTCTTGAGAAGCGAACAACCAATAAGTCAATTCAAGTTTTCTTGGTGGGAACGCTTTCTGCGAAGATTCGGTTGGCTATAAAAAGCCTGGCTCGCACTGTGTGCCTAGCGTGCTTTAGCCGGACACTACAGCTTTCCCATCTCCAAGAAACGGAGGTACGCAGTCCTGTTAAAGATGATGTGATCGAGCAACTCAATTCCGACAATTTGGTGCGCTCCATGGAGCCATCCATCTATGCTTGCCCCCATTGAAGTCAGTTCGTTGAGTCAGTTCCTTGGGGTCAAGTCAGTTCGTTGGGGTCAGACCCTGTTTTCTGTTTACAGCCAGTTCGTTGCATGTTAAAGTATCGGTATGGCTAGACCTTTACGAATCGCATTTCCGAACGCGATTTATCATGTGATGGCACGTGGAAACGGTCGCCAAAAAATCTTTCATGCCGATGCAGACTACCAACGAATGACCGATGGATTGGCTAAGACGGTCGCTCGTACCGGTTGGCAGGTTTTCGCCTTTGTTTGGATGCCTAATCATATCCATCTCTTTGTTAGGACCCCCGATTCAAGCTTCGAGGCCACATCGGCGTCTCTAAACGCCAAGCCAACTAGCTCTCTGTTGCTCTAAGTCATCGCCAGAATGGCGACCAAGACATCTGCGATTCCGCAGACCACACCTTCGCAGGTCATTTTTCCGTAAGCCGGTTTCGATCGTCGAAAAAGAATCGGAACGAACGAATCTCTGCTTAACCAGCAAAAGCATGATGACCAGCATCATCTACAACTCAAAATGCTCGCGAACGAAGACCAGTACTTACATTGTCGTGAGAGTTACGGTCACGATGTTTGATGGTCGGGCGGACAAAGTTCAGTCTCATCCAATCACTAGTTTTGGTACAATAGGGTCTTGGCTGAAAAACACTTGCTCAATACAGCTCCGAGCCAACTCATGGAAGAACCTTCGCAACCGACGATCTATATCCTTGCTGGGCCGAACGGCGCTGGCAAAACAACTTTTGCAAATTCATTCTTGCCAACGTTCGCCAAGTGCCGTGAGTTTCTCAACGCTGATCTTATCGCTGCGGGTTTGGCTCCATTTGCTCCAGAGACTCAGGCCTTTCTCGCGTCAGAACTCCTGCTGAAGCGAATCGATGAGTTGGTGGCAACTCGAATGACCTTTTCATTTGAAACCACCTTGGCAGCGAGGAGCTAGCCGACATGCAGGCGCTGATCGAGCAAGACCCACGCAACTCCGAACGAATACAGCCCTACATCGGAGGCGAGGAAGTTACCGAAAGTCCTACACACACCCACCGCCGCTATATCATAAACTTTCGCGACCTTGATGAGGACGAGGCGAGGAAATGGCCTGAGTTAATGGAGATTCTCGAAAAACAAGTTAAGCCACAGCGTCAAACTGACAAACGTGAGACATATCGAAAACACTGATGGCACTACGCCGAAAAACGACTGGAACTTTACGAGACAATCGCTTCGTTGGATCGTGCCTTAGTTACGATACTTCACGCAAAGCACCTTTCATTTGCCGCCCTTCATGTGGATGTGGTTTTTTCTCACGCACTTGGTGTATTTGCTCTCGGAAGCAACGGTGCTTTCGCGGTAATGCAATCGCGTGTACATGAATGTTGGGCGCGTTTTTTTGGTTCGTCGCTCGAAGATCGGCTTCGATATTCGCTGACTGATTGTTTTGAGACTTTTCCTTTTCCGCAGTCTTACGAGGACAAAGATCTGCTTAACGAGACCGGAAACAACTACTACGATTTTCGACGATCAACAATGCTGTCGTTCAATATCGGGTTGACCGAGACCTACAACCGCTTCCATTCTCCGGACGAGCGTGAGTCGTGCATTTTGGAGCTTCGTCGACTTCACAGTGAAATGGATGTTGCCGTCTTGCGAGCGTACGGCTGGGACGATCTGGCCGACCAAGTCGCCCAGCCCGACTTCTGCCAATTCCTGCTCGACTACGAAGAAGAAGACGACGACAGCGAGCCGATGGGCGCTAGCCCCGGTTCCCGCGACTCGACCGACGTACCAGAACCGGGGCTAGCGCCCTTCGGCTTGCATCGAAAATCGAAAAAGAAAAAGCCCTGGCGTCTCCGCTGGCCGGACGAATTCCGCGACGAAGTCCTTGCCCGCCTCCTCGAACTCAACGAACAACGCCACAAAGAAGAGTTGCTGCTCGTGAAGGGCAAGTCAACTGAGGCGAAGACAGAGAAGGAACCGAGCAAGAAGCCCGCTAAAGCAAGGCCATTGCTCGACGGTCTTGATCAAGTCGAACTCGACCGCGAAGAACGACTCATATTGCTAGTCGTCGATTCACTCAGACTGATCACGCGAACGGCGTTGGATGAAGCGTTCATGGCGATGAAGTATCCCAAGCTTCGCAAGTCGCGATTGGGACTGGGCGAACCACCGAAGTCGGTTCCTCGCACCGATGCCGAACGCGACGCGCTCATCGGCGGGCTCGTAGACCGAGGCTTCCTCGAAAAGCATCCCAGCGATCACCAACACGTTTGGAAACTCGGGGCCACCGCCCCGTTACTAGCTGCCACCGCAGCCGAACGCCAAGCTCTAGAAGAAACCAAAGCCATATTCCAAAAGTCGATCGACGCCAACGACGACTTGGCCTCATTCAAGGAAGGAGTGACCGATGCAAAACCAGGTCTTGTTTCCATTGCATGAGGTGTTTGTTGAAGCAGTGTTTATTCGGGTGATACGCGGGAGGGAATGTTAATCATGACGCCCTCGATTCCGCAGTGTTTCAGCGACTATGTCGTCTACGTCGACGAGAGTGGCGATCATGGACTCAAGACCATGGACAAGACTTATCCGATGTTTGTGCTGGCCTTTTGTATTTTCAATAAGCAACAGTACGCCAACGTCATTACCCCAAAGCTCCAAGAGTTCAAGTTTCGTTACTTTGGACATGACATGGTTGTGCTGCACGAACATGAGATTCGTAAGCCCAAAGGACCGTTTATGATTCTTGCTAACCCTGATATCCGCGAGCGCTTCCTCGATGACTTGAACACGATCATCACGGAAGCAGACTTCAAAATCATTGCTACTGCGATCCGAAAAGACGAGTTCATCAAGAAGCAGGATGACTCACACAATCTCTACAACGTTGCGGTTCGCTCCTGTCTGAAACGACTCTTTTACTTCCTTGATGAGCATGGACAGTCAAATTGCGTGACCCACACTATCTTCGAGCAGCGAGGTGACCAAGAAGACAAAGATTTAGAGCTCGAGTTTCGTAGAGTGTGCGACGAAGAGAACCCCAATGGGGTTCCACTGCCATTTTCGATAGTCTTGGAGAGCAAACAACGAAATTCATGCGGACTTCAACTAGCGGACTTGGTCGCAAGACCGATCGGTCGTAAGTGCCTAAATCCCGGTCAAGAAAACCGAGCGTACGATATTTTAGAAAAGAAGTTTCTCGCGAAACTTCCTGGGAAGAAAGGGGTAGGACTTGAAAGCTACCCATAAAAACAAAAAGCCCCGAAGTTCTTCGGAGCTTTTTTGCCGACCGGAAATTTCCAATCCAGACGGAAGTATCGGTCGGATATACCCAAAAGTCAACCCGAATCCCGCGTACCGAGCAGAATTCCGGGACTTCCGTAACTCAGGTAGGGCTATCAACGAAGCGCTAACTCGCATCAGCCAATCTTTCGAGCCCGACAGGAAATCATTCGGTGGAAACGTTTTTCTGAAAGTGTTCGTCGAATGGAAATCACGAATGGTCTCATTGGATGACTTGCGTGATCAAAAAGCGAATATCGCTGCACTGGATGCAGCGCGCCCGCAGGATCGGTGCGACTCTTGGCTCGAATTGTCAGTGTCGTTATCGCGAGTCGCGGATGTTTGGAATGCAAATGAACAGAGGCGGATACTGGAATCATCTTCCGCGGGTCGTGTGACGAGACCACGGAGCATGCCGACACCAACAACATCAGATAAACTGCTCGAAACTTCTGCTGCGGATTACTTTGATTTCCGAACAAGGGCTTTGATTCGTTCAGAAGCTGGCCTTATCACACTAATGAATCGTATCCATGATCCCAAAGAGACATCGGAAGAAATTCAAAAGCTTCGAGGGCTTCATGAAACCATGGATCGTGCCGTGCTGAATGCATATGGCTGGCAAGACTTGGCTTTGTTCGCAAGGTGCGAATTCCTTCCGCCTGCAGGTATAAAGCATTCGAGTCACTTTCGCAGTCCTGCGCAAGACCCAAAAGAAATCCGCCTGCGTTGGCCAGACGAATTTTGCCAGCGTGTACTTGATAGATTAATTGCGATTGCAGATTGTGCAGACGATCGCGTTGAGAAATCGAAGGGTTAACTGATGGGGAACAATGTTATAATGGCTAAAGCAAACTCATCAAAAACGTCTTTGTCCGCGCGGAAGCCCAACGAAGTTGTGATTCCCAACCTCCTCGGCGACATCCGGCAGGTCATCGAAGCCGCCCGCGAACAGACAGCTCGTGCTGTCAACTCGACACTTGTGATCATGTATTGGCAGATTGGCAAGCGGATCCGGGAAGATGTGCTTCAGAATGAACGTGCGGAGTATGGCAAGGAGATTGTGTCGGCGCTGTCGGCACAATTGACTACCGAGTACGGCAAAGGATTTGGGCAGCGAAACCTGGAGCAAATGATCCGGTTCGCCGAAGTTTTTCCAGACAGCCAAATTGCGCAGACGCTGTCTGCGCAATTGAGCTGGAGCCATTTTACGGAGATTATTCGGCTTGAAGACTCGCTAAAACGTGACTTCTACGCGGAGATGTGCCGGGTCGAACGCTGGAGCGTCCGGAAACTGCGACACAAAATCGGGCACCTGCTCTTCGAACGGACGGCTGTTGCCAAAAAACCCGCTAAGCTGATCGCCGATGACATCGCGACACTGCGCGATGAGGATCGACTGACACCGGATATGGTCTTTCGCGATCCGTACTTCCTCGATTTTCTTGGACTGAGAGGGTTTCACTCGGAAAAGGATGTCGAAGAAGCGATTCTGCGGGAACTGGAAGCGTTCATCTTGGAACTGGGGACCGACTTCGCCTTTGTCGCTCGGCAGAAACGGATCACGGTCGACAATGAAGATTACTACCTCGATCTACTGTTCTACCATCGTCGTTTACGCTGCTTGGTCGCAATCGATTTGAAGCTCGGCAAGTTTCAAGCGGCGGATAAAGGCCAAATGGAACTGTACCTTCGATGGTTGGAGAAGCACGAAATGCATCCCGGCGAAGAAGCTCCCATCGGACTGATTCTTTGCGCGGATAAGTCGGAAGAGCATGTGGAGCTATTGCGATTGGAGGATAGCAACATCCGCGTTTCGCGTTATCTGACCGAGTTGCCATCGAAAGAACTGCTCGAACAAAAGCTACATCAGGCAATCTCGCTTGCGCGCGAACGATTCGCCATGCTTAACAAGAAAGAAAAACCTGAATGATGATCGCGATCCTAGCGAGTAACTTTTCAACTCCCACTGAAACAACGCTTCTATGAGCACAGAGCCAATCCAAGTCCGAGCGTCATTGCTTGATGCTCTTCAAGTTGACCTTATCGGTCCGTCCGGTGGACTTGGCGATCATCGTGAGACGCTTCCTCAAGCACCCTCTCGCTGGTACCTCACGGGCTTTCTCGTGCCGACCGATGCCGACGAGGACCAGCGTTACGATCCAAATAGCGATGACGAAGTCGATCAGGCTCCTGCTGTAGCGACAGTCGACGAGAATCAAACACCTGAGCAAGCAGCCAGCAAGCGATCCTATCTGCCTAGTAGCCTGGGGTTGAGCATTCTGGTTCCGTCGGGCAAGCAGGAGCTGCAGGCGATCGTCCGATATGGTGAGTATCTTCGAATCGAGCCCGAGGAAGGTGCCAGGCAAGGGAGTTTGCCTCAATGGCGACGCAACCCACACGAAGAAATCCTCACTATCGAGCTCGGTACCCAAGTCCCTGCCCACGGCGTCGTCCCGGTACCGAATAGTCGCGGCGTTGAAGTGGTGTGGTCATTGCGTGGGGTACCAGACGGTGACTCCGATGGTGGGCTCCCGAAAGGAACGCGGAGTCTTTCGATTTTCGTCGTGAATCGTCGCAAAGCATCGCCGGATGAAGTTCGCGACGAGGGATTCGTCTTTCAGGTGGAACTGGAGGTGCAAAGCGATCAATCCTTTATCGCGCGTCCAAGTCTGCACAGCCTGGAAAGCGATGATTGGGATGAGCGGGTCGCAGATCTTCAATATCGCAACTCCTTTGAGTACTCCGTCGGTCACGGCGTTTCTTCGGAATCGGTCGTGGAAGAGGGTGTTTGCAAGATCGTTCGGACTTGCCATTTGCCAACCGCCGAAGTCGAAAAGGTCGCGCCGGCCAAGATCGACGGAGTCACGTTGAATATGGAGTCGCTCGCGCTGCTGCGCGATGGCCAAGATGCGATGGAGCAGCTTGGTGGCTTTGCCAGCAGTTACGAAAGTTGGATTGAGAAGCAGAAAAAGAGCCTCAGTGGCTTGTCACAACGTCGGCAAGAGATCGCATCGGAGCTGCTTCGGCGCGCCGGACTCGCCGCAAAGCGAATTCGAGCCGGAATCGAGTTGCTCGCTCAAAACGACTGCATGGAAGCGTTTCGACTTGCAAACAAAGCAATGGCAGATCAGGGACGTCGCCGATTGGCCTTGCAATTGAATATTGCTCCGGAAACGGTCACGCCTGCTTGGCGTCCATTCCAGCTTGCATTTATTTTGATGAATCTGAAAGGAATTGCCGATCCAACGAGCGATGGAGGAATGTCCCTGGTGTGGAACTAAGTTTAAGTCAAATTCGTTTCAACTAGTTCCCAACACCGACAATCCGACGGACCTGCGAGTGAATTGTGCCAACCGCCGCTGCGAGTTCTCTCGAGGCAACTCACTGCCAATTCTGTCGGTGGATGAGCCAATCTATCGTCGACTGCCGTGCTTTCTGATTGCCACAGTCGATAAGTTCGCTGCAATGCCCTGGACCGGCGAGGTAGGAGCCTTTTTCGGCAATGTGAATCGAGTTGACTCGGAGGGTTTCTACGGTCCTTGCGACATGGGTACGGGTAGGCCGTTGCCGGTCGATCGACTTCCACCGCCAGATCTGGTTATCCAGGACGAGTTGCATTTGATCTCGGGCCCATTGGGAACAATGGTCGGCCTGTACGAGACTGCCTTGGATTCGCTCGCGACTGTGAAAGTGGATGGCAAGGAGGTGAGGCCGAAGATCATTGCATCAACAGCGACGGTGCGTCGGGCGCTCAGTCAGATTCGATCGCTTTTCAACCGTCCGGATGTCGATGTGTTTCCTCCGCCGGGCCCTGACATCCGTGATTCGTTTTTTGCACGAACACACAGCGTCAAGGAAAGTAATGCTCGGGAGTACGTTGGTATCGCCGCACAGGGCCGTAGTCCTAAAGTGATCATGTTGCGTGTCTACCTCACGCTCCTATCTGCTGCTCAAAAGGCGTATGACGCCAACGGCGGTAGTAAAGTCGATGTGAATCCCGCTGATCCCTACATGACGCTGCTTGGGTACTTCAACAGCCTCCGCGAACTGGGCGGTGCCCGACGACTGATCGAGGATGAAATCCGAACTCAGCTAACGGGACGTGGCAGTCGCAAACGTCTTGGCGAAACGGATGGGGTTTTCAAAGATCGGACCATTGCATACGAGCCCGTCGAGCTAACCAGTCGAGTTAGCACCGACAAGGTTTCGGAAGCCAAGCGAAGGCTTGAACAAGCCTTTAAAGAGAAAGACCGTGTCGATGTCGCCATTGCCACCAACATGATCTCTGTCGGTCTCGATATTACTCGGCTTGGTCTCATGGTTTGTTTTGGTCAACCCAAGACCAGCAGCGAATACATCCAGGCAACCAGCCGTGTAGGACGAGACGACAAACGTCCAGGATTGGTGGTGACGATCTTGAACGTGCATCGCCCCCGTGACCGATCGCACTACGAGCGATTTGCTGCATTCCACGAGTCCTTCTATCGCAGTGTGGAAGCGACAAGCGTAACGCCATTTTCTCCAAGAGCCTTGGACCGTGGTTTGGCTGGTACCTTCATTGCGCTAGCCCGACATGGTCATGCTCCGATGACTCCGCCACGAGGAGCGACGGAAATTCTCAAAGAGATGCCGCGACTTCAATTTGCG
This sequence comes from Pirellula staleyi DSM 6068, assembly GCA_945875845.1. GTDB lineage: Bacteria > Planctomycetota > Planctomycetia > Pirellulales > Pirellulaceae > JBKCUI01. The sequence goes on from CAMCMB010000030.1 coordinate 33,159, forward strand.
GTAGAACAGCTCGCGAACCGTGCCCTTGAAACGCATTCGAATAGCTCGTCTCCCGAAGCAGCAGAGTTACGGCAGAAAGTGGCCGATCGCTGCAAAGATTTGCTCGATACCTGGAGCACCATTGCGAAGGAACTGCACGATACCGGCGGTGCCTTGCAGTACCAAACGGAAACAGGAAGCGCTCAGCGATTGCTTTATGAGTTTCTGAACCCTGAACTAAAGAATTTACCCCCGAGACACAAGAAGTTCCGCGCGAACCGTTCGATGCGTGACGTTGAGCCAAGCGTCAATCTTTGGCTGAAAACGATCGATGGTGTTGACATCGATGCGGAGGAGGACCAATGAGAATATGCAGTATTGCCGTCCGATCGGCGCTTGCGGTTGTTTTTTTATTAACCGGGGCTAGCGCCCGTCGGTTCGCATGTGATGAGGCAACACGATGAGTAGAAGGCCAGGAAGTCGCCCTCACGGGCAAATTCGTCAAAGCCAGTTGATCACATCGTTTGGACCAGGTTCGATGGTGGATTTGCCGAACCATTCTGTCCTCATCGGCGGACTGGATTCGTGGTCAATGGGTGGAGAAGAGGTTGTGGAGCCGCGACTGGTCGAGAAGCTCAAGCTGCTCTTTGATCCGCCGTTGCAGGTTCTAAAGCTTTATAGTCCACCACCAGACAATGACGATCCGACTGCACCGCAGACAGGTGTAACAGCATGGCAGTTCCCCGAGTGGTTCATCACCCAAGATGTGGACCGAGATGCTAGCGTTGGGTTCGTTCGTGCAAGAATGTTGGTTCACCGGAACATGCTTACCAAGGGCAAATTCATTGGTGACGACAAGAAAAAACGAACCGTTGTTCCAGTCCGTTTCGTTCGTGCATGCCGAAATGGGCATATCGGTGACATCGATTGGTATAGCTTTGTGCACGGAGGAAACACGGAGTGCCGACGTCAACTATGGATCGAGGAACGCGGTACAAGCGGCGATCTAGCGGAAGTTTATGTTCGCTGTGAATGCGGCAATGCCGAACGCAGCATGGCTTTGGCGATCGAGTCGCCTGAATCAATGTTGCGATGTGATGGAAAGAGGCCATGGCTCGGTGCTTACGCCAACGAGAAATGCGGTGAGCCTAACCGTTTGCTTATCCGAACCGCAAGCAATGCGTACTTCACTCAGTTGATGAGCGTCATCTCATTGCCAGATCGAAATGTTGAACTTCGTGAAGCGGTTGAACTTGTGTGGGACTTCATCGGCGCGGTGGCGGATGTTGGTGAGCTCAAGTATGAGAGAAAGAAAGCCAAGGTCCATACAGTTCTGGGCGATTATTCCGACGAGGAGGTCTTCGCGGAAATAAAGATGCGTCGCGGCCAGTCTGCTGGTCAGCCCAAAACGATCAAGCAGGCCGAGATGGAAACGCTTATGGCCAGCAAAGACGAACTTGGCGACGACAAACCCGACGGTAACTTCTTTGCGAGAACCCTACCGAAAAAGGTCTGGGACAAGCCCTGGATGCAATCTATCGAGCGCATCGTGCTTGTCCATCGGCTCCGTGAGGTCATGGCCCAAGTCGGCTTCACCCGCTTTGAAGCAGTCTCCCCAGACATTGATGGCGAGTTGGAAATGGGTGTCCGTCGCGCTTCGTTGGCGCGTGAGATCACATGGTTACCAGCAGTCGAAAATCGAGGTGAAGGGATATTCATTCAGTTTAAGAAGCAAGCAGTAGAAGACTGGGCATCACGTCCAGAGGTGATGGCACATGGGATGCGATTGCTTCGCGGTTACGAGGCCTGGAAGGCGGAGCGAAATGGCGCATCGAAAAAGTTCGTTGAGGAAGGTGGGCTACTCCCATACATTCTGTTCCATTCGTTTTCGCATATGCTGATCACGGAGGTGTCGCTCGAATGCGGATACCCGGCCAGTTCGATTCGCGAGCGAATTTACACCATCCCCGATGTTGGCTACGATGTGTTGCTTTACACCGGTACTTCTGACGCGGAAGGAACCTTGGGCGGCTTGATCCAAGTTGGTCGCCGCATTCACGAGCACATACGCGGTGCGCTCGCCATGGGAGAGCTCTGTTCCAATGACCCGGTGTGTGCTCAACATGAACCATCAAACCTGCATGAGCACCGTTTCCTGCACGGTGCTGCCTGCCACGGTTGCTTGTTGATTTCGGAGACATCTTGTGAGCAACACAACGAGTTTCTCGATCGAGCACTGGTCGTGTCGACGGTCGACAATCTAGGCATCGAGTTTTTCAAACAATGAACGACGCGTTCTCTCGACTCAGTTCCAAAGACCTGCGATTGATTGCAAACAGTTTGCGATCCGGTCGACTCACGCTTCCAGCTACGCCGCTCCAGATCGGACGCATCTTCCAAGGTGATGTTTGTACTCCCCTCGCTGCGAAGCTAACCGAGTTATCTGCAATCGGATTTAGTGCTGAGCAAGTTGCGGTCCTCATTGATTCCGTGATACAGGATCGGGAGTTGTTTCGCAACTCCGATCCAACGGGTATCGATTTCGTTACGTCAGGACCAGAAGCTCCCGGAATTTCCAATCGCGATACATCCGTCGTCGTGCGGGAGATGTTTGCACATGCAAAACAGTCTGTGACTGTGATTGGTTACGCGGTATATCAGGGACAAAAGGTCTTTGAAGCACTAGCAGAGCGCATGGATTCAAAGCCAAAGTTGCAGGTCGAGCTATTTCTCAATATCTCGCGCGGAGATGGGGATACTACCAAGTCAGAGATTCTCGTGTCGCGTTACGTCGAGCGATTCAAGTCACATCAATGGCCGAAAGGTTCACGGCTACCAATTGTTTACTACGACCCACGTAGCGTATCCGACGATACGCCGATTCGATCCTCGCTACATGCGAAGTGCGTTGTTGTTGACGAGAGTGATGTATTTGTCTCGTCCGCAAACTTCACCGAAGCCGGCCAGGAGAGGAATATCGAAGTCGGGCTGCGACTTGATAACGCTTGGCTTGCCCGCAAACTAGTCGAGCATTACAAGAAGATGGCCGAGACAGGCCAATTTCGGCGGGCGATTTGACCTATTTCATTACCATCAAAGCTTAAGCATCCCGAGCCATGGCAGTAACCAGCGTGTAATCCGCTGTTGTACTCTGTTCAATGGGAGAAACTCCTGCTCAAGTCTTCCACGACTTTCGCCCAATCGTTGAGCGCCGATCCTAGGTTCTTTGCGAATCTAACCAAGCGATTCTTTTCGTGATGAGTTAGAAGACAGCCCCTCATCCCCAGCCCTTCTCCCCGAAGCGGGGAGAAGGGAGCAAGAAGGGAAAGATCTGGTTTTCGGCCTTGAGGTAACTCGCTCTGGAGCTTCTGAGGGGCGGGCCAGTTCCTTGCTAGTTGAGCCGGCGATGACGAGCATGAGTGACGTATTGATGCCAGCGAAAGCAGATCAATCGTCGAAGCAGTGGATTTCCTGAGAAAAGCTTGGTCGGAGCGGAGTATTTGCACAGGAGTGCTAGGCTTTGAGATTAGTTCCCCGCTGCCCTGAATCAAGTTTTTCGACCGCCGTCACGTCTCTGAACGCGTGACCATCGAGTTCTCAGTAGCCTGTAGTTGTCGCCAGAGTGGCGACCAAGAAATCTGCCATTCCGCAGACCACACCTTCGCGGGTCCTATTTTCGTCGGTGTTGCTGTTGTTGGGGGATTTCGATCGTCGAAAAAGCAGCGGAACAATCGAATCTCTGCTTAACAGGCCGATAACCGCTTTTCGCGCACTATCTACAACTCGCCATGCTCCCGATGAGTTTTTCGCACGGGGAGTTGCTGTGCCAAACCATTGATCTGCGTGCCGATGGGGAACGATTGAAGCCGCGATTGGCCAAGCTTCGAAAGTAGCGGTCATGGTTTCTTCGTTAATTCCGCCATGGCGCGGCCGAGTCGTTCGCCAGTCTCGTAGTAGGTCTCCGCATTGTGGTTGTAGTGGTGGCCTTGATTGACGGGCGAAACGTCCGCTTCGCGCCACAGGTCGCGCGTATCAATCGCCTTGACGTTGCCTTTGAACTCTGGGTACTTGCCATTGTCGCCGTCGACTGCGAGCTGCGCTTCGGCGATCTTCAAGCCGAAGCTCTCGCGACCAGGATTGCCGCAACCGGTTGCCAAAACGAACTTCGCGTTCGGCGAATGGAAATCCTCACGGAGCGTCTTGATGAGGTGCACTAGGTTCTGCTCGTAGCGACTGGCCATCGCGGCGCTTTGGTCTTTGTGGCCCTGCCACCAGACGAAGCCCGCGACTTCGTAGCCCTGACCTTGATAGCCAGGGAAATACTTCTCCATGTTTTTCAGAACGGTTTTCGCATGAGCCGTATCGGCGTCGTACTGACGACCTGCGTACCACGGAACCGGCTTCGGTTCCGCGCCTTTATCCCAGAAGTTGGCCACATCCTTGTAGCCAGCGTAGATCTTACCTTCGAATTCGAATCTTTCACTACCGGGTGGAAGCAGATCCCAGCCCAAGCTGCGATTGCCGATGCACGCTTTGAGCAACAGGACCGGCTCGTCATGCACGAACCCCATCACATGGCCGAAACCGAGTTCTGGTCCGAACGAATTCTTTGGCGTCAGCCATTCGTTTCGGACGTCGCTGTATTTGTCCATGTCCTTGTAGTCGACGCCGCGTGGATCCATCACATGGACATAGCGAACATCTTGCCGAGTAGTCCATTTGCCAGCGTCATCGACGAGGTGCGGATACTTGCCTTTCTCCTGGACCATGAATTCGAGCGAACCCTTCGTTTCCTTTGGCCCAACACGGCCAAAGCCGAGCATGTTGGACTGACCTAACAGGATGAAAACCTTCACTGGCTTGGTCTGGTCCGCCGGCATGCCGTCCGGGTCGGGCAGTTGAGCGGGCACATCCGCAGCACCGATTGCGAAAACGGCGGACATCACCAAGAACGAGAAAACGAGGATCATAACGAGTTGGATATGAATTTTCATGGTTCTGGCCAATTGCAAATGGGACTAAGTCCACCAAAATGGTTAGCGGCGATTCCGCTCCTCGGGGGTGGAAGATTCAGGAAGATGGTCAGGTTGACCACCATGGTTACTGCTTCCTGATTTTTCATGGACCCCATCGACTTGAATAAGCAGTTCGTTCTTTTGAGGCTCAATGCTAAAACTCAATCCAGAAGTGGAATAGGAGTTGTATTTATTGTTGACGACACCAATGGTAGAGGGTTTGTAGTTCGCCAGATTGTCGATTTGAACGAACTGAACGACCACGCATTTGTGTGAACCCGCTACGGCACCATCCCCTTGTTTGTAGGTTGTGAGGGAAAATGTTCCATCGAGTCCAATCTCAGCCGTAGCTTGAACTCCATGTTCCTGCGACTTGCACTCAATCGTTCCAACTTTGACGGGGGAACCGTCCGGGAACACGACCTTTCCGGTGGCTGGGTAGGTCTTGAGCCTGCCATCGCTACAGCCCAGTGAAAACAATGTTGCAAGCGAAAACAAAACGGCCGCGAGTGTGCCATACTTGGGCCTGCGATGGGACCGCAACATGGGCTTACTCGTCCAGCGTTACGGGTTGACCATCCGCTCGATTGCATAGCCGGCCGAGAGTCTCGGTGTCCATGCTGCTGCTAACGGCCCGTACGCTTCCGTCAGCGAGAGCGAAATGACAGAGTCCAACATGCCAGCTACCGAATCGAACGAGGTCTCCCCCATCACCTCGAAGGTTGGTTGCAATAGGCATGGTTGGCCCACCTAGCCTGGACATATTAAAAACACTGTCGCCATTGAAGATGAATGCATCCTGCGGCGATTGCCCTAACTTGCCTATTGGGACATGCATTTCGCCAACCAGGAACGTGTTGCTCAAGCCGTCGGTCGCGTCGCGCTGTGCGATGCGGTCGTGCCAAGAACGGGGGATCTGTTCCTTGCAATTCGCGCGGCTGGAAATAATGAGCCCAGTCCCATTTCCGCCATAGTTGAAGTCGCTTGGCAATCCGGATGCACCTGGCGAAAGATCGCCGTGGTTGGCTCCATAGTCGCCCACGGCCCCCATCAATTCTTCATCGCTGGTAATGGCAACCCTGCAACCACAAGGCAACGTGATCCAACGCGTACCAGCCCCGATGACTTGACCCAAGCCTTTTGCTTCATCTGCCGTTCGGCGCGACGGACAGCAGTATACGGATAATGTCTTACTTCTGGTGTCTTCTTGATGTTTGCTATACGGGACGGAGTAGTCCCAACGTTGTTCTATGGATTGGGCTTCGATAAAGGGCATGATTCGAACAAGCCAAGTTGTTTCTTTACCGCCACAGGCTAAGGCTTGTGGATCCCCTGGTCGGGGTTCGTAGCGTGCAGGCGGATAGCATTTCATCGCGGAATGAAACATCTCTACCCCCAATCCAATCTGATGCAGATTGTTCTTACACTGCATAGCTCGGGCTGCCTCGCGAGCGGACTGAACAGCAGGCAGCAGGAGCCCCACGAGCATTCCGATAATAGCAATCACGACAAGCAACTCAACCAGCGTAAACGCTTGTCGGCTCGATAAACTCCGTGGGTGATTTCGCATCAGTGATTCAATTCATCCCGGTTTGGGCATTTTGAGGGTTCCGTTTCGTTCGAGAAAAGTCAGTTGCACTATATTCGAATCCGACTGTTCTTGCAAAATTTTTGGTTCTTGCATAAATTTTTTCATGCAAACCTTTTGCAAGAACACAACGTATCGACTATCATCCGTGTCGTACTGATTTCGTTATTCATTGGATGAGTCCTTACTTTTGAACCTTTTCGGACACAAAACGATCGTTTGGCTGTTGCTTGGCACCTATTCGATACTGATTTTTGTCAATCAGGCTCTTCACTTAGTTCCCGGCCTGGACTGTGGTTCGTCGCATTGTCGTATCCACCAAGTGGTGGAGGCGGATGTCGAATCCATGGATGCGTTTCCTTCGGGCGTCTGTCAACATAGGCACCATTCTGGCTGTCACCGAAATCAATTTGGGCAGAATATCGCAAACAAGCAGCCTTCCGAGTTTGCAGCGGCGGATGGAATTTGTTTGATAGATAAACTTCTTGCGATGCTTTGCGGGGCTCTCTACGTAGGGAGTCACCACGAGCGACAAGAGGCAAGTTGCTTGCACGTTTTTCTCAACGGCGCGGTCGATGAGCGATCTTCCGTAGTTTATTTTCGGTCGCGCGCGCCCCCCGCCATCGCTTGAGCGGCCCGTGGTTTGTTCTCATGACTTGGCGTTGAAGCGACGAGGGTGTTTCCGTGCCTCTCCCGCTCAGTTCGGTGCTCGCGACAGCACCTGACTTCATGGCAAATCCGGCCTGCACGCCAGTGCCCAAGCCACCAACTTTGTGAGCGGTTTATCCCGAGCTGTCCGGCTGTTCGGTGAGGATATGTAAACCTTCTTGACTCGCTGCTTAAACCTCCAATTTCAACATTAGGCGATTCATGCATCAAACACTATTCACCTATTTTGGCCAAGCGATGCATTATGATTTTTGCCCATGGGCGAATGCATATGTCTATTGGCTCAAACGCCCAATTGGATGGGTTGCGGTCGCTTTTCTGGCGTCGCTCCTTTTGGGAGTCTTTGTGTCCAGCCAGGCGTTCCTGGTGTCTGTGGCAATATTTGCGTTGGGTGTCGTCGGTTGCTTGTGGCCTTGGATCGCGATGGTGGGTATTCGAGGTCAATTGTCCTGGTCTCACTTGCGATGCGAAGAGGGGGAGTGTATTCACACAACACTTGCATTAGTGCATCGATGGCCTTGGCAGGGTTGGGGCATGATCGTTGAAGCGGACGATGCGATCGCCTCTCATGTGGACGCGGAGGGCCAGCCGATCTGCTTAAGCAGAGTCCCTGCCATTTCGAAGAGTGAGTTTGAGTGGGTCTGCCGTCCTAGAATTCGAGGACGCTACCCAATGCGTGATGTTCGGCTGTCGACCGCTTTTCCTTTTGGAATATGGACAAGCTATCGCAAATTACAAGTGGCCACTCCGCTTTTCGTTTGGCCGAAAATGATCAAATTGGTGGATGTGCCTCATCAGGCGGGAAGTACCAACGCAGGTATCGGAACCACCAGCGAGCAGATAGGAGATGAAGGTGACTGGATGGGAGTCCGCCCATACCGACCGGGCGACTCGCTTCGGCAGGTGCATTGGGCTCAAACATCGCGTCGCGACAGCTTGGTCGTCTTTGAACGTCAATCCCGAAGCAGGCAGTTGGTTTCCATCTGGTTCGATACTTACGCTGCCGCGAACGCAGTCCACGAGCAACGCGAATGGATGATTCGTATCTTGGCATCCCTTACCAACCACTTCTTATCTCACTCTTGGCAAGTACGAGCGCATTTCGAAGATAGCTGGACACCGCTATACGCAAACCGATCGAGCAAACAACTGTGGTTAGATAAATTGGCTTGCTGGCAACACAACCCATCTCAATCTGCAACAGACCGGATTCCGTCGATTCGCGAAGGAGTCAGTTACTGCGTGAGTACCGCGTCGCGCGCGGTCAGGTTAAATCGTTCCATTTCGCCCAATGACAATGCGAAGTTTTTTTGGTTGCTGGTAGACGACATCGGACCAGACGAATCTTCCCACGCATTTTGTCGCAGTGCATCCGCTATCGTTATCGATGTGGAAAACGATCCTTCGAATCAACTGCGAAGCCAGTGGCAGCAGTTGTGCCAGCGAACGAGTCGAGTGAAAGTCGAGTGCGGATCGTGAACAAGTTCATCGCGGTTTCTCCAAGAGTCGTTCGCAGTTCATCTCGATCGCGTTTGAAGCGTCCTGCAAGCGGTCAAGTCGCAAGCACAATCTACAACAAGGGCAATACGTTTTTATTGGCAATTGTGGCATCGATTGGCATCCTGCTATTGCGATTGCAGGGGTGTTTTTCGACTGTTTGGCTGTGGACGGAATTCTTGATATGCATCTCTATCGCGATAACGACGCGAGCCTATTTTTCGATTCATCGAGAGTCGACCCTCATTGCAAGCAATAGAGGCGGCATCCCATGGGCAATAGGCTCCATTTTGATTGGTGCACCGTGGGGAATCCGTCTGATTCATCGTTATTGCCTTGGTGGCGTCGGAGAGGCGACCGAACTGATTTGGTTGGCAATGCTTCAAAATGCAGCCCTCTGGCAAGCAGCCGTCGCTACAACGTCAAAACAAGAATGGACATCCTTTTTACTGAGCAGTTTCCTCATGTTGTTCGGGGTGTCCACCTCAGATCGGAGCGGCATGATTTGGATTGTCGTGCTGTTCGGCTTGTTGGCCGCCTGGTCTTTGATGGCTCGCTATTGGCAATCCATCGAGCGTGGCTTTGTTGCGGTCGAAAGCGTGCCACTGGTCCGAATGAGAATCGTCTTGGTGGCCATACTTTGCGCGGTGACAACAGCGATGGGTGCCGTCGCGATGCTCAACAAATCAACCATCACGTTGCTGGATGGTTTTATGCCGACGTCGGGTGGCAAGAAAGATGCCGATCCGTCCGCCCGGAATGGAATTGGTGATGGCGACATGCTGGTTGCCGCCCAAGACGAAGCATATACATTTGGACCGGTCGATAGCAACCTATTCTTGGATTCCCAAGTTCCGTCGATGTACGATTTGGCGAGCGATATGTATGGTGAACCCAAATCGCGATCCAAAAAGTTCATGCGCGCGATCGCACTTAACAGTGAAACCAAGGAAACGACGGAGGAAGGGTCCGAGTCAAAAAAGACGGGCCGGGAGTTTTCGGCAATCCGACACCCCGTCGACCGCTCAAACCCAATCAAACCAAGGGGATCCCAGAGCCGTGCGATTCTTTATCTGATTGGTGAAACTCCTCAGCATCTTCGGCTTGAATCCTACGATTCGTTTGATGGGACCGAATGGACGCACTCCGATGACCTTAAGTCACCACAGCAACGAGCCTTACCAAGATTACGAACCCTGTCGAACAAGCCGTGGATGGAGCTACAGCAACACAATGCTTCGATCGCTCATCCGGTGCGCGAGCGACTGACCATCAAACTGATCAATATCCAGTCGCCTCGCATTCCGTCCCCGTCCTTGCTAACCGATATTCACATCGATCGAATCGATCAACCCGATTTTTTTGGATGGACGTCCGATGGCCAGCCTATGATGCCAAATTGCGATTCGATTCCGCAGCTCACGGTGGTTCACCAGATCTATCAGGTACCTCAACTACACTGCCTGCGAGACGCCTCCGACCCCCTGAATGATATCGTCGCGAGTTCACAGCCCAGCGATTGGCTTGCACCGTATCTCACTGTGCCAGGGAATCGCCAATCGCTTCGATCGGAAGCGGAACGCTTGATGCAACCGCATCTCAACAAAAGTCCTAAACGGGTAACGGATTGGGTGAGAATCGAAGCGCTCGTAACCGCATTGCGACAAGATTTTGAGGTCGACATCTCATATTTGCCACCCGATTCATGCGATGACGTCGTCCAGCACATGATTGAAACGCGACGTGGGCCAGACTATCTCGTGGCGACAACAGCAAGTGTTTTGATTCGCAGTTTAGGGATACCATCTAGGTTGGTTACTGGGTTCTATGCTTCTCGGAGCCGATTTGATATTCGCTCTGGGCAAACAGAAGTTTTGCCGGAAGATTTGCATACTTGGGCGGAGGTTTATGTGCACGGGGCCTGGCTCCCGATCGAACCCTGCTCCCAATTTGCAAAGCCTCGAGAATTTCGTTCATGGCGGCAATTTGCGATTCAGGGCTGGTGGTTGCTGTGCGACACAGCCATTCATAACCCCTTATCGATTGCGACCACGTTATTCTTCTTGGGAATGGCTGTTTACATGCGCAGACGAATCGTCGACGCAGCATGCTCATCGGTTTTTCTCTCTGCGCATTTCCTGTCGATCCGCTCACGTGTGCGTTGGAGCTTGGTATTGCTTCGATGGAGAATGTGGGTGTGGGGTGTTCAGCGCCCGAGGCGAGCTACGGTTCGTCAATGGCTTGAGTCGCAGCTTGTCTGCGATCCGAGATTGAGACCCTCAGACAGGCAACTCTTTGTGGATGCGGCGCAGCGCCTCGCGTACGCGCCCACGCTTGCGACGACAGAATGGCTTACTGCAAACTCAGTTCCGCTTTGCAACATCAGTTGGGCAATTACTCAGCGAGGCATCCTCGATCTTTTTCGAAGGAAGTCAACCGGTCACCAATGGAGCGACTTCCAATCACAGTCAAGGAAAAAATGATTCAATCAATGACACAGACAGCTTCCTTGTTGGATCGGATGCGACACCAGCTCAACATCACTTTGCTCGGTAAGCCCGAGGTGGTAGAGAGTCTTCTGGCGTGCGTGCTCGCGCGCGGACATGTTTTGTTTGATGACCTGCCGGGCCTTGGGAAGACCACGTTAGCCAAAGCCTTGGCAACGGCCATCGGTGGGCGTTTTCAGCGAGTGCAGTGCACCCCCGACTTGCTGCCGAGCGACATTACGGGCTTCAGCATCCTAAATCAACAAACGCGAGAATTCGAATTTCGGCCAGGGCCCGTGTTTGGGGATGTCTTGTTAGCGGATGAGATCAATCGCGCTACACCCAGAACACAAAGCGCTTTGTTCGAAGCAATGGCCGAACGCCAAGTCACCATCGAAGGGGAGTCCAAACCCTTGAGCCAAACGTTTTTGGTCTTGGCTACACAAAACCCAGTCGAGAGCGTCGGAGCCTACCCTCTTCCTGAAGCGCAACTCGATCGCTTTACTATGAAACTCAGGATTGGCTATCCAAACCGAGAGAGCGAGCTAGAGCTACTCGCTCGGAGCAGTCGAAGCACCGAGGAAGTCGTTGCAACGCAAGTGCTTGAGCCAGGTCAACTGAACCTACTGCAGCGTGCAGTATCTCAGATTGTAGTAGAGTTGCCCGTGCGTGAGTATTTAGTGAGCTTAGCCGAGGCGACCAGAGCCAATCACGCATTTGCGTTGGGCTTGAGCCCTCGCGGATTGCTTCAGTGGCAGCGAGCCGCCCAAGCCCGTGCGATGCTCGCGGGACGAGACTTTATGATCCCAGAAGACGTTCAAGATGTTGCGATTCCTGTGCTCGCAGTCCGGCTTTCAGGCATGGCTGGTGACGTCGAGCGCGTGATTGAAACCGTTCTCAACTCGGTAAGCGTTCCACTACCATGATGAAAATTTGTCAGCCCAATGATCCGTTCCGTATTTTGCCAAGTTGCTGGATTCTCGTTTTGTTGCTGGGCGGGATATGGTTGCCCTTCGCGGGTTGTCGCAATCAGTCCTCCACAAGTTCCCAAGAGGAGGAAAGCCATGAGCATTTCCCAGTTCACTGGCCGAAAACGATTTTTGCCGCCTCAGAGCGAATGAGCGAGCTGTCAAAGTCCGTCGAGGCAACATCTTCCAATCCGGAGATCAGTGTGGAACGAGAGTTCATCGATCTGATTCGATGGCTTCCGGAATTAGCGGCTGACAGCGAACTATCGGAAAAAGATTTCAACCGGATCGACGCTTGGTCCGCCAAAACGGTCCTGTTACTAGAAGAGCAAGTTGCAAACGGAAAGAAGCTCAAGGACCTCGTCGAACTTGATGGGCTTATTTCCAATGTCGAGATGCTCGCTGACGTGTGTCGTTTAGAACTGGACCGAACGGGGTCGCCTGAATAGAAGGAATTGAAATGGATCTCTTGTTTTGGGGAGCGATCGTTCGGATGTCACAAGCTGCCGTGGCTGCTTGCCCGACCATCGTTGTCGGCTGGATCGTGGCTGCCGTCTTTGAACGCATCCTAGGGAGGGAAGGGACGCTCAAGCTTTTTGGTGGTCACACTTGGCGTCAATTGCCCTATGCTTGGATTCTGGGAATGCTATTGCCAGTTTGCTCACTCGGCGTTATTCCGGTCATGGTTCAAATGCGCAGAAGTGGAATCGCTGGTGGAACCATCCTGGCGTTCGGATTAACCGCCCCTCTTTTCAATCCGATTTCTGTGCTCTATGGACTGACCTTGAGCGATCCCGTCGCAATCTTTGTTTTTTGCATGTGCTCGCTGACCATCGTGACCGTGATGGGCTTGGTATGGGACAAGATGTTTCCATCGAATTGGATCCAACCGGAGCTGTTGCCAAAGACACCATTTGGCATCAGGCGGGTGGGAGCAGTTGCATTGTCCGTATGCCAGCAAGCGTTTAGTACTTCGACTCTGTACATTCTCCTGGCACTTGTTGGTGTTGGACTTTTAAGTATGTTTTTGCCTGCTGGCTTCCTTCAAAAAGCAGCCGGAAAGGATGATATGACAGCGCCATTGACAATGGCGGCCGTGGCGACGCTTGCCTATATCACTCCGATGGTTGCGATCGTTCAGATTGCTTCGATGTTCCAGCATGGCAACTCGATCGGCGCGGCGTTCACACTATTGGTATTGGGAACCGGCGTCAATCTTGGTCTCATCGCTTGGATCGTTCTGAATTACAAGGCTCGACCTGCCATCGCTTGGCTTGGATTTTTGATGCTGTTGGTTCTGACATTGGCTTATTGCATTGATAGACCATTGAGACCCAAGGGAGTTGAACCGGCGGATCACACACACGCTTTCGATGTCTACTGCAATCCATTTCCTTCGGGCGGACCCGGACTGATGGAGTCGAGTTGGAGGATGATTCGAGACTCTTGGAAAGCCGAGGAGTTGATTGCCGCTGTTGCTGCCTTTTTCCTTTTGGTCGTTGGAGCGTTTAACTACCATGGGGATCGAAACGGTCGATGGATGGGCTACTTGCTTGGCTCAACGGATCGAGAATCGAATGAATGGGCGACTGCTTCGACGATTGGATTGCAGCGGGATATTATTTTGCCGAAGTCCGTGATTGCTGCCTCTTGTTTTCTCGGACTCATTGCGGCCAGTGTGGTAGCGTGCTTTTTGTACTATCCACCTCGATCGGAGATCCGTAAAGAAATGGTAATGAACCATGCGGATCTAATGGCAGACTGCGCTCGATACGATTGGGAAAGAATTATGTATTGGATACCCATACAAGAGGATTGGGCTCACAAAATGGAGGTGAGCGCTTACCTGCGAAGGCAACCTCTAACACGATTTCAACGCATGAAATTGCAAGTCTTCATGTCGAAACTCGAACTGCTCGAACACGCAGCCGAAGACCATGAAAAAGAAGAAGTCGACTTATGGAAAAAAGAAATGAACCGAGCGTTTCAGCGATTGAGGAATGCGATGGATCCAGAGTTTGGCCCAACCGCACTCACTTCTTTGACACAGCCGACAAAAGTCAAAGTAGTAGGCACATTCCATGTGCCGTCCACCTAGAATCCTGGCAAAAGCTTGCCTGCGAACGGCACGGCGGAGCGTGCCTGCACCTTCTGTCGGCTGTGTCTTCTTTATGATTTTTTCCAAAACGCCTTTTCGCACACCATGCGCTCTTGCACAACATATGCAAATGCGTACGATAAGGGTTACGAAAGGCGGTGATTGAGCGCGTCGAAGAGCGAAACGCGTCGCTGTCTAGACTAACTATTTGGAAAGATTGATTGCATGGCGAATCGAAAATCAATTCGGGCAAGGGGTACCCAACGTTTATTGAAACGGATCGCGTTCGGAGGGCTGATCGGTTGCTTTACCTTCAACGGCCACCTATCGGTTTGTGTTGGTCAAAAACCGACGAAAACAAATGACCCTCGAACGGTCACTCGTCTGTTCTGGCAGGATACATCCGACCAATCGCTGCAGTGCGGTGACATGGTTCGAATGGGCACGGAATGGACCATTAAGAAACACGCCGTGAGTGGGTTGGCCAAGTTGGACGCTGGAAAGCAAAGCATGGTTCAGATGGCGGCGGCCAACGGAGTCGTTTTTGCCGGGATTCACGATAACGACAACGGTAATTTGCAGAGTGGCTGGATTGCAGTGAACGCTGGAGTCACCGAGGAAGAGCATGGAAACCATTCGCATTGGCATTTTGAAAAAGAGCCATCGGTTTTGGCATCTCAGTTGGACACCAATCAAGGGAACCCAGCGCATATCTACGAATACCAGGGTGAGATTTTTGTTGCGAATGACAAGAAGAATGGATTCACGATTCTTTCGCCTTCCACTCTGTTGCGGTCGCGATCCTCTGCCTCAAGTCGTTTTGTGTCCGCTGGCGGAGGTCACATCACTCTGGCTGCGGTTGACAAAAAAGTTTGCTACGCCACATGGGCCGACCGAGATGGGGACAATAAAGGGAGAGTCGATGTAGTGGGTCTGAGCGGTTCGGCATCAAAGAGCGGCTACACCGTTCATTTACCATCCGGAGGGCTGCATGGGGCTACCGCAAATTCTGGTAAGGTTTTCTTTGCTCCGTCAGATGGAGTGTTCTGGGTGCAAGCGGACGTTGCTCTGGGCAAGAAACCGAAGGAAGTCGAGATCAACCATTTGTCATTGGGTGAGGATGCTACGACCGGCAAGCCCTTACGAACAGGCGCCTTCGAAAACCACAATCAATACGTACTCTTCACCACTGGCTCGGCGGATACGTCGACGTTGTGCTTGATCGATGCGAAGTCGGCCAAGCCTACTTTGTTGAAGCTGTCCATCCCTATCGAAAGCGGACTCGCCTTGACAACTCCCAAGTGTGTGTCAACCGGGCCGGCTGGAAAACAGTATGCGTTCTTGTTTAGCGATCGCCGTGGAAGCGAGTTATCCGAGTCCTTGCATATCGTTGATTTGGATCCAAACAACGATGGCAACTATTTCGATGCAAAAGTCGCCAAGTGTATTCCTGTGGGAACAAGCAAAATCGAGGGCCATGGCGGACATCACGAGGTTTGCTTTGTACCGGGCAGTCGATTGGCAGTGATTACCAACCCAGGAGACGGCAGCATTTGGGCAATCTCGCTTGCGGACCTAGAAGTGCAGGGCAAGGTTCAAGTCTCTGGCGAGCCGACGAGGATTGTCGCTGTCGGGGGCTAGTTGCCCTAGAAGCATCACGAGGAGCGTGATGAGTGCGTACCCATTGCGCGCCGCGTGATGGATTCATCGTTTTGTTTCACTGTATCTATGATTCTAAATCTATCATTTTAAACGTTCGAGGATATGAGTAACATGAAAAGTCACTATCGTAAAAAACCAATCTTGGGTTTCACCCTAGTCGAGTTATTGGTTGTCATCGCCATCATTGGCATTCTAGTTGGGCTTCTGCTTCCAGCGGTTCAGGCTGCGCGAGAAGCGGCTCGCAGAATGCAGTGCTCCAACAACCTGAGGCAATTGGGGCTAGCAACGATCAATTATGAGGCAACGTTCAAGCGATTGCCGGGACTGACCGGTTCAAGTTCGTTTTCTCCACAAGCCCGGATCTTGCCTTACATTGAGCAAGGCAACCTCTCAAATCTGATCGACTACACCGTCCCTTTGTATGTTGGGCCTGCATTCGCAGCCCGGCTAAATGCTTTCCACGCTGTCGCTGCAAGCACGAATCTGTCAGTGATGCAATGTCCAAGCGACCCTGCGGATCCCTTTTTCGACATCGTGCTATCGGATGGTCGGCCAGCAAAAATCGCGGGACTCAATTATATGTACTCGTACGGAAGTGGAACCGGTACGAACTACGACGATCGCTATGCGACGGACGGATTCGTTTGGGAGAATTCCTTTGCCAAGATCGGTGCGATTACGGATGGATTGAGCAATACCATCATGCTGTCAGAGACCCTCAAGGGTGACAAGATTGTTTCGACGGGTGCGATGCCCAACTCGCCACATAGACGCATAGGCTCATGGGGAGGGTCCTCCTCGAATCCACCGGGCGTTCCTGGATTTGTGATGGGGTCAACGATTCGCAATCCCGACTTGGCCGCAGTCTCCCAAACAATCACATCGTGGAGAGGTATTCGAGGAGAGAGCTGGATCCGTGGCGTACCGTACGCGGTCGTAACGAATGGATACTTAACACCAAACAGTCCCATTCCGGATGTCAACGTTCATGGGAGAGGTTGGTTTGGGCCACGCAGTCTGCATTCCGGTGGTGCCCAAGTGACGCACGGGGACGGCAGTACGCGTCTGGTCAGCGCCAGCATCGATCGTGCTGCTCACGTCGCGATGCACACAAGCAATGCTGGTGACATTGCAACCATTGAGGATTAGTCATGTTCCTACAAAACATTTTGGGAATGAGTCTGCTCGCATTGCTATGCACGGTTTCGGGGTGCTCTGATTCAGTTAGCCAACCAACTTCCAAGGTTCGTGCGTTGGTGAAATACAGGGGGGCTGTTCTAACCGACGTTCGAATGGATGTATTTCAGCAAGTCGCTGCCGAATGGAAAATCGTATTGAGTGGTATTCCCGTCGTCGCAGAACCGTTCTATTTGTTACCGGTACCAAAGGCACCTGATTTCGATCCGAAGCTTCCGACTCGTGTTACGTTAGAATCGATTGGCCATAACGTTTTGCCGATCAAATCGATTTATCTTGACCCTATCCGAAGCCCCATCAAGTTGCTCATTCCGAGTAGTTCAACCGATCCGATCGTCGTTGAATTGCCGGATGGGGCCATCGGGAAATAGCTGCAATTTGCGAATCGCATTTCGACTGATGACGACTCGTGGATAACTACCTGCCGAAGCGTCCCTGGATGCCGCTTGAATCGACTCGATCCGTCGTTGAGCCGAAGTGAAATCACTCCGCTCAATCGTCTCAGCCATGGCCGCTCGAGTCGGGTTTAAATCGACATAGGCCGAGCAAGCCAACAGAGTCGCTTCGTCGAGAATCCGAACAGCCCGATAGCGGCCTTGGAAAAATTTCCCAACTTCACGGTCTTCTTTGTTGGCTCTGGTACCAATGTTTTGGCAAAGCAATCGCATCCACTACGCGATATCGCTCAGCCTAGTTCGAATGGTCGCGACTTTCTCCAGATCATTTCGAATTGAGTTCAGTTCGAACAGCGTTTCGAAACGCAGAGGCGCGGAGAGCGCAGAGAAGACATCGTAGGAATAGCAACGAACGAAACCACACTCCGCGTCCTCTGCGACTCTGCGTTTATCTCCCTACCCATGCTCAGATAAAAAGGACATGCACAGCAGTTTGCTTCTCTCCGAATTTCGCATGGAATGCTTCCAAGCGGAAAGTGCATGGCACGGACTGAGCCATGGCACGGACTGAGCCATGTTTAATTGGAAATGGAGGACTTCGAAATGCGAAAATCTATAGAGCTTCATGATGGTCAAGCGTTTCATTTCCCGTCGTGTCAGTCGCTACAACGTGCACTGGAACGTTTCCACCGTTGTTCGAAAACCAGTTGTTAAACAGATTAGCTGCACTTGTGCCAGGAGCAGGCAGCATGTTGAAGAGTTTCGCTGTAGGGCCACCATTGATTCGGCAATACGCCTCAAATGCAGGGAACACGTCAACGAAACCATCAAACTCAATGCGGCGGTCGTCTGGACGAAATGTGAGCGTTCCGAAATAGTCAATATCAGGAGAGCCGGCATGGCAGGGATTACCACCTTCGGCTTTAAGTTTCACGATTGCTATTCGTTCGCCGGAACCAGCCTCAAGTGTGAAAGACATTCTTGAGATATCCCCCACCTTATTACACTCTTCATCTCCATCTTCGCAGTCACACTCTATCGTCGGACTGCAACTGTGCTTCAAACCCGACAAGCCAGGTGATGTGCTAGTGAAATCGACCGTGACCTGTGAGTGCATACGGGCCGATGCATCGATGTCACTACTGAAGCCTCGGTGGTCGGTGTGGAAACAGTCCGAAAATGCCGGGATAGGTCCTCGGATCATCGTAAGTCCAGTGTGATTTGGCACCGACTCCGTTAACCCGTCGATAGTCGCAGGAATGAAGGCCTTGATCCAGAACGACATCGTCCGAATTTCAAAGTCGTTCAATCGTTGTAATGTCATCATTCCTGAGTCTACCCGACCATCAACCACGAGTCCCTGCGCGAGTTGAAATGCTTTGATAGCTGAAACTGTCTTCGCCCCCACCTGACCGTCCACTACTAGTTTTGGATCCGCCCCGCCGCCTGCGGGAGGAACTCGGTTCAATAACGTTTGAACGACCTTCGAGTCATCGAGCTTGTTGGTGCCACTGGCACCTACCGAAGCGGAAATTGTGAGCGGCATAGATTAGATTCCTTTAATAAGTTATTCGAGTATTTCAAATGACGAACATGTCTGCTATCTCATTTTTGCTTATTGAGGCAGTTCCAAGCAGCGAATTTGGCTTTTTTGCCCCACGATGCGTGTTGTAAGCAATACTTTGCGTGCATCCGGCGAGACCAAAATGTCATAGTCGGTGGTGGATACGGGCAATTCCCCGGTATCGAGAACTGCCTGTCCAATTAGCGAAAAATCACTTAAGCGGCGCACGCGTATGCTTACGGTCCAGAAGGGGGATGCTTTTTCTAATTCGACGGCGAACAGCCTGTCTAAATCATCAAATACGTGCACGCCATGCCATCTGGTCTCTACGGATGGGGATAGCATCGTACCGTCACTGTTGCCAGTACTCTCATTGATTTTCTTGAGAACGAAAACATTGCCAGCACCGAAAATACGCTCCGTGACGACAATCTGCTCACCACTTTCGAAGAATGTGGCATCTACGATCGTGTTGCTCGTACCGTCTCTCGTCGCTGTCCATTTCACCGCACCGCTCAAAACATCTATTAGCAAAATGGTAGGGTCACGCCTGAAGGGGAAGATGGGGATTCGCTCGCTCGACCATAACAACACTTTAGTTCCGTCGGGTGAAAGAGTCGCCTTTTCAACAATTCTCCCAGCGAGTGAAGTAAAATCTTGAAACGATTGATCGGACAGGCGAAACACTCGCAATTCTCCATACACTGATGACAGCACGGAATCGCCATCGGGGAAAAACGCCACTGGTTGAATTGGGGGAAGAGAGGTGGGAAACGCTTCTATGAGCTTGCCTGAGCTCAACTCCCAGATAGCCAACTCGTCTGATGGAGCCGTATTCGTCAATAAGTAGTGGGATGCCGGACAGATCAGAGCGTTGCGGTAGGTCGTGGTATCATCTGTCAAGATTTTCACGGGTTGGCTGGTCTTGAGATTCCAGGCTCTAAACTTGCCGTCACCAAAATCACCCGTATGGAAACCATGTTCAACAACGGCATATTGCCAATCTTGGCTGAAACGAACTTTTGTCGGACGACCTTCCAGGCTCAAGAGTGCTTTCGTCGAATCTAGGTTAACGTCATAAGCTTCGACCAAAGGCTTTACGTCGTTTTCGGCTTTCCACACAATACTGCCGAATGAGCTGGAGAGAGATACTTTAGTTGCTTCGGGGATTGGTAAAAGTCGACCGTTATCGGAATGCTGAAGTAGCTTCGCGTATGCACCGTCGGACGGGTTACTTGTTGTCCAATTCAGACTGATCGGCTCACCTTTGCCGACGGTAACGCCAGTTGCTACTGGCATGATGAATGTAAGAGTAGCCTGTTCGTTTGTGTCCGGAATTTCGAAACCGGGAAATGGCAGCGCGTAGTGAATCTTGAAGGCCTGAAGGGCGAGTATTCCGTGCTGAGCATTCAATGCAATTTCATTGGAGCCAGCGGTGATGGAATCTCCAGGCACAAAGACGGTAATCAACTGACCTTGGCTGTCCATTGAGATTCTTCGCGAATTGCCGTTGATCGAGATTGCGATTGTGGCCGGCACCCCATTTTGATTGCTGGCAGCAATCTCAATTTGTATCCCAGAAGAGCCATCGGGTAGTGAAAAGGAAAATGTAAAAGCGTCAGTTTGATTCGCTTGGAGGCGATAGACTTGTCCCAGTTCAGGCCTCAACGTGTCAGCTGGCTCGATTCCGGGGGCGTTCTGGACTACAAGCCCCTCTGTTGCCCGAATAGTACCCGAACTGACATCGGCAACTAACAATAATTCTCGCATTTGCAGTCTCCAGGTTAAGAAAAATGGGGGCCTTCACAACGCTCTTACGACAACCGCAACTTAGAAATATACCTACGTGCGTTTTCATCAGCATTGTCTAGATTCCATACGTGTCTATGACGACTGCGCACAACCATCATCAGCTGGTAGGTGCTAATATCGAACTCGAGTTTTTGAATGGCCACGCTAGCTTCGTTGCCGATCGTAAACTTCTCAAATAATGTCTGGAGACGTGCAGCGGCAGGTGTGCCTCGTAGATCAATGTGCTGTTGGCCCGTGACAAACATCGACACGAGATCTGCCTCACTGAGACCAAAAAGATCAACGAGCTTGTCTCGGAAGGAAGTATCGACCAACGATTGGAGAACTGGACTTCGATCAAGTTTTTCCAGGTTTTGCGGCAGATTGAACGAGACTCGTCGTGCCACCTCCTTGAAGACTGCCCCGGTGTCGAAGTCCTCTAAAATTCGACCTGGAGCATCGATGTCAATTCCAAGTTTCTGCTCAGAAAATTTATTAGCCATCTCTTCAAGCCATGCCGATCGGTCTTGGATACCGGACCAGATGATTACCAAAGCCTTGTGAGGTACCTTCACTTCGGTTTTCGACCCATCCAATAGCTGAAACAATTCCGGGACTACTTGGTTCAGGCTATCTCCTCCCATTTCCTCGCGAAGATGCGAGGTGTAACCCTGCACTGCACCAAGCACCTTTCCCGCGAGTTCCGTACCGCGTCTGGACTCGAGTCGATAGGTATATGTGACATCCACCCATTTGAAGGTGATGTTCTGCGACTGAATCTGCGGCGACGTCTGGAAAAGCAGCGCTTCAGCAACGGCCTCAGCCAGGGTGTTGATCGCCTGCGTACCAGCATGTGTAAACCAAGCAACGATGTCATTGTATTCCAAAAGTAACTGGTTCACGATCGACTTAACAATGTCCTTCCAGGTAGACCCCTTGGTGGCGATTAACTTCGCGACGTACGAAGCAATCGTCTCTGGGCACGCCCATTTGACAAAACGCTGCGAAGAGAAGTACACCAATGCTTGTCCGGCGTCCGCGATGCACTTCGCTCTTTGCTGTTCGTAATCATCGGTCACTATGATCTTGAACGCGGCCGCTCGCTGTGCAGTACGAATGGTCTCCTTGTAATCGAGTTCTGGAGTTTTCGCGTTCTCAATCTGTTGCGTATCGAGCTTACCGCCACCTGGGATGACGATGTCTGCATAATAAGCACCGGTGGCAAGATTCAAGGTTAACTGCCCTTCTGTGATCATGTCAAATGCTACGATCCGACCACCAATCATGTCCGACGCGCGGAAAAGTGTTTTACCAAGATTGGATGTTTGTCGCTTAGCCACTACTTCGATACGTTCATTTGATCGCTGAGCAGCTTTGCGGACGCTACGTCCCGCATTGCGGCCCGTATTGCGAAGTCGTGTAAACCCAGCTCTCGCTTGGTTGCTGAATTTTCCGAAGGCGTCATCCGAGCCTGTGTGAATTTTGTCCGATGCTCGTTCCGTGCGGTTAAACCCTCGAATAACCTCTTCTCGTAAACCTTTAACTTGCCCACTCAATTTTTTCAGCCCGTTGCTAACGTTTGAATTCAGTGACTGGAGTTGATCGCGGACACCCCGAATTCCTGCATCCAGCTGGTTCAGTTTTTGATTGGTCTGCTGAATTCCAACGGAGATATCGGTCAGTTTCGTGTGGATCCATCGAAGTTCAAGATGCACATTTCGCAAATCCTGGTGCAAGACGTCTAGCTTCTTTCCCACTAACTCGATTCCGTCCACGACGGCCGTCTCAACGTTAGCGATTCCTGCGGCGAGTTGTTTGAAGCCGTCAAGTAACGTGCTTCGTGTTTCGGAAAACTCGCGCTGCAGCAAGGCGACCATCTCATCGTGGTTCTTCTTCAGTGTATTCTCGATGTCACCTAGTTTTTCAATGAGTTTACCCAAGTAACGTTGATCCACGCTGTGTAAATTGAAGTCGCGTACTGCATCGGTTTCTTTGTAAACATCCCTCAGGACTGCCACCAGTCGTTCTAGACGATGTCGCATGACTAGCTTGAGCCCTGTGTCCCGTTCAGGATCTGCCAAATCTAGTTTCTGGCTAATCGTATCTTCGCTAGTTGTAGGATCCTCTGGCAGGTCGAATAGATCGACGAAAGAATGAAATTGCACAGTCCACTCATTAATCACCTCATTGGCTTGTTGTTCAGGCGTAAGTGTAGTTTCCGATTCTCGACGTTTTTTAGCCAATGCAGTGAGTTTCTGCGTGGCCAAATACATGACCGTCGTTACCTGAGCAGCCGCGGGAAAGGCTTCTAGGAATCCGTCGTAATCTTCCACGATGTCTGAATCGCACACGACTGCAAAAGCCAAAGCATGGATTCGGAGTTCAGCCATGCGAGCCAGTGGTGACTCCGGATATCGCTTTACGAAATCGAGGTAACTACTTAGATCGTCAAACTCGCGCAACAAGTCGAACAACTCGTAGATGGCCTGTTCCGAAGCTGCGCGATCGCGGTACAGAGATATAAACTGGTGGTATTGTGAAACAGATGGCGTAGCTTGCAGTAGTAGGTGTCGTAACGAAAAGGCAAGCATCGCCTCGTCCGAGTTTGGGAACTGGGAGATGTAAGTGTCGAGCATGCGGTGGTCGGACCGATCTGGTAGTGATTCCCACGATTTCGCCGCCAACCTAGCAGCTTCGTCTGGTTCGACTACACGAATTGAAATCGCAAGCTCATTTGTTAACATTTTTCAATAACTTCCTGCTCAGTGAAACTGAATTTCCGGGGGATTTTCGATTTGATTTCTGTCGAATGATAAATATTTATAGGTCCATGCCCGATCGGCGTTCCCCAGTCCGCAGGGACTCTAATCGCAAGAGCGGCTCCTTGATTTCTCTCGTGCGTCCTTATTGGCAGCATCGTCGCCTTGGAATCCGTGGTTCTACCCAGGATACGTGAACTTCGTTACCATTGCTCCCACAGCCTACAAGTTTTGGTCTCTCATAAAACTCAGCGTATTGAACCGGCAAAAGTTAACCACTAAAATTCCCGAAGAACCTTTAACCTAGTTGAGCACTACAGAGACTTGAGGTACTCGATTAGCGACAGCTTTTCTTCCTCAGAAAGATCAGAACCGAATTCATGCCCCTGATTTCCTTTTCCGACTTCTTTAGTATTGAAGATGTAATCGCCTCCACTCATCAAACCTAACTCGGCGGGTAGGAATTCATTGCTCCCAGATCGGAAAGTTGTCTCTCGCTCGGTTGCTGGCTTCAGTACATCATACAATGTCCTTACAGACCCGTTATGGAAGTAGGGAGAAGTTGCAAAGATGCCTTGAAGTGGAGGAGCCCAATATGCGGCGCCGCTTTCCTGCCATCGAGTGCCCGAAATTTGCAAGTTCTTACTTTGCGCAATTCGAAAGTCGTTGGGTCTCCCACGCGATGCCATTGCCAAATGATTCTTAGGTGCAGGCTCCCCTAATGCACCCGTAAGCTGCCTAGTTCGCATTTGAATGATCTTCTCGGAGACATCTTTCAACAACGCAGCACGAACAGCTCCATCCTTTACAAACTGAGCATAGGCGGTTGGATCGGTTCCAACGTCGTATGCATTCCGCTCATGGAATACGATACCGAAATCGTTTGGCGGAAGAGGCTGATGTTCATGGCAAGATGCGCAGTGAGATACGTATAATTGACGACCATAGGCCATTTTTGTAGTATCCAACGAGCCAAAAATTTGCTCTGGCCATTTTGGGGTTCGAAGTTTTTCGATTGCGGATTGAATTTCAGAAATGTTATCAAAATGGATCGTTGCAAACACAGACGCCTGCTTTAGAGATTCGATCATTTTCGGAGGACGCACCTCAGACGAGGACATGGCCTGAATCCAATTTCTTGGACCGGGATGATGAATTTCGACAAACCACTGTGCCCAGTTATCTGACCAAGCAAACCAAACTGGAGGATAATTGTCGGCACCTTCGAATGCAGGCAGAGGCCTCGGAGTTGCTGCTGAATCTGGCTGTACCAGTCCCTTCTTGACCAACCAGCCCACGAGCCCAAGATTGTTGTAATACCCCTGAGTAAGAGCATTCAGGTTTCCTGGTCCAGATTCGGTGACCTGTACTCCAGCAGACTGGATAATGCCCCGCATGGTCGCAACCGGCCCAAGGATTTCCGCTAACTCTTGTTTGATCGAAGCAGAATCCTCATTTGAAGGCTCACGGCCCAGAAGGTTGGTCGCGAATTGCTTGAAGAGGCTTTCGTCTTCGCTCAGCTTGAGAAACGTCGTGTAAAGATCAGACTTGAAGCGAGGAATATCTACCAAGGCTGGACCACCATGTATGGACAAATTGTAGATTTTCTCGTTTCCGTTGCCATCCAGGGCTCTATATGCCATCTGCCTCGTATGGCAAGCGGAACAGGTCATCCCAATATACGGTCGATCCCCAAACGATTTTGGACGCTCGTCGACGGCGATCCCGATTGGCAAACCGGATGGGTTCGCTTTTGACTTCGTCGCAGCGATAAATCCATACTTTGAAGTGAGGCGAGGAAGGAATCTATCGGTTGGCTTATCGGGATCAGGCAAGCTAAGAAAAAAATCTAATGGTGCTAGATTCGTCCCTTCCGTCGTGTGGTTATAAAGATCCACTTCTTCGCGTGACCATCCTTGATTCAGCTGTATGACACCGTCATAAGCAACCGAGGAAACGCTTTGGCCGAAAGTACTGCTTGAAATCCAGCAACCAAGTATCGCTGGGATAGCTAAAGAAAATGTGAAGGCTGATTTCATGATGTGTTTTTTGCTGGAGGGGCGTTGACTGTTCAAGCGTATTCTGGGTGAATCTTGACGAATTCGTGGATTCGGTTTTTGGCTGACTCTCGAACCTTTTGCTCAAGCAAATCTTGATAGCCTGTCAATGTGCCAAAAACTTCCATAATCGGTGAAATGATACCGAGGGCTTGGTCGGCCCAGGTTTCGAAATCGCATGTGTCGTTCTGGACTCGAATCAAACCGTCTTCAAACTGAAAATCCGAGTTGATCTTGTTGTGGACATGTCGTGCAGATGACGTTGGCTCGCGCTGGAATTCGTAGTCGCATTCCCAATTGACTTTGCCTGTCACATCATCCGCTGTCACGTCGCGATACATGACTCGAATGCCGCCTTCCCTCGCACATAGCATATGCCACATGGCACGGACCTGCTTATCTCTGAGGTCGAACCCAATGTCCTTGAACTCCGTTTGAGGATGCAAGCACTCTTGCATGGTTCGGAAGTCGCCATAGGCAAGTGCGCCAAAAAATCGGTGAAGCGTCTGTGCGTTTTTGTGCATTTAGTTTCTCGTTCTATTGAATCCTCTTTTTGGCGGATTCGTGAATGATCGGTTTTGACGCCCCGTTTGGTAGCTCGTGAGGAGAGCGATCCATACGACCATTAATCCGATCGAAAAAAGGATAATCTTTCCAGCCGTGAATCTGACCGCATCTCTGCCAACTCTTGTCAACTCGCACATCATCATGATCGGCCCAACCTTTTATTGGAAACAGGCCGGTAGAAAAGGCCTCGGTAAGCATGTACCACAGTGCGATCATTCTCCGACGATATTGCTGATCCTGTTCTTGATCATCTTTCCATCCGCCGCCGATATCGGCATGGTTGCCGCCCATCCACACTTCTTTGATTTTTGTTTCTCCAGGGTTCGTCGCGATCGCATACGTTGGAGCGTAAACACTCCGATCCTCGTGCATGGCGACTAAATGAACGACATTTCGAACAATACTGGGGATAGCAAGATCATCAATCCGATCATGAAACTGTTTGCGATAGCCGAGATACGACGTATTGCTCATCGCTAATCCAGGCAGACCCATTGAAGCCACCGTGTCAAAGATCCCCATGAATGGAACTTCTATACGATTTTCCCGAACAAACGAATCCGATTCAAGCTTCTTCGCGACCAACCGAGCTGTTGCAGCTCCACGACTAAATCCAAAAATAAAAATTCGATCCCCCGACTTGGCATTCTCATGAATTGCAGAGAATGCTTCATCTACCTTGGCATCAACTTGCAGGCCAAACCAACCGTCGATGTTGTCTCCCCAATCGTTGTCTGTACCTACCCCACGCTGATAAACGAGCTGTTGCTGATCAGACTTTTCTAGAAGCCCCCACATTCGAGCAATATTCGTCGATTCTTCTTGGACCAGAACGGCAGGAGCGGTCGAAGAGGCGGCATTTACTGGTTGATTCGAATTGTTCCCAGTGCCGTCCAGCAGAAGGACAAGGTTCTTAGGCATCGCTTTTCTAGTTCCGTAAGTGTCAAAAGTACTTTTTCAGAAACGCTATGGATGAGGAGAAGGATTTTTGCTGGTCAGCCAACGACCAGTCAGCATCCGGAAGTTGGGGCAAAAACTCCCTCGCACGCTTTTGACCTGGATGCCCGGAACCAGAGTATGCCGTTTGATCAAATTCGCAGGCAACACCCGCGACCTTTAACCAGGACTCAAGTTCAACACTCTCCGAGAACTTCACGATACCATCTTTATCCTTTAGGCTGCGTTTCATGGCTTGCCGCCCCGAGACTGTTTCGAAGTCGTACGCGAGGCGACCGATCGCGAAGACGGGTTGGTACGTCGCTGCTCCGCCACCACATCCACAACCGGATGGTGTTACGCTAGTTTGGGATCTGACGGATGGTGACGCAGCGGCCGGAACGACAAGTGATTCTAGTACTTGTTGTGCTTTCGAGACTGCGGGATTCTCGCGGGTGGAACACGAGGGAGTGACCACAGTCTCGGGGGAGCCCTCAACGTTTTGTGGTTCGATCCTAATTGCTGTTTCTCCGAATCTAAGGGTAGTGATGGAATGAGTGATAGAAGGCCTCCCTGCGAGTAGTCGACGACAATCGACTGTTTCCTGAATGTCACACCCTAAAGCAGACGTGACAATTGCCTGTCCCACTTCCATCCCGGAAGGTCGAACTCCAGACTTGAGTTGCATGCTGAGTAACAGGGCAGCAACGCCACTCACAATTGGCGTAGCGAAACTGGTCCCTGAATTGACGGAAGTTTGCCCCGATGGGCTTGCGCCAAGTATGTTTTCGCCGACAGCAAGCACACCCTGCTTGATATATTTCTGCCCCCAATTACTAAACTGTAGCGGCTCCCCGGTGAAAGACATTGCACCAACTGTCAGCACTGATGGCAAAGCACGTGGAACGTGAAGACAATCGCACCCTTCATTGCCTGCAGCGGCAACAACGAGTATTCCCTTCTTATCGCATTTGGAAATCGCTTGCTTAAGTGCAGGCTGTGCGTCTCCAGACTCGGAGAACTGCCCACCGCTTGTGTTGATGACCGCTTCAGCGTTCAGCTTCTTTGAATAATCAACTGACTGATTAATCGCTTTCGCAAGGTTCGCCTGTGAGCAAGGTTCGACAGTTCCATCGAATCGAGTTCGATAGATCGGGATCGCAACGCCGCTGCATTGAGGTGCAATTCCTTTAACAGGGCTTTGGTGGTTTCCAAAGATTACACTAGCAATATGCGTTCCATGCTCCGTGGCAGCGTCTGTTCCGACAACTCCGTCACCGAGTGCCGTTAGTTTGCTGCCATTGAAAGCTGGATGCGACAGATCAACCGGCCCGTCAAGAATTGCGATGCAAACTCGCGGGTCACCGAGTGTTTCGCCCCAAAGCTCACGCAAACCGGGAATCTCCGCGACGTCAGTCGCAGTGCGGGATGACATTGCCACCGAACCGACTTCTGCAGCCGCAGGCAAGACAAAACTCGAAGCGGCTGTCGGTTGGTTCTGCTCGCGAACGGCGGTAACACAGGGGCAGGTAACCGCTTCCGCAACCGTTCCTGGTGAACCTACGATTTTTCTTGCCGCTTCAATTGCGGCCTCGATGTCCTCGGGAGTATTGAACGGACCTACACTGAATCGCACGGTTCCCTGTTGTTCAATCGTGCCGAGCGAGCGATGCATCAGGGCGGAACATTGAAAACCGCCACGAACTTGAATTCGAAATTCCTCTTCGAGCCGTTTGGCAACCGAAGGTGCGGCTTGATCGGCGAACGTTACGCTCACAACGCCGATGCGATCTTCTGACGACTTTGGGCCGTAAACGGTTACTCCAGGGATGTTCGACAAACCTGCCATCAACTGATCGGTCAATTGGATGGCGTGTTGGCGAATATCGACGAGCCCACGCTGAAGAACGTATTCAATCCCAGCCCCAAGACCAATGATCCCAGGCGCGTTGTGGCTGCCCGACTCATATTTTTCCGGAAGTGTTTCCGGTTGGTCTTCGCTCGAACTAGCACTGCCCGTTCCGCCCTGCCGGACAGAGTCGAGCAACTCTTCGACACCAGGTCGAATGTAAAGGATGCCCGTTCCCAGCGGTCCGAGTAGCCCTTTGTGTCCAGGTGCAGCGACTAGGTCGGCACCGATTTCCGAAACAGACACGGGGATGTGCCCCAAAGTCTGAGCGGCATCGACAAGGAACAGAACGCCATGCTCACGAGCAATACAACCGATTTCCACCACTGGTTGCAAAGCGCCAGTTACGTTCGAGGCGTGAATTGCAACGATGAGTTTCGTGTTCGGACGAATCGCAACTCGTATGTCCTCGGGACCAACTACACCAAACTCATTGCAGGCAACGCGTGTGACTTCGACTCCGTGACGCTTCTCAAGGCTACGTAGAGGGCGGAGTACAGAATTGTGCTCGAGATCCGTCGTGACTACGTGGTCGCCTGGTTTGAGGATGCCGTGAATTGCCAGGTTGAGTGAATCTGTGCCGTTGAGCGTGAAGATGATTCGATTTGGACTTTCGGCTCCGATTAGGCGGGCGACTGCCGCTCTTGTCTTCTCTACCGCTTCGCGAACGTCGTTGGCTTCCGCGTAGGCGCTTCGGCCGACCGAAACGCCGAGCCGCCGCTGGTAATCATCGACGATGTCGCAGACCATCGTTGGCTTTGGCCAACTGGTCGCAGCATTATCGAGATAGACCCGCGAACGATTCATGCTCATCTCCAACAAAAATGACCGGTCAAAACACACGCAGGCAGATCTATTGCCCATTCATTGCGAAGGTGGAATATTGATTCCATCGAGACATATATCGCAAGCATCTGTCAAGAAATTAGTTGGTCTATGGACATGCTCAAGTTCGGGACAAAAACAGATTTGTCGTGGAGAAACGCTTGCCACGATCTTTTCGATAGATCCTTTGGAGAGAAGTCCCTTCCCGCTTGCTGCTCCAACAGGGAATTGTGATCCCGATTCCACCTTCGCGTTTATGCAATACTCATAGTTGTCCCAAGGTTTCTTGAGTGAATGGCACATGAAGCAAACAATGGGTCACGCGTTTCGGCAAGTAACAGGGTAGCAATTGCGAATTTCCAGAAATCAGTCCTGTCGTAACCCGCCGCAATCGACAGCAGTTACAATGATGCACTTTGCTTCGTTGATTTCCTGCCGAGAAAAGATTTTGACAGACAACTCCGTTCCACATTCCGACCGATCAGACAACAGCGTTGCGTCGAGTATTCTCGAAAGGGCAAAACTCGGTGATCAAGACGCGTTCCAGAGTATTTCAAAACTTTATTCCGGACTCGTGTACTACTGGTGTCGCGAATCTCTCAAGCCTGAGGATGCGGAGGATGTGGGACAACAGGTTTTTGTAGCTGTTAGTCGAAACCTCAAGACGTTCAGACGGGAGAGAGCGGAGGATAGCTTTAGAGCTTGGTTGCGAATCATCACCAAAGCCAAGATCGCGGATCACTATCGAAAGACGATGAATCACGAAGTTGCAATTGGCGGTGAGGAACAGTGGATTGATCCTGCCGCAAGCGAGGAAAATGATGAGGAAAATGATGAGGACATCCGTCGCGACACTGCGATGCTCTATCAAAGAGCGATGCAGTTTATCCAAGGTGAGTTTGCCGAAAAGAATGTCACGGCGTTCCTTATGCTTGTCGTGGACGGTTTGAGCGCAAAAGACATCTCGGAAAAGCTTAGTATGTCCGTAAATTCGATATACCTCGCGAAATCGAGGATACTTCAGCGACTGCACATCGAATTTGCAGATCTGATCGATGACAAATTAGATTGAGTGGAAGAAAGGAGGCTGTTTTCGAATGGAACGTGCGAGCGAAATGCTGGATTCATCAAATGACTGCCCCACAGATCTCCAATGGAAAGCGTTCGACACTGGTAGGATTGACGAACAGACTCTCCAGAAACTATCTCGGCACCTTGAAACCTGCCAGCCATGCTTAGAATTGCTCGAGAGGATCTCTTCGAGACGCTCGAGGCCTCTTTTCCATGGTACATTGTCACCTTTCCTTGACGAAGAGAATTATCTTCGGCTCGAAGAGAGACTGCGACAAATTCAGGTCCAAAGCGAACCTTCCATCAAGCCAGACAATCAAACCGATGAGTCGACAAACACTGACCTGCCGGAAATGTTGGGGCGGTTTGAGGTAAAAGGAGTACTAGGTGCAGGTGGCTTCGGAAGAGTGTATATGGGTTACGATCCACTGCTGAAACGGTCAGTTGCAATCAAGGCTCCAAAACGAACTGCTTTCGGAACCGAGGGTGACTTATCCAGTTTTCTCACAGAGGCACGTCACGTTGCTGCACTTGATCATCCCAATATTGTGCCAATTTACGACGTTTTGGGTGATCAATCTGGACGGACGCTGATTGTGATGAAGTATGTCAGTGGGCAACCTCTTTCGTCGCTGATCCGGCAGGCCCCACTTTCTCTTGAAAACACAGTCCAACGGATGATAACCGTTTCGCGTGCCGTTCACTTTGCACATGAAAGAGGATTCGTGCATCGCGATTTGAAACCATCAAACATCATGATCGACGATCACGGTCAACCACATGTGACTGACTTTGGGCTTGTAATGAACCTGACAGAAGATGAGTCATCAAATGTCGGTCGTGGAGGAACGCCCCCCTATATGTCTCCGGAGCAAGTGAGGCATGATGTACTTGCGATCGATCGACGTTCGGACATTTGGGCACTCGGGATAATCTTGGCGGAGTTAGTCCATGGACGACGCCCTTTTCCGCAAAAGAATCGGGACGCTCTTTTCCAGGCCATTCAAAATGAGGAACCGTTTATTGAGTCTGCAAAGGAAACCGCAGAACTGGATCGATTCGTAAAGAGATGCCTGACTAAATCACCGCAGGGGCGATACGCTACCGCAGACGAATTTGCAGTAGAACTTCAGAACTGGCAAAAGCGTCATTTTCCAAAAGGCGCAAATAAATGGATGTATGGGTGGAGGAGAAATACAGTCGCTGTCTCGGTTATGATGATTGTTTGTTTGGGATTATTTTTTAGTGTCGACCAAACGAATCGTACCGCGTCCATCAAGAAAAAAGCGGATATTAACACCACATTGTATATGTTGGCAACAGCTCCTCCTGACCAAATACCTAACTTAGTCAGACGACTGCTGGATCTGGGGGCAATCGCCACCGACATTTCGAGCCACCCTCGTTCCAAGTCTGGTAGCGATAGATGGAAACTCGACTTAGCATCACTTGTATTGAGTGAGCCGAATGTAGAGTTAGCTGAGCAACTTGCCTATAAGCTAGGAAATGAGAAGACCAATGAAATCTCGGCTGCCATAAAGACCTTAGATGATGCGGCGTCCAAATCATTTTTTGTGGATGTAGTGTCCAAAAGGTTGCTGGCTGAGCCCTCAACACGGCCCAAAATAGCCCTAAGTGCACTGCTATGTGGTTTGGATAAGCAGCACGAAGTCCTCGCGACGCTGGCAAAGGACACAGCAAATTCGATAGTCAATCTACCCGAGGAAGAACTCTTAAACTGGTTGCCCCTGTTTGATGAAGTTGGTAAGTCACATTTGGTGGGACCATTGTCAGAATTGATGTATTCTGAGGAAAGCCCTGAAGAGACTCGAAGAAGATCTACCATTGCACTTGCCAGGTATTTGGCTGACAATCTCGATTCGATGTCAAACATGCTTTCAAAAGCAGATACCTATCAGATCCCAATACTTGTCGGTTCTCTTGAGCCAAATAGAGAAGAAGCCATTCCGATCCTCTTGAAACGCTTTCGTTCCCGTTTTGCCTTGACTCGCGATGCACAGATCGAAGATGACGCACGGCCTACGCAACCAGATGAAGAAATGGCACGCCTAGCAATTGGACTTTGGATGTTAGGAGAGCCAGATGCAGGATTCGATACATTTGGACATGATCCCGATCCAACGTTGCAGTCGCTGACAATTCATGGACTCAAGGATCAAGTCATTTCGATTGATGGGCTGGTTGAACAGCTAGCCTTATTCACCGAAAGAACGGACAAGCGAAGCTGCGCAATTAAATTCGGACTTCTTCAAACTCTCTCGTTAGTCCCGCCGAAAGAGCAAAACTCGCAATTACAGGCAATCGTTTCCAGGATATATAGCGACGACCCAGATCCAGGAGTTCATTCCTCCGCACGATTGGTAGCGTCAAAGCACCAGTTCCAACTCGCTCCGCTGGATGTTGGCACTCATGGAGGCTGGCTGGTCGCAAGAGTCGGGGAATGTGCTCAAGACTTCGTTATTATCAATCCTTGCCTAGCAGAAATGGGGATACAAAACGTTGAGCGAGCAAAATTGCTTACAATTCCTTGGACTTGGCATACGCGATATTTTCCGAGAAAAATCGCCATCTCGATGGACGAACTCACCATAGAACAATACCTCCAAATCAATCCCATCTTTCAGTCCGAAGTTCCCAATTTTCGTGATGCGGAGCCAAAAGCTGCAATGATCTTATTCGATCTGGATTCCGCTTATCAATTTTGCAATTTACTATCGGAAGCGGCTGGCTTGGAGACATGTTACGAATTAGAGGATTCAGAAGGGAATGCGAGTACGTTAGTCCCCAAACCTAATCACCTGGACTTACTAGGGTATCGATTACCCACAGATGGTGAATGGGAACTTGCATGTCGAGCGGGGACTATCACGAGTCGGTACTTTGGAAATCTGCATGAAGTGGCGAGGTCTTACGGTTGGATTTACGAGAACAATGAAAACGCGAAACACAATAAAAAGGGGGCGATGGTCTCTCAAGAGGTCGCAAACTTTTTACCAAATCGATGGGGACTTTTCGACATCTATGGTAACGCAAATGAAATTTGTGACTTAAGTGTCGCGCCGTCAACAGATGGTCTAACAAAGGACGGAATCGGAGGCAAACCGGTAAGTTATCTACGCGAAGCGCCACTGCTCCGCGGTGTATCCTTCGACCAGTATGGATATTCGTTTGCTGCATATGCGAGAAGCCACTGTCGTACTAATTCGATCAAGGCGCGATCCATTCACACAGTTGGCCTACGTTTGGCAAGAACTCTTGCCAAGGAAACTACCGTTAATGATTAACTTCAACATTTTACCTTTTTAGTTAGGAGTCGAAAATGGCCCGCAGTCCACTAGCCCTACCGCCAGTTGATGATAATGATGTTACTTGGTCTCCACCGCAAACGCAGATTGACAGTCTTCTAGGGAGGCACCCAAGCTCTAAGGTTCGGGGCTGGAAACGCAAAGGAAATGTGACCAAATGGACAGCAGTCAAGTCAAATCAAGCGATCGATATTACGGGCGTGAATATGGTCGTTTCAACCACCATGGCTGGAGTTACAACAGCAAAAACTACGACCTTTTGCACGTTCCGTTGGACCGCCAGTGGTACTTGGGAAACTGTTCCTGTTGGTTCTTCATGTACTTGTTCTCCTCCCGCCAGTGGAGGAGTTGCCATGCCCGAAGGAATGGAGATCATCGTTGAATGCTAAACAAAAAAGACTATCCCTCAGTCTCGATTGATGATCTTCGGTGAGTTAACAAGAAATCCCGCGCTCCCCAACAGCCAACTCGCGCTGGTTTGGCTCACTGGAGCGCCCGCGAGGAATATCGTTTTGGTTGGCCAATTACACGTCACGCCATTCGCTAGTTTCGTATTTGCCCGAGCTGCATCGACCGACTGACTGCAGCTTATGAGCGAGGGAGGGTTCTTCGTGGATATCATTTTGATTGCGAGAAGGGACGATTAAGGCACGATTTCGACTACCGATCGTGACACAGGACGAACCGTCCTGTGTCAGTTTTGGCAACTCGCACCGATTTGACACTTCTGTGCAGGAAACGGTGTCGAATTTAGCAAAATCATGGTTTGGTGATTCCTATCGCGGAGTCCCGCGTCGCTCAAACCATTTTCGGCAGAAGCCGATGAACGCTGCGTCGCGATTTCGAGGTTCTTCGGTCATCCATCTCAATGGAATAGTCGGGGATGTGCTGGTGCAATTGGTCCTCTTCAACGATTTGGCCAATCAGCCGCCGAAACTCCTTAGGCGTTGAGGCAGAACCGCACTTCAACTGGTGTCGTTCAAGCGAGATCTTCCATTCGCTTTGCTTGCCGCAGCCAGCGGACAACTCAGACATTGCATAACCATATCGCCTTGCAAAGAGGTGCCGCAACACATCACGGTTTTTTCAGGTTACAATCTGGGCTACCCATTTAAGCGAGAGGTAGTTTGAAATCTACCTGTCATTTGGGCGGCAGGCTCTCAGTAATGAAGGGCGTACAATGTGTCCTTGCGCTAGCGTCCAGCCCAAAGCGAATGGCGAACATGAATTGATTGGCCGAAACTCTCCCCTCGAAACGAGCTTGATACCATGTCCCGAGCGAAAAGTATTTTATTCCTAGGTTTGCTTGCTGCCATCAGCTTCTTCCATCACAGCCAATTGAGAGCCGAAGGACAGTTGCCTGCCGTTAAGCGGATCGTTTTCCTTGGAGATAGCATTACTCACGCTGGCGGCTATGTCGCGGCGATTGAAGCGGCCGCGATCGCCAACGCTCCAGATCGCCACATTGAGTTTCTGAACTTGGGTTTGCCAAGCGAAACCGTCTCAGGGCTCTCCGAACCTGGGCATGCAGGTGGTCAGTTTCCGAGGCCCGATCTACATGAACGCTTGCAACGCGTACTGGAACAAACGAAACCCGATCTCGTGGTTGCCTGCTACGGAATGAACGATGGCATCTACTACCCCCAAAGCGATGATCGTTTTGACAAGTTTAAGTCAGGCATGCAACGATTGCATGATGCAGTCGTCGCACGGGGTGCCAAGATCATCCATTTGACGCCCGCCTACTTTGATGCGTTACCCATTCGTGCTCGACTCTTGCCAGCCGGAAAAGACGAGTATCGACAACCTTACGAGGGCTACGACGATGTTCTCGAAGCGTACGCAAAGTGGCTGTTGAGCAAACGATCCGATGGTTGGGAAGTACTCGATGTGCATGCTGCCATGAAGGATGCCGTTCAACGCGAACGCAAATCCGATCCCAATTTTACCTTTGCAAACGACGGTGTGCATCCGAACGCCGCCGGGCAGTTGATTGTCGCCGAACCGCTCGCGGCTGCTTGGGGATTGACGCTGAACGGGAGCCGTCTTCCGAATCCATCGCAAGCCGAAGCGATTCTCAAGTTGGTGACCCAAAAGCAACAAGTCCTGAAGCTGGCTTGGTTAACAGCGACCCGCCACGTGCGTCCTGGTATTGCTGCCGGTCTTCCGATCGAAGAAGCTCAGGCAAAGGCTGCGGAGTTGGACAAACAAGCCCGTGCGTTGGTGCTGGCTACCGCCAAAAGCGCTCCAAAACGAATTGTACTCATCGCAGGTAGGCCTTCGCACCCAATTGGTATGCACGAGTTCAACGCAGGTGTTCAATTGCTAAGCGGTTGCATGCAAGGGCGTAGCGATGTGAAGGTCGAGTTTGTCTTGAACGGATGGCCCAAGGACGAATCGATTTTCGAGAACGCGGCTGCAGTCATCTTTTACATGGACGGTGGTGGGAATCACGAAGCGGTACTCGAAGACGGGCGGCGGCTGAAGTTCATTCAGAAACTGACCGAAAAGGGTGTCGGCATCGGTTGCATGCACTATGCCGTCGAGATCGTTCCGAACCAAGCTGGCAAGGAGTTCAAGCGTTGGATTGGTGGGCACTATGAAAACATGTTTTCATGCAATCCGATGTGGGAACCCAACTTCGTGCAATTCCCGAAGCACCCAATCACGAATGGCGTGAAACCGTTCGCGATCAAAGACGAATGGTATTTCAACATGCGATTCGTGGCCGACATTGTAGGAAATGAATCGACCAAGGCCGAAGACATTCAATTCATCCCGATTCTGGTTGCGTCTCCTTCGGACGATGTTCGCGATGGGCCTTATGTTTATCCAAAAGGACCTTATCCCCATATTGAGGCGAACAAGGGTCGGGCCGAAGCCATGATGTGGGCGGTAGAGCGCCCAGACGGCGGACGAGGTTTTGGCTTTACAGGGGGGCATTTTCACGACAACTGGGGGAACGATTCGTTTCGAAAAGTTGTGTTGAACGCGATGTTGTGGCTTGCCAAAGTCGACGTGCCCACAGATGGTGTTGAGTCCAACGTGACTGCTGAGCAGCTCAGAGCGAACCTTGATCCGAAGACGAAGAAGTAAGGCCATCAATCGCCGTCAGGCGGCTTGAGCCCCTCACGGGCCATGTATCGTGGGTCGCTTAAGTTTCTAACGCGCGGGGCCGAGGGAACTTTCTCACCCATGTGGCAAGCACATGGGGGCCGGTACCGCTTCGCGGTTTGACTGTGTTTAGCTGACCAAACTGACTGTCCCACGACACAAGGTCGTGGGGGCAGGGACCGCTCGCTGCGCTAGCGGTCGTGGGGGCAGGGACCGCT
The DNA here is from genome assembly GCA_945875845.1 of Pirellula staleyi DSM 6068. Lineage (GTDB taxonomy): Bacteria > Planctomycetota > Planctomycetia > Pirellulales > Pirellulaceae > JBKCUI01. The sequence continues at coordinate 70,850 of CAMCMB010000030.1, forward strand.
CGCCTAGGCCAACGGGCTAAAACGTTTTAGCCCAGGGCACAGCAGGCTGGAAGCCTACGCCACTTATTTGTCGCCGATGTTAACGCGGCTTGCAAAGGAGATATCGAATGCGAATACTTTTCACCGGCGGTTCTGGCAAAGCTGGGCGGCACGTGGTAGCTCATTTGGTCGAGCAGGGGCACCGAATCCTGAATTTGGACCTCACTCCAGCCCACCTTCCGGGTGCCTATGACTTGACCGCCGATTTGACCGACGCCGGTCAAGTTTTTTCCGCAATGTCGGGAATCACTTGGATGGACGAGTTGGATTCTGGCGAGGGAGTTCCTAAGTTTGATGCGGTGATCCATTTTGCGGCCATCGCTCGGATTCAACTGCGTGCCGATCCTGAGTGTTTTCGGATCAACACGGTTTCGACTTACAATGTGCTTGAGGCTGCGGTCAAGCTGCGCGTCCCCAAGATCTTGTTCGCTTCGTCGGAGACGACGTATGGGGTTTGTTTTGCTCATGGCGAAGTGGTTCCGCAGTACATCCCGGTCGATGAGGAACATCCTACGATTCCGCACGACTCCTATGCCATGTCCAAAGTTTGCAACGAGGTTTGCGGCCGCTGCTTTCACGCACGCTCTGGCGCCGATATCTACGCGCTCCGGCTCAACAATGTGATCGAGCCGCACGAGTATGCTGAACTGGCTGGGCAGTGGCGATCCGATGCATCCTGCCGTCGTCGTAATATTTTCGCTTACATCGACACTCGAGACCTCGCACATTTCATTGACTGCGCGCTGGCCGCAAACGGGCTTGGGTACCAAGTCTTTAACGTCGCGAACGCGGATAGTTCGGTGGGTGCCACCAGCGCAGAATTGATTGCGAAATACTATTCCGGCGTTCCGCAGAAACGCGCCCTTGGCGAGTTTGAAACGTTTTATTCCATCGACAAAGCCCGGAAGATGCTTGGTTATGACCCGCAGCCCCGCTGGCGTGATCGTTAAGCCCTAGGCTCACTTCGGCGGTCGGCCAATTGCAGGTGAACATATTGTGTCTTCCCGGTGTCCTAACGAAATGGTCCTGTTTCTCTACCGGAAAGGAATGTCCACGTCGTGACTCCAGATACTGCTCAACTCCACAGTGTGATTGCAAACGGAAGCGTTAGCGAACTATCGGACCTGCTCAAAAGCGGTGTCGCCGTTAATGCTCCGGGACAGGTCGGCATCACGGCTCTGATGGTTGCTATTGAAGCGAAGAGTCTTGAAAAGATTTTGCTATTGTTGGAGCAGGGTGCGGATCCTGAACTGACCGATGACTTTAATACGACTGCATTGCGCTGCGCGGTGCAATACGACTTCGTCCCAGCGATTAAACTGTTCCTTGAGATGGGAGTAGACCGAGGGTACCAACCCAAATATCCCCAAAAGCCAGTCCGTTTTGATTTGTCCGTTGGCGACATGAAAATGCCTGCGGGCATGTCGGAGGTGATGTCGGAATCCGAGTGGAAATCCATGATGCAAGATGGGATGGACGCTATCAATCAGCGGAAAGAACCACTGCCAGTTCTCCCGTTGGTTCGGGAGGTGGAAAGCCTCGAGGCACTAGAACTGTTTTTGGCTGCAGGTGATCGATTGGGCGAAGCGCCTAAAGAACTGCGACACGAACTTCTGAAGCTACCACGCGAGTCCAAGTTCACCGCTTCCAAACAGGAGTTTCTGCGTGACCAAACGCGACGATTCGGACAGAGGAATCCCGAGCCAATCCATTCGACGTTCTGGAACGATATGGTGCGAAGAGGTGGAACTGGCTACTCAGCCCGAACGCATTTCCTAGGCAAAGCAACTCACGATACGACCGGTCCAGTTTGGTGCAACGACCGCTTTGGGGCATCCTTGACAGAATTACCCGATGGACGATTTGTTCAAATTGGCGGCGAACATGAAGACCGCTACGATGAGGACTTTTGCATTTACAACGATGTCATCGTATTCGATGGTCGAGGCGATTTTCAGATCTACGGCTATAGTCGCGACGCATTTCCACCGACCGATTTCCACTCGGCAACCTTAGTTGGCGAGCACATCTACGTCCTGGGTTCCCTGGGCTACCTCGGCGAACGGAAGTTCGAGACCACTCCCGTGTATCGCTTAAGTACCAGGAGTTTCCAAATACAAAGAGTCGACACGATTGGCGATAACCCAGGCTGGATCCATGGTCACCTAGCCCGTTTGGATACGTCCTCGAACTCGATCCGTGTTCATGGAGGCACAGTAGAAAAAGACAGATCGACGACTGTAGATAATGCAGCAACCTTCGTACTTCATCTCGACGACAATCGTTGGTCATAGGAAAGATTGGAAAATGATATGGCAGAGAATGATTTGGTCGAAAGCCTAAGAAGAATCGAGGGAATCTTTGAACCGGATCAGGCAGTGATTCACGTTCACGCCGAAGGCAGTAACGTGTTGATTGAAGGAAATCGAGATGGGTTACTTAGTGTGGCTATCTGCAATGGTCCTGCTTGGTGGACTGATTTTCTGGCTTCGACTGTTAACGACGAACCCTCACGCTGGGAACCATTGCGTGCAGTTCTTTCACTCCCGCGTCGGTCACGGAAGTTTCGAGAAGCGAAAGGAACCTAAGTTCTCGCAGATGACCAAGGCTTGGCACCGCCGCATCGGTGACATGCGTTCGGTTGAGATACAGCCATTCCAATCGAGGAAGCGAAGACAATTTCGCGATACCCGTGTCGCTCACTTTGGTGTCGTCGAGCTGAAGAATGGTCAGATTCTTCAAACCGATGAGATGTTGGAGCGATTCGTCTGAAATCTTTGTGCCACTCAGGCATAGAAACTTCAGCGCTGGCATCGACCGCAGGACAATCAATCCATCACCATGGATCTTCGAGCCCTCAAGCGAAAGGTATTCCAATTGCTTTAGTCCCTCCAGTCGTGTCAGCGAAGCATCATCCATGTCGCAATTACGGAGGTAGATTCGACGTACAGTGGAGGGGAACTCGAGCTTGCGGAAGGCTTCCCGTGTACCATTGTTGAGTGTGATCGATTTCGATCCATCCGCAGCAGTTGCGACCCGATTGCTCCCATTTTCTTGGGCATGCGCGATCGCCATAAGTTGGCCAGAAGCAGTGGTCAACATCAAGGATGCGATGAAGTGAAAATGTCTGGCCATTATGAGTTCGTCGTTCGCACTTTGGATTTCGCGGACTTCTTTGGACTCGATTTGCTATTGGCTGACTTGGCTTTGTAGGAATGGATCTGCCGCGCAGTCGTCGTGATGGGTGGCTCATCGCGTTCGAATCTTCAACACCAATTCTAGCACGCCAAGCATGTTGCGAACGCAACGTTCGCGGAGAGGCGATGAATTTTCGGATCGACTACTTTTTGGCGGCAGTTTGAAAACCCGAGCGCGTAAGCGAGTGCCGACTGCCATCCCTCGCTCACGGGCTTGTTGCTTTAGTGGTACGACGGACTTCCAAGTCCGTCGAATTCCCCATTGACGGACTTGGAAGTCCGTCTTACCGCCCTTACCCAATAACGACTTCATTAAAGCAACAAGCCGTCACGCGTCGGGTTACCATAGCCAATCCCAAGGAGAACGCACCTTTCGCGGAGAAACTATGTAGGGTTGCATCAAGAAAAAAATCCGGCACACTCGTTGGGAATACCAAATTACTTCATTCTCCAACGAGGGCCGAATTATGTCTAAGGTTATCATGGTTGGTTGCGATTTGCACGACCGTTCG